>DAOTZA010000033.1:0-35110 GCA_034434515.1 Anaerolineales bacterium | reverse complement strand
CCCATCTAATCCACAAAATCGTTATCCAACATTTCAATATCTATTCACCTGATAACAATCCTCTTGTTCCTCACAGCAACTCATCAATAAAAACGTATAAACCAACCTCATCCTGAAATAGGAGGCGTATAATCCGTTACAATCAAATCCAAATTAACCTAAAGGAGCAGATCATGACAACGCTTTTATACCAGACCGACAGCTATCTAAAAGCTAACCAGGCTCTCGTTATTCAGGTACTAGCTGAAGAGCACGCTCTGATACTTGATCAAACAGTCTTTTACCCAGGTGGAGGAGGACAACCTTCTGATACAGGTTACTTACTTTGGCAAGGGAAACAACTGGCAGTTCAAAAAGTGAAAAAATCTGGCGAGGATGTACTCTTTTACCTGGCAGCCGATAGTGAAATTCCTGGGGTAGGTGAAATTGTTGAATGTCATATTGATTGGGAACGCCGCTATCAACTCATGCGCACCCATTCCGCCATGCATGTCCTCTGTGGAGTAATCTTTCGTGATTATGGGGCGACGGTGACCGGTGGGGATATGGATCCCCTTAAAGGCCGCATGGATTTTGAATTTGAGACCATGCAGAAAGATTTGGTGGTTGCTATTGAGCAAGCAGTCAACCATGAGGTGGAAAAAAGCTTACCGATTCGCACCGCCATTTTGCCTCGTGAAGAGGCCTTCAAAATTCCAGACCTCATTCGCACCAAAATTAATTTACTGCCAGAGGGAATCCAATTCGTGCGCGTGGTCGAAATCGTCGGCTTAGATTTGCAAGCAGATGGTGGTACCCACGTCCAGAACACGTCTGAAATTGGCAAAATCCGCGTTGTTGATTACAAGAGTAAAGGGAAAATTAACAAACGCATCTATATCGAATTGACCGATTAGCTATAGCTTTATGCTACTATGATCTCGGCATAAGACAATTCGCTGATATAATCTGTGCCAAATTATCTCCGCGCTGCACAACAATAAACGGAATGCCTTGACTACGAAGGGAGGCAAGATATTGTCGGCGCTTTGCTTCATCAAGACCTGCTTCAAAAGTGGTTGGATCAACCCAAACTGCTACCGGGCGATGCCCAACGGCACTAAGAAAGGATGCTGCGCGGCTCAAGCTTTGATCATACGCTGAACTAATCAAAATAGCTGTACTGCCTCGCGGCAGGTATCTCCCTTGATTCTCCACAAGGACTGGTAAGGGAAGGTCTCCCTCAGCTTCCAGAACGGCGAACATTTCTAATAATTTGCCCAACTGTCGAAAACCTCTTTCCGCGGCAGAAACGTGAAAATTTCTCCCTTTGGCGATCAAGCCAACCGCCCTTCCTTTTCGCAAAAAATGTCTCGCCAACGAAGCAGCAATGACAATTTGGTATTCAAATGTGGCGGTAGGAAGCGGCAATTTTACAACTGGTCGCCATAATTCCCTGGGGTGAAAGTCGTATCGATAATCCGCCTTGCCGTACTGATTCCTCTTATCAGCGTCCAAGAAGATCCACACCTCCGACAAAGGATCTAACTCAAATTCTTTGACCATCAACCGATTGCGTCGTGCTGTGCTCAACCAATGAATGCGATTCAAAGGGTCGCCAGCCAGATATTCTCTCACTCCAGCAGCGTTAGGCGTAATCTGATGGGTTTTTCTCCGTATAGCTTCTCCTCCAGAAATCCATCCCGCTGGATTGGGAAAGTCTTCTATCTCTACCGTCATTGGATAAACCAGAAGATGCTCCTTTGCCGGGAAATTCTTTTCTACTACAAAAAGCCCAAATGGATCACCCGCCACAACCCTGGTTGGACCCAATGAATAGAAACCTCTTTTTACCAGACGCGTACGCACAAAATACGAGCGCGTTTCCTTGGGCTTTAGGTAGCTTATAACCCGTGATGCCTGCGCTCCGGGTAAAGCTGATTCATCTTGGACTGCCAGCCACAGTTTTGTTATTCTTGAATGATTGTTCACTTCAATTCGCTCTTCAAAAATTTGTCCAACCTGAGCTCGGTGGAAACGCGCAATCCGTGAGATTTCAACTCCTCGAAGAGCAAAAAGGGAGGTTAACCAGGCAAAAATCCACACTCCCCCCCACAAATAAGCTAACCGATAATAAAAGGATGCTCCGCTGATCACCCCTCCGAGCAGACAAAAGAGAAACAATCCAACCACAACTTTCTGAGGGGTATTCATCCTTCCCTTCGCATTGGATCGCCTCCCGGCACAGCAATATTGTTCAAGGCCTCCAGGATGACGTCTCGTTGGTTATAGTCTCGCAACCTAGATGCCGGCGCCAGGATAAGGCGATGGCTCAATACTTCCACAGCTAACTCTTTGATATCATCAGGCAATACATAGTCCCTTCCTTCAATGGCTGCCTTTGCCTGTGCAGCTCTTGCTAAGGCTAAACTACCTCGTGGGCTGGAACCTAAATAGACATCGCTTTGATTACGCGTGTAGCGGATGAGGTTTACAACGTAACGCTTAACCGCCGGGGAGAGGTAAACTTTCTTTATTGTCTCTTGGACCTCAATGAGCTGTTGAGTAGTGATGACCGCCTCCAAACTCTGAATCGGATGTTGATATTGTTGTTCGTCTAAAATGCGGATTTCTTCTTCCAACGTTGGATAACCGATTTGAATGCGCATAAAAAAACGGTCCAATTGGGCTTCGGGTAAAGGAAAGGTACCTTCATATTCGATCGGGTTTTGAGTTGCCATGACCATGAAAGGCGAAGATAGCTGATGAGTAACACCATCCACAGTGACCTGGCGTTCCTCCATTGCCTCTAATAAAGCCGCCTGTGTTTTGGGCGTCGCCCGGTTGATCTCATCAGCTAAAACAATTTGAGACAAAATCGGGCCTGCTCGAAACTCAAACTGACGGGTTTCCTGATTGAAGATCGAAACGCCAGTGATATCACTGGGTAGCATGTCAGGTGTAAATTGAATTCGGCTAAAAATTAATCCAGCTGACTTTGCCAGACTTCGTGCCAACATCGTTTTTCCCACACCCGGAACATCCTCTATCAGCAAGTGTCCTTGACAAAATAAACTGATTACCGCCAGTTTTATCGAGCGTGGTTTTCCAATAATCACTTTACTGATGTTTCCAATAATTCGCTCAGCCAGTGGCTTGACTTCCGTTATGTCCATACCGTCTCCTTTTCAAAGGAACAGAAATACATTGTACACCCACCAAAAAGGAAGATAGCGAATCAATTTTGGAAAATTTTCGTTGACCACATACAGGAGGAAAGCCAAAACAAATCCCACAGAAAGGCGTAAAATCCCACCCGTTTCGCGGTAAGTTGAAAAAGGTAAGAAAAACATCATCAAAGAATGAAAGAATAGTGATATGTTCAAGAAATTTCGCTCTCTCTGGAGTATCTGCCGAACCGTTACCCAGGCGCTCCACACAGATGGGACAACCACTAACGGAGCAAAGGCAACTAGCATAGCGAAAAAGTACTGCCAGCTGTAAATGGCTATGCGCAACAACCCCATAAACGGAATCCACTCAAATCCACTCGCATTTTCCCCTCCACTACCAATCCCCATCTGCCCGAAAGTTTTCCAAAGCCACCCTTGCCACATAGCATAAGGTAAAAAACTTACCAACAATAATGTCCTGCTTTCCTTCCACCGACGGTCTAAGAATAACCAAATCAGGGCTGCACCCCCAAATACCAGGGTTACTTCTTTGGTAAAAAACGCTAGAGTGAAACAAATAGCTCCTAGCCAATATTTTCGTTTTTGATAAGCATAGATTGCCCCTGCTACAAATGCATAAGCTAGCGGTTCCGGTAGAGCTACTCGAATGGAAAGCAAAGATCCGGCGTTCAAACCATAGACGAGCGCGATGAATGGATTTTTTCTTAAATCCAACATGATTTTCGCCACAAACGCCACCCCAATCACTTGCCCCAGCAATGGTAGGATTACCAACCACCACGGTATCCACTTCGGATTGCCTAAAGAAAAACATCGTGCCAGAATGGGTAAGATAATCCTTTGATAGCGATAAGCGGGCACATCCAGGTGCTTGGAAACCATCTGAGGGTCGGGCTGTATGGCTATATAATAACCAAATTGACCATCATATCCTTCACTGCCTTGGGGGTCTCCTTCAGAAAAGCGCGTCCCAAGCACAATAAACTGCATTATGTCTCCATCCACTTTGAACAGAGTAAAACAAACGAGTCCCACACATACAGTGAAAGTAATCAAAACAGGAACAAGAAGTGAAAGAAATACTTTCCTATCAGTCATCCTTTTGCATTCCTGGATAGAGAATCAACAGGAGCAACGATAAAACGCTCATAGTCACCCCCAAGGAAAATGAAAGCGGTTGATAACGAAACTCAATCAGATTTATACCCTCATCTACACGCACAGCTCGGAAGATGCTATTTGCGGCAAAGATCGGTGCTTTCGCTCCATTGACCCATGCAACCCAACCGGGGTAGTAGGTATCCTTCATCACTAGCCAACCCTTGCGGGGGGTATCCAGCTCAATTTGGATTCGATTCGCCGATTCGGAGAGAATCCTAATGGATGGAGTCAGATTAGGCTTCATCAGACAGTGTTCATCTCCGTTCGCTTCAGTGGTTTCGACCACTATCTGATTCAAGCCCAGCTCAGGATTCCTCAGGACCGCCTCCAATGCCTCTTCACTTGTCCTGACTTTTTTTGCGCATTCAAAAAACTGAAAACGCTCGCTCCCTTCCAACGGAATTGTTTTCAATTCACCCTCTCCATCTATTTCGATCAATACTTGAACACCACTGATCTTCAACAGTCTCTGGTAAACAAGTTCCTGCCCCTCTCTTCGTGCCTTGGTAATGGACTCTAACCACTTTGCAAAACGGTCTGGGACAAACGGATCGAAGTTATTCACCATGGCGACCTCGTCTAGCAAATTGATATTGGGTAACCACGACCGCCGCAAAGGGACCCAATCTTCAATATTGCCAAACGTATCAAAGCGGAAGAACTTCTCAAACTTGATCGTATATTCATCATCAGGATGAATAAAAAAACGTCGAGAGAAAGCAGGACTACCTGCTTTTTCATTCTGGAACGGTTGTCGAAACAGCTCAATGGAAATTACCGGATTCAATCCCCATCCCACCCATCCGAGGTCAACCAAAAAGAAGGCAATAATTAAAATCTTCCAAATTCGTATGGAACGTACCAGTGGTTTTCTATTTCCTAAATCGGTCAATTTCGATTGTTCTTCAGGTTTGCACAGTAGAAGTACTCCAAAAATTAAACCTAGCAATCCAAATTGCTGAACTGATTTTAAGATTGTAGGATAAAAATCTTCTTGTAGGAAAAAAGAGGCTAGAGAAGAGACAAGTAACATCGAAAAAAAGCCGGCTGTACCCAACCTGGTCCAATACAAAACCTTACCCCGCGGAGTGCCCCAAAGGTCGATACCAATTGCAGCCAGAATGGCTAAGCTAAATTGAGCAATCAACGAAATCCGCGTCGGAGCTTGAAACAAATCGAAACCAGGTACGGTCTCGAACAACCAGGTATACAAAGGCAAGTTCTTTCCTAACGCCAAAACCATGGCTAAGATACCCATCCCTGCCCAAAAAAGAACAATCATTTTTAAATAATTCTGAGCGTTAATCTTCGCCGATCGATTCTCTGAACGATGCCAGATTTTTCCGAATGCAAAAATAGCGAGCAATATAGCCATTGAACCACAGTAAACCGCGTCTTCCCAATAATTGCCATATCCCCAATAATTGCCATGCTCTGGACTACCAAAAAAATCGGGCATCAGCATTGTCAGAAAACGCCAAGGCCAAAATGAATAGGTCAAGCCAAGTTCGCGGTCAATTCCCGTGCTCCGCTGCGAGTTCATCAGGTACTCCACCGTTGGGATCAACTGAGCAGCAGCGAGTAAAACCGCCCAACCAACTGCCCCTCCCCATAGCAGAAAATTTTTTGCCAACCTTTTCCAGGTTTCCCACCAGCCGATTGGTTTCAAAAGCAGGCTTTGCCAAACAAAAAACGCTGTAGTCGTCCAGAGGATATACCAACTGCTCTGTGCATGGCCTGCCAGAAGATTCATTGCAATGCAAATCACCAGCCAGAAAAAACCCAGTCGTTTAGGCTTACCACTGGAGAGAGCCACCCGCTGCGAGAAAAGCACAATCCATGGCATCCAACTAACCGAAAAAATAATCGATTGAAAGCTCGCTCGACTCACCAGGTAACCACTCAGCCCGAAAGCAATCCCTCCGACAATCTGGCCCAAATCACTTAGGCCCCATTCTCGCAACATCCGTCTGGTACCCACCGCGCAAAACCCCAAATGCAATGCCAAAGATACCCCTTGCCCAATCGCCGACCAGGAAAGCCCTCCAATAGCTTCTAAAGCCATCAACATCCACGTCGGAGGATAGAGCAAAGCCGATTGGTAATTTGCCAACAGAGGAGCACCCATCCCCGAATATGGGTTCCATAAGGGAATTTCACCTCCTTTTATCAATTCAAGCGCCAGATGCCTCCACGGGATAAATTGCAACAATATTGTTCCCCAATAAAAAACTTTTCCACCGAATATGCCTGGTGAGAATAAGATAATGGGAGCAACCCAAAGGGCTAATTCGATGGGATCAATTGTCCATTTTCGAGCGATCGACCTTAAAAATAACAAAGCTTTCATTTTCATAGACTGGAATGAGATAAGGTTCTAACACGGGTTGCCAGTTACCCAAGCTTCTTTCATTATCTCCCCAAATCACGTACTGGATACCATACCGTTGAAGAAAATCTTGCCGAAAACCAACTGCCGTCTGGGCTTGATAAAATGCTTTCACTTCCTCAGATAGAACATCCCCAAACGGGCTTTCTGGCCCATGTCCTGAGAGCACCCGCACAAAAGCATACGCCGGTAACTCATTGCTGGTCTCATAGGAAGCTAAAACCATTGCATCGCGCGCATCTTCAATTTGGTTAAGTGCCTCATAACCAATGGCATGGCGTTGTGGAACAAAAATGGGGGGGTTTGGAAAGATCACATTCTGATACCCGCCGAGGATCAACAATAACGATGAAGGAATGGCTAACAGGAAGATCAATCCCGCCAACCAACGCCAGTAATCCTGTTGCCTGGATATCGCCTGGCGAGATTCTAAGAAAAGGTTTGCAAGCAGAATGAGAATCACCCATATTCCTTCGATTAATCGGCGCTGGATTGAAATCGGAAGAAAGATCAGCCCGCTCACTGTTAGCAGCCAAATGAGTAGCAGCCGAGATTTCTCATCTCCGCTTCTTTGTATCCTATAAATTCCACCCAGCACCATTGGAAGCAACCACCCATACGATAAAAGATAAAGAGAAATCGAGGCTGAAGGAAGGCGATTTTGCGCTGCCCAAATACGCAAATAGGGATCGGTTAGAAATGCATAGGCGGTGTAAACAAGCAGCATAATAGGCATCCAACCTGCCCCAAATATCGACAGCATTACCTCTTTAAGTCTATCCCTTTTTACAGAGGCGCTTCCCTCGAAAACTTGTTTGATTAACTCTAAAAACAAATGGAATGTGAAAACAATGACTAAGATCCCTGCCTGAATTGGCTGAGCTACTCCCGCACCTAACCAGTACAAACTCAATCGCCAACAATGCGTGGAACGCGTGGCTTTTTCATCCGAACTCCAGATATGAATATACTCGACCAGGGCTAGAAGCATCAAAGCCCTTGCCAGACTCAAATGGGGTAAACCATACAGACTCAAAAATCCAAATGCTTCTGGAGAGTAAAACTCAAGTGGCAAAACCCGAACATCGCTAAAAAGCAAAATCAGCCATCCGAGTCCTCCCCCAAGCGTAATCAAGACCAAAGCCATTCTACGATAATAACGCCGGGAGAGATATTCGCTGAGAAAACGATAATACGCGAAAATACAAATGAAACCAGCCCCAATCCGAAACCAGTGAAACAAAATCACCAATTGTTCGTGTGAGCCCCTTCCGCCAGCAAGTTTTCCCAAGAGGTAGTACGGTAAAAATGCCAGGAATCCTTTTTGCTCCATTCCACTATAGGGACTGCGAAAGAGCCACTCACCCTCCATCCCTCTTCTCATTTTCGCAATATAGGAATTACCATCCTCCACACCAAACAGAAAACCAGAAAATCGCCAGGAAGTATTTCGATCTGATAATAATGTCTTCTGAAAAGCGATTAGATAGGGAATCGATGTCAAAGCCATAATAAAAATGGCATACACAAAAACCCATCGCCATTCAGAAGTTGAGATGAGTCTATGGGACGACCAGGTAGATGGTGATTTGTTCACTGCGATAACCAATCGGGCAGGTTTGTTTTAATATATATTCAACTTCAGGGTTAGCTATAACACGCTCGCGCATTCCCCATAGAATAGCTGTAACCGAATTTTCGGCAAGAAATTTCTTCTGCTCCGAAAGTGAAAATTTTCCTTGATAGAACCTTTCTACCAATTGCTTTCTATTCTCGGACTGGATCGACTCAAAGGGATGACCATAAACCACCCTCAACCCCGTCCAGGCAGGGAGAAAACTCCCACTCTCGGGAGCAGCTAAAATCACCGCATCTTCTGGCAAATTCTCACGTAGCCAATCAAATGCCTGAACTTCTTCCCGATAGAGAAAAATCACATTATCCCGTTTTTGCACCGCTTGTAATGTAGCAAACAGAAGAACAATATTCGTAACCAACGAAATTAAAAGAGAAAGATTTAACCAAAATCCACGCGAAGTTCTGCCCAATGCGACATCATGCTGAACAGTGTCACCTTCGATAGCGTGCATTGCCAGCGCAACCAGCGGCACATACAGTCCAATCATAAATCGTCGCTGAAGAGAGGAAGGAAAGTAAATTAACACCAATGAGACACCGAACCAAATTAAGGGCATCAGGGCTCGAGGTTCTCTGTGCCTAATTGCCTTCATTCCCCCCCAAAAAGCCCAAATCGCTAGAGGGAAATAGCCAACGAGGAATTCCCAAAACTCAGGGGAGGGGGTTACATTTTGCCGATTCCACTCCGCCAGAACCATATCTTGTCTGACAACCCAAAACTGATAAATCAGGAAAGGTACTCCACCCAAACAAAAACCACCGAATCTTAGCAAAACAGCTTGCAGGGTATCTCGATCATTTCTCCAATTGACTACCCCCAAATAGACACAGAATACAAGGCTGGTAATCACCCACGCAAACGGCGAAAGATTTGCAAGAACTAAGCCAGCCAGCAAAGCAAACCAGGCTTGAAGCGGATGCTCTACAGCCTCTCGCGACAAGGTCATCATCCACACCATAATCGCAATTGCCAGAGGAAAGTGCGGATTCGCAAACGTCGCCAGAAATACATACCCCTCAGCGATCCAAAAATCCGGTGCAAAACTTCCAAATGGCAAAGCGATCCATCCTATACCAGCCCCAAAGATTGCCCAAATGAGCGCAATTTTGACAATTCTTTTCTGATCAAAGCACCATTGATAAAAGCTTTTGAGGGCAAGGATCACTGCAAAGCTGGTAAAGAGGCGTGCCAGATGATAGGTAAGCACTAAATTCAAATGAAAAAGCCGGGCGACATGCCCCAAGAAAAGATAAAAGACAAACAAAAAGGCGGGTTGATTTTTCTCAGGGCTATAGGTCAGCTCAAATAGCCAATTCCCCTCCCAACCCTGACGCATTTTAGATAAATAGGTATTCCCATCCAGGGGGTTAAATAAAAAACCGCTAAAAAGTAAAGTTTGCTCTGATTGTAAAGAAGCATAAAGATATGGAAATTGAGTCAGAGAGACAAATAGAATAATAAGAAGGACATCAAAAACGTTGGTTTTAATCCTGTCCATGAAAATAGCCCGGCTGGGGATTTTTACACACATCTTCTTTATTGTACACGGAGATTTTCTATCTCACGAACATTGATTTTGCCCTTGTCATTTAGCTTTTCGCTTTTATAATCGTGATTATGAGCCAGGTTTTTCTGCTGTACCGTCTTCAACAAATTGACCTGCAACTTGATCAAGCCAAGTCAAGGCTCACGCTATTAGAAACACTGCTAGAAGATGATGCAGATTTACGTCAAGCACAAGACGATTACAATCGTCAAGAGACCATCGTTAAAGAGTTGGAGAAAAAAATCCGTTTTATTGAACACGATGTTCAACAGCAAAATATCAAGATCGAACAGAGTGAAGCCGCCTTATACGGAGGACGGATAAAGAATCCCAAAGAATTAAAGGACTTGGAGGATGAAGTAAAGGCATTAAAGAAATATCTTCAGGTGCTCGAGGATCGACAACTTGAAGCGATGATCCATCTTGAAGAAGAGACCAAAACCCTCCAAAACTTGCAAGGTGTTCTTAATCAGGTCAAGCAAGACGTCTTCCAACGCACCTCACGATACTTAGGTGAGAAAACCGACGTGGAAAAAGAAATTCAACGGCTTGAAAATGAACGAGCGATTGCAATCTCCAGTATCGAATCAAGCCATTACGAACGCTACCAGACCATTCGAGCCAACAAGAAGGGTATTGCAGTTAGTCGTGTGCAGGATAGATGCTGTTCAGCCTGCGGTACCACCTTAACCGGAGGATTAATTCAAGAATCTCGTTCCCCGCATCACCTGGCATTCTGTCCCTCCTGCGGCAGAATCCTCTATGGGGGGTAAGGAGTCAGGGCATGAACATTTGGCGCTTTGATCTGAGATCGTTTCTTATCGGTGTTTTGAGTTCCACTATCCTCTACATATTAATCTATCGTTTTCGCGACACCCTCTATTCCCTCTGGCAATCGTTGCAGTCCAACCTGCAAAGTTCTCTGTTCATTGGCTCAAATCTCGAAGTCCAATTTCGTAAAGACATCATTCGTTTTTGCCAAAAAGAACATCTCCTTTCTCAAATGTTTGCT
This sequence comes from Anaerolineales bacterium, assembly GCA_034434515.1. Taxonomy (GTDB): domain Bacteria; phylum Chloroflexota; class Anaerolineae; order Anaerolineales; family UBA4823; genus NAK19. Next base: position 24,190 of record DAOTZA010000033.1, on the reverse strand, counting down.
CTAGATGACCTGTTAATCCCTGCCCGCTGCATTCCACTTCTTTCGGCAGGAGATAAAGACGAAACACTTTTTGAGGACATCACTACTGAAGCTGTTCCGCTGATATTTGACGATCCCTTACTTGCCAGCTTTTATCAAATAAAATCTTATTCTGTCCTGGATATATTAGCGCAGGGGAATTCGCGGTTAATTTTAATCGGCGAATACGGCTGGGGTAAGACAACTGCTTTGCTCGAAGCTGCTATGAAGATTGCCCGCCTGGATCATCCATATCGGAACCTGTATCCTTTTCTTCCCATCTACGTCCACGCTCTTCGCCTGATGAGAGAATTAGCAAACCGCGACGACATCATTACCGCCATGATCGAATCATCCCGCGAGTCATTCTCAACCTCGGTGCGGCGTTCTTTGCCTGGCATCATTCGGAAAGCAATCCGGGAACAACGACTGGTTCTGTTTCTTGATGGCACAGATGAGATTCCTCCTCAGCAGGTTGACCAACTCGCCGATGCGCTAAAGACCCTGCTTAGACAATATCCTGAAATCAAAATCGTAACCGTTGCCACACCAAATTATCTCAGTGATTTTGTTGCCATGGACTTTTCGCCCCTCTCGATCTGTTTCTGGGATAAAACCAGTTCTCGGACGTTTCTTGAAAAATGGCAAGAAGCCTGGAAGAAAGCAAACGTTGCTACTTCAGAGGCAATAACACTTTGGACAGCCTGGGCTAAACAAGAAAACGCCATTTTGACCCCTCTTGAATGGACATTATATCTGCTCTTTTTATACTTAAAAATCCCCGTCCAACCTCAGCCATTTCAACTTTACGAAACCGGTCTTCAATCTGCCCCATTAGACATCCATAGCAGTAGAGAAATTGCTGATTGGGCTATCCAAGCTATCAAGAGCCATCTCCAAAATGGTAATCCACCCTCCCCACCCAGCGCGCTGGGTAAATTTGTTTCCGATGAATTGATTGTCAAACCTCCCCCGCCAGAACTCCATTTTTCATCCCCAACCTTTATTTCTATTTTTGCCTCTTATCTCCCCCTGGAGCAGAGCGATCAATCTGCTTTTCTTCAATCAAAATGGGCTGTAGCTGTTCAAGCAGTGATTCGATCGTTAGCTCGCAACGAGCACGATACTTTTGTGCTTGAATTCAATCGAATTCCAGAAGATCAATTCGTTAATCAGGCAGGAATCCTTGCCGGCACACTTACTACCTTAGAAGATAAAAAAGTGTTGATGAAGCGTCTGGCAAACCTCATCCTAAACGATCAGAAGCCTGAATATGTACGAGCTAAGGCATACTCAGCTTTGCTTCGCCTACCATCCGATGAATGCCTGCAAGTAATAAAGTTTTTCCTTCAATCTAAAGAGGCTTTTCTCCGTCAACTAGGCGCATTGGGGTATGGTTTATCAATCCAGACAGATCTTCAACCTCTGCTAAACTTACTCGAAGATTCTCATCCGAATTGCTTTCAAGCCGCGTGCCTTGCCCTCGTTAATATTGGCACAGCCCCCGCCTTAGATGCTGTGATTAGCGCATTAATTCACGGGCACGACCGATTGAAGGATGCAGCCGCTCAATCGCTTGCCAACGACCCAGTGGTTGGACACGCCATCTTGAGAGAAGCAACCCAGCATGAAGACCCGCTTGTTCGCAAAGCCTGCATTAGCGGGTTATTGCGGATAAATTCAACCTGGTCGAAAGAACTTTTACAACAAATGGCAATCGAAGAAAAAGCGTGGTTGGTGAAGGATGCTGCTGCAAATGCGGTTGCCTTTTTAGAATCACCTGACCCCCGAATTCCACAAAAGCGCCCTGAGACGGCTCACCTTCCCTGGTTAATCCACTTTGCTGCTCAAAAAGGTATCGGTCTCGCTCCAGGAAAATCTAATCAGGATGTTCTCCTAATGGCACTAGAAGAAGGCAGCCCTGAGATTCAGCAAGCAGCCTTAGAATATTTGCGATTCACCCCCCTCGAGCTGGCAATCCCCCTAGTAGAGAACCTTCTCGCATCATCCAATCAAAACTTACGTTCCGCAGCCTACCAGACCCTGTGGTCTTTCACCGTCTGCCGAAAACCAAGGTAATGATCTATTTGTGTTGAATCCTGGCAATTAATATTTGCTCAACCTCAGAGGGAGACAAACCATCAATAGAGACAATTTTGTTTTTTGACTTTTCTCCTGCAACAATGGACACTCGCGAAGGTTTAACCTGAAATAATTCAGATAAGAACTCAATTAACAGCCGGTTTGCTTTCCCTTCCACCGGAGGGGCCGTCAGATGGATTCGTACCGTGCCATCATCCATAAATTCAACAACTTCATTTCTCGATGACTTTGGTACGACTCGAACCATAAATGCCGTACCGCCTCCGCTATCGTGAAATTTTCGATTGGTAATCATCATGTCTAGTACAGCATGTAGATGATTTGCCGCAATAACGAATCAACAACTTGAATCAAAATAATCAAAACCAGGGGACTAAAATCAAACATCCCCACAGGAGGGAGGTTGCGACGGATAGGGTTTAGCAGAGGGTCTACCAGTTTATCTATCGCCTCCCGAAGGGGATGGTAAGGTGACAAGAAATACGATAAAAGCACCTTGACAATGACAATAAAAGTGTAAACTCGAAGGACGGTATGCAGGATACTTGCCAACAATAACATCGTTTGCTCCTTAGGATCGTGGCCTCTCGCCTAAAATCGCTTGCCCAATACGAACTATGGTTGCTCCTTCTTCAATCGCAACCTCAAAATCCGAACTCATCCCCATAGAAATCTCATCCCATCCCACCTCAGGAAGGCGTGTCCGCAAATACCCTTGTAACTCAACCAATTTCCGAAACACAGGTCTTGCAAACTCAGGGTTTTCATATAATGGGGCCATAGTCATTAGTCCCCGAATCTCGAGGTGAGATAATTGTGCAATTTCAATAAAATCGGCCAACAAATCATCCCAGCGATTCCGATTGGAAGCCGGAAAACCGAATTTCGATTCCTCTCCACTGACATTACATTCCAGGAGCACAGGTAGCAATTTCTCTTGCTCGGCTGCAAACCGATCAAGACGTCTGGCTAGCTTTAAGCTATCCAGGGAATGAACCATATCGAAAAACTGTACGACCATCTCCGCTTTGCGGCTTTGAATATGACCGATCATGTGCCACTCTAGGTTAGCAACTTTCCCAATCGTTTCGATCTTCTCAGATCCTTCTTCGGCATAATTTTCACCAAATTTTCGCAATCCCAACTCAATCGCACAACGTATCCTATCAACGGTATGTCCTTTTGTAACCACGACTAAAGTTACATCATCTGGAGAACGATTTACTCGCAGGCAAGCTTCAGCAATCCTTTCCTTAACCTGCTGATAATTCTTTGCAATCATCGAAGTTAGCTCATCTAAAGAGTTTATTTGCGCCAACATTTGCCATTCAAACTAAATTTCGGTTTAATTATAAGCTAATCACTACCCCAAAGCGACCGGTTTTCCCATTTTCGGCGCGATGGGAATACCAATTTTCCAAATCGCAAGCAGTGCAAAGGCCAGAAACCTCAATGTCCCTGACCCCGACCTGCTCTAAAATTAATTGGTTAGCCAGCCACAAATCAAATCGAACTTGCCCCTGATCAATTGCAAAGCTTTTTTCTGCTACAAACGGCATTTTCTCAACTGCTTGCTTCCACACCTCTACACCCACAGGGTAATGATGCCCTCCAATGGAAGGCCCGATACCCGCCCAAATATCCCCCGCTTTCGAACCATAGGTTTCGGCCATTTTTTGGACAGCTTTTGCGGCAACGCCCAAGAGTGTTCCTTGCCAGCCGGCATGAGCAATCCCAATTACGCCCCTATTTTTGTCAAACAATAGAATAGGGACGCAATCCGCAAAGCGCATAAGTAGCGTAACCCCTTTTTTATCGGTAAGAATTGCATCCGCCTTCTGATAAGGTTGATCGGGTTCTCTTGGCTTATCTGCGCAAAGGACCTCTGCGCTGTGTACTTGCCAGACATCATACGTGCTGTAGATAGAAAGGTCAATCGCATCCAGGGCGCGTTTCCTGTTTTCCCTGACTCGTTCGATCTCATCCCCCACCGAGCCGCCTAGATTCAGCGACGCCCAGGGATAAGGGCTAACCCCTCCTCGCCGACTGAAGATGGCATGAGGAACTCCATACCGATCGAGTGCTTCAAATGTGTAATACTGCAATCCGTTAACCTTATGACAATTCAATTTTATGACCCCTCAAAGTTGGCTTTGAGCCTGATGCAAACGCAGCTTCTTTGTATATAAAATCTTCCTTGTATCCGCCATGCTTTCCTCGACAGAGGGAAAACCAAACCAAGCTGTAAAAAAACCGAAGGCAAAACCTGTCAATACTCGTAAGTATGGAGTACTTTCTCGAAATGGAATGAGGTTAAAGGGCGGTTGACTGATAATTTGACTGATGCCATCTAACCCAATGGGCACAATTCCCAGCAAAATCCAAATATACCAGGGTAAGGATCGAAAGTCGCGATTCAAACTAAAGATGAGGCCAAAAACGAGAATCCCCAAATAAATAGCAACATCTCGCTGGCAAAGCGCCACTTTATAGCCCACCTGTTCATTGCCAATAAACTGGCGCGCTAAAAGGATAGCTTCGGCTGAGTTGACTTCCGGCAGACCCGTGGCCTGTGCATAAGATTTTAAACCTTCCAAGCCGGCCAATTCACGCGGATAGACGATTTGTTGGCCAAACAAGAAAAATGACCGATACGCTAATTGATGGCAAACCAATCCATATAGGTTATAAATTGCTCGCGCAGGCGGTGTGAGGTTGGCTTTCATGAGCACTGGAGCTAAAAAAGGTAAACCGACATAGAACAAGACAATTAGATTAATCATCTTCAAATAGTGTTGAGCAATCCAGTAAACAATTTGGTCTGCTCTACCCCAACGATGCAATTCCCCAGAAACCTTTGGTTTGCCATCAAGGCTTTCGATTTGACCTTTCCGATGGGCTGCAGCAGCCAGGGTGATCGCGAGATCTGTTTTCTGAATTGGAGCCTTTAAAGTATACGGCCCTATTTGGAGCACCGGAATTTCTATGGCATACAGTCGATAAAAATCGTCGTTTTCCTCGATATCTATTTCGGTCAACTGGTGAGGATATTGATCCTGAAGACCGGCTAAATCTTCTTTGACCTGTTCACAAAGATGACAACCTTTCTTGGTGTAAAGCGTCAATTGCAGCATATTCTATAAGCCAAAGTCAACAAATAAGCCGAAACGAGATAACTGCGAGAGGTATCCCATCGCCAGCATACCTCCAACAATAACCAACAATACTCCCATCGCTATTTGGGTATACCGCAGTATGTTCCCATATTTTCTTAACAAGGTGGTAACCCAGCCAATCCCAACTGCCGCGATCAGAAACGGAATGGCTAAGCCAGCAGAGTACGCGGATAAGAGAACAACCCCTTGACTAATCGATCCGCCATTCAGGGCAATCATCAAAATTGCCCCAAGCACCGGACCAACGCACGGCGACCAGCCTGCTGAAAAGAAAACTCCCATCATCATTGAGGTCAACAAGCCTCTGCGCTCGCTTTGTTGGGATTGATAACGCAAATCATATTCGAGAAATGGGATACGCAACACCCCAATCAGGTGTAAACCAAACAAAACGACAATAATTCCTCCAACTTTGGCAAGGATATCACGAAAACTAACCAGAAATCCGCCCAAAGCAGAAGCGGTAACTCCCAGCGTGATGAATACTACACTAAAACCCAAGACAAATGCCATTCCATGGATGAAGGTTCGCCATTTATCAGTAAAATTCGATTGTACCGCTACGGATCTTCCCCCCAGGTAACCAATATACGCTGGTACTAATGAAAATACACAAGGCGATAAGAAGGATGCTAAACCTGCTAAAAAAGCAAGCCCAATCGTTGGAGTCATCCCATTGTTCTCTCTTTCTATCCCTCGATTACTTTGATTCTGGTTGGAAGGATGTCTGTATCCTTGCTATAGAGTTCCCCTGGGTAATATTGCACCGGGGGATTTGTCCAGCGGAAAACCCATTGCGCATCTGCTGGACGGGCATTGACACAACCATGAGACATGAGCTCTCCGCCAAAATTATTATGCCAAAAGGTAGAGTGAATAGCCACACCATCACCGGTAAACAGGACGGTCCACCCGATTCCCGGCAGATCATACCCCGCTCCAGTAGTACCCCCACTCATATGGGTCGAGATTAATTTGCGCCAAATCAGCATCGTTCCACTAGGGGTGGAGGAGTGTCCTAAGAAGTTCCCTTTGGCATCAAATTTCTTACCGGCAGCAATGCGACAATAATATACTTCCCGCTTTCCTTCATAACACGACAACGTTTGCACCTTTTCTTCAACGTTGATCACCACCAATTTCTGTTCTGCTTCGGGGTTGATCGGCGCGATGTCCTCAGGTGTCAATGGACGAAAAGCCTCTGCTCTTGCCCAGAAGACATCTCCATATCCATATTTCTCATTAATCCGATACCAAACCTGACCTTGTTCATCTTTTTGGATTTGATCCACCCATAATATCTGGCTGTAATACATCCGTATCGGAAACTGATGCTCGACTCGATACTTAAAACCAGGGCTGAATGGACCCCGCTCCAGGCGTACCTCCACCCATGGCACGGTAACCTCAACCCACATTCCTACATCGTGACTTGTTTCAGGCAGTTTTTCCAACGGAGGATTGAGTCGATTTTGGCAAGGTTGTAACTCAGATGCCCACACGTAACCTTCAGGCGTTTCTACGAAGCGTTGCCGATACCGATAAGGATTTGATCCAACAACTTCTCTCAACCATACTACAACAGCATCATCATAAAGTACTCCAACCGTTGCTGAATTAATATCGGGTTTGGCCTTAAGTTCAACCTTTGCAAAAGCCCGGCCTAAACGTTCGCCTTGAGGGAACGGTGTGTTCTCAATCCATTTGATCTTTCTCCCGAAAACAGCTCCCACAAGGCCAAATCCACTCAACTTAAGAAACTCACGTCGGGTTATACCTTCCAAATCAAAAATCCTCTATGAATACTTCAAAGCGTCCATGCGCCCTAAAAAGATACCCGTTTTTCTCAATTTGGTCAACCCTATTAGAGCAGCTTTTGCTTCAAACGCAAACTGTTGCTCACCACAAACACACTACTTAAGGCCATTGCCGCCGCAGCCAGAATCGGGCTGAGAAAGCCCATCGCTGCTGCAGGGATCAGGAGGATATTATAAATAAACGCCCAGAAGAGATTTTGCTTAATCGTTGCAAGCGTCATGCGAGACAAGCGGATCGAACGAACAACGCCCCAAAGATCATTTCCCATTAAGACAATTGGAGCAGATGCAATGGCTACATCTGCACCACTTCCAATCGCAATGCCTAAATCTGCTTGAGCAAGCGCAGGGGCATCATTAATGCCATCCCCAACCATGGCCACCTTTTCGCCATTCTCTTGCAATTTCTTTACCTGCAATGCCTTATCATTGGGTAAAACCTCGGCCAGGATCAAGTCAATTCCCAGTCTTTTTCCAATTGCTTGAGCAACTTGATGATGGTCACCGGTAATCATTCCAACTGACAAACCCATTTGTTTCAATTCGCTTAAAACCTCACCAGCCTCATCCTTCAATGTATCCGCAATGGTCAGAAATCCCGCCAAAGCACCATCTACTGCAGCATAGAGAAGCGTTTTTGCCTCGCTTTGATAGCGCTCAATTGTGCTCTGATAGCTAATTAAGGATATGCCACGTTGTTCAATGAATCTCTGATTTCCAACCAGCACTGAATGGCCGGCAACTTCTCCGGCAACACCGTTACCGGCAAAGGCTTCAAATCTATTGGGTTCACTGAGCAACAAACCTCGCCGGGTCGCCTCAGCCACAATCGCTTCCCCCAAGGGATGCTCACTAACTTTCTCCAACGATGCAATTAGAGATAGAAACTCATTTTCCGACCCTTGAAATTCAGCAATGGCAATATCCATCACTTGCGGTTGACCCTTGGTGAGCGTTCCAGTCTTATCAAAAATCACGGAGGTTATCTTTCCAGCCCGCTCTAGAGCTTCACCGTTCTTGATCAACACGCCGTTCTCTGCCCCTTTCCCACTTCCGACCATCACAGCAGTTGGGGTAGCCAGGCCCATGGCACAGGGACAGGCGATGACCAAAACCGCCACCGCATGGATAATTGCGGCTTCCAGAATGCCCTGATTGGTGAACCTCAACTGTGGAGCGATCCAGAACCAGAACCCAAAGGTCATCAAGGCAATCAAAATAACAATGGGAACAAAAATTGCTGAAACCCGGTCAACCAGTCGCTGGATAGGCGCTTTGCTGCCTTGCGCTTCTTCAACCATTTTGATGATTTGCGCTAACGCAGTATCTTTACCAACCTTCGTGGCTTGAATTTTAAGATACCCCATTTTATTGAGCGTTGCCCCAAACACCGAACTACCTACCTGTTTTTCCACCGCAACGGATTCACCGGTTAACATCGACTCGTCAACAGAGGAATAACCTTCCAGAACGATCCCATCCACCGGGATTTTCTCACCCGGTTTCACCAGCAAGAGATCACCAACTTGAACATCCTCAACGGCTAATTCAACTTCCTTGCCATTGCGGATGAGCCGCGCCTTTTTCGGTTTGAGAGCGATTAATTTTCGAATCGCTTCACCGGTTTGACCTTTTGCCCTCACTTCCAAATACTTCCCCACCTTGATCAGGGTGATAATCATTGCTGAAGTCTCAAAATAAACATGCCCATCAAACAAGCTAAGGGTAATCAGCAGACTGTAAACATAGGCTGCTGATGATCCAAGAGCGATTAACACATCCATATTTGCTGCGCCATTGCGCAAGGACTTGAACGCGCCAAGATAATATTGCCAACCCACATAAAACTGGACAGGGGTAGCCAGGAACAACATCAAATAATTTGCCCAAACGGCATGAGCAATAGAGTGGGGCAACAAATTCAAATCACGCGCCATGGAAAAGAAAAACAACGGCAAGGTAAAGAGCAAACCCACCTTTAGCAGACTTAATTGATGGTGCACCTCTTGCTCATGGGCAATGCGCTCAATATCGTCTTCCGTTCCCTTACTCTCAACCAGAGAAAACCCCAAATCAGAGATGGTTTTGCGGATTTCCAAAGCGCCAACCAGAGTGGGAATGAACTCAATCTCTAAATGCCCATTGACAACATTCAGGCTAACTTTCCGAACGCCTTCTAAAGCGGTTATTTTTTGCTCTAATCGGTTCAGGCGAATTGGATCATCAACTTCTTTCAGGGTAAACTCCAATGTGCCGGTAGCTATCCCATATCCCGCTCTTTGTACTCGTTTAAACAGATCTTCCAATGCAGTGATTTGAGGATCAAATTCGACTACTGCCCTTTCCGACGAAAGGTTAACGACAGCATTATAGACCCCGCTCTCTTTCTTCAGGTTACGTTCAATGGTAGCTGCGCAATTGGCGCAGGTCATACCGGTCACGGGAAGGATGATTTGCCGGGTGGACATCTCTCTTAGCAATAACAAGGGATTTCACTCTTCGGCAGGATAGTTAATCTCGGTCAACACTTTTTTTAAGATTTCTTCAGTAGCCGGCGCTTCGAATTCTACCCGTGCAGTTTTTGACTCGATTTCGGCAACAACGCTCTTGACTCCTTCAACTTCGCTTAATTCGCTTTGAATGGTATGCACACAATGATGACAGGAAATATTAGGGATTTTGTACGTAACCGTTGGCATCTCAGCCTCCTTTTTTAGAACAGGTTGTTTGATTAAGGTTTGGAAATATTCTCAAAAAGATCAGCGATTTCCTTCAAAACTCTTTCTCGATCATCGGGATTCTCACCCCGAACAGCAGAAATCACACAACTATTGAGATGATCATCGAGAATCATCGCTGAAACCTTATTAAGGGCAGATTGAACAGCATGGATTTGATGGATCACCTCTATACAATAGACATCTTGTTCGACCATCTTTTTTACGCCCTTAAGATGACCCTCAATGACCGTCAGCCTTCTCAACACAAGTTCTTTGTTCATCCTGCCTCCACATACCCCTCCCTATGGGGTGGGGTATATGGATATTCTATCCCCCATCGCTTTAATTGTCAAGATAAGTATCCTATTCAACTCTACTTTGTAAACTTATTGCAAAGAACTGAGAACAGCATCCAGTTCTTCCTCGGCTACATACCCAACCCATTGCATCAGCACTTTTCCTTCACCATCAATCAGGAACAGGTGAGGCTGGTACTGATAGCCCAAGGCTTGCTTAAACGGGTTGGTCCTTGGATCATCGATATCCAGATAGATAAACTGGATTTTGCCCGCATATTTATTTTCCAGATTTTTCAACACTGGCGCCAGGCTTTTACAGGTCGGACACCAAAAAGCAAAAAATTCAACCATTTGATATTTCCCCGAAGCAAGGACAAACGCGTTGGGATCAGTAGCCCGCAAGATAACGTCCACATGCGGAGTTGGAGTCTGATTTCCAATTGGAGTAGGTGTTTCATTCCCGGTCTCATTTATCGCTTGCGGATTCGGCACCACTTCTTGAGGTACATTTGGCACCTCTTGACCTGTCAACGGATAAGGGGAGGCTTGAGCAGGCTGCGCTGGGCTCGTTTGTGTTCCCACAACGACAATCTCTGGCTGATTCCCCATCTCCTCAGTTGGTAGAGCTTTGCTCGGAATACAACCGTAGAGCAAAAAACCAAAAGCAAAAACAATCCAAAATCTCCAGATTTTTTTCATCTTACCTTCCTCGTTACCAATCAATCGAACACTCCAATACCGCTAAAGCGCTAAAACAAAGGCGCAGAGCCGCGCGAAATGTTATCCAGAAATTCCTGACGCGTGGCAACACTTTTGCGAAAATGCCCTAACATCGATGAAGTCGTCATTCTAGCCCCATGCTTTTTTACACCTCGCATGGTTGCACAAAGATGCAAACCCTCCACAACAACCGCTACCCCAATCGGGTTTAGTAGAGTATCCAAAAAATCGGCTATCTGGCGAGTCATTCTCTCCTGAACTTGTAAACGGTGAGCAAACATATCGACGATGCGTGGAATTTTTGACAAACCAATAATCCTACCCCTCGGCAGATAAGCTACATGTGCCCGGCCAATAAAGGGTAAGAGATGATGTTCACACAAACTGTAGAACTCAATGTCACGCACCAATACCATTTCGTCATAAGCAACATCAAAAACTGCTCCGTTGACGAGGGCAATTGGATCAACGCGATACCCGGAAAGCAACTCCTCGTACATTCTGGCTACTCTCTCAGGGGTTTTCAGCAGCCCATCTCGGTTGGGGTCTTCCCCAACTGCATTGAGGATCATGCGCACAGCTTCCTCGACCGTCGGTTGATCGATTTCTGTGTCAATATAGGTTCCTGCAATCCGGTAAAGGGCTTCTCGGTCAATCTCCATTTTTTCGCCGCTTTCTAAATTTTCTTAAATTTGCAAATCTGCTAGCAATTACTTTAGATTCGATGCCTTAAAGTTTTCTAAGTGTACCTATCGATTGATTACACGTCAAGAATTTAATGCAAAAGGGCGGAGTCATCCCTCCGCCCTTGCTTGGAAAACGTCTTTTTCAGCGTATCTCGGGTTCTATGATCCCATAAGTACCATCACGCCGTTTATAGAGGACGTTGATGCTCCCTGAATTTGTATTGTAGAAGACGAAGAAATTGTCATGTCCAAGTAAGTTCATTTGTTCAATGGCTTCCATTTCATCCATCGGGGTAATCGCAAATTTCTTTCTTTTTGCAATGATCGGTTGGCTGAGAGGTTCTTCCTCTACAGTCGCTTCCACAACCTCAGCCGCGCTTCTCCCATCCCCTCTGCCTCGATAATGTTTTCCTTTATACCGCTCAATTCGCCGTTGTATTTTATCCAGCGCTGTATCCAGAGCGGCAAAAATGTCATCCGCGCGTTCCTCAGAGCGTAGAATAAACCCCTTTCCCCGGACGGTGATCTGGGCAATCTGACGATCGGCTGCATTGCGCGCCGATTTGGCGTACGTGACATCGACCCGCGCCTCTTCGATGCCAGGAAGGTATCGATCTAGTTTTGCAATTTTCCTGTCGATATAATTTTGTAACCTTTCACTCACCTCCATATTCCGACTCACAACTTCAACTGGCACGGTCATTTTTGCCTCCTTCTGATAAGAATGTACGAGCTACAACAAACCCATAAACGGTGATCGCTCCAGCATTTTTGAGCGCTTCAGCGCAAGCGTTGAGCGTTGCGCCGGTTGTTGTCACATCATCAATTACCATAACCTTCTTGCCGGCAACCTTTTGCGGATCAGCCCAAAAAGCATCTTGAACATTTTCAAGGCGTTGCGAAAATTTCAAATCGACTTGCGAGACTGTCTCCCGCACACGTCGAATTGCTCCGCCACTATAGGAAACTCGAACCGCTAAGGCAAAAGGGTAGGCAATCATTGCAGCTTGATTATATCCACGTTCCCTTCTCCGAACAACCCCTAATGGAACCGGTGCCACAAGATCGATCTGCCACCGGGTTTCATGATAGAGTTCAACTAAAAAACCAGCAAGGGTTTCTGCCAGAGCAATATCGCGCTGATATTTTAGGCGATGAATTGCGTTACGTAAAGCACCTGAGTAGCGGGCATACGCGCGAAGTCCATCAAGAACAAGGGAGTGTTCTCTACAATTACTACAAACAGCCTCCTTGTTGTTAGGCGTTCCGCAGCCGGGACATAAATTGCCGTTGATCCGCTGCAAGCTACGCTGGCACTCTGGACACCAACGGGCTCCTGCTATACCACAGCCTCCACAAACTGGAGGATAAACCCAATCAATCGCTTTCCATACCCACTGATATAGGGTATAGGGAATGGGTTTGTGATGCACAAAAGGTCTCACAATTCTCTTCTAATTTCCAAACAGGACACCTTTCAGCGCAGATTGCATGAGCATGATAAAGGCTGGGGTCATTAAGACGATACAAATTGAGGGAAAAATCAACAAAGCCAGAGGGATTAGCATTTTAATTGGCGCTTTATGGGCTTCTTCTTCGGCACGCTGGCGGCGACGCACCCGCATTTGGTCCGATTGAATGCGCAACACCTTTGCCATACTGACCCCCAATTGCTCGCTTTGGATGACTGCTGCGACAAAGCTGGTCATTTCAGGAATGCCAATCCGGTCTGCCATGTCTCTCAGCGCTTCACGACGCAATTTCCCCAATTGCATCTCTTTCAAGGCGCGAGCGAATGCTAAACTCAACTCGTTATCCCATTTCTCAGAAACTTTTGCCATAGCGCCGTCAAATCCCAAACCAGCTTCGACGCAAATTGTCAACAAATCCAAAGCATCAGGCATGGCTTTGCGGATTTCCTTTTGCCGCCGATTAATCTTACTGGTAAGTAAAAGTTCCGGGATGAAAAAACCGATAATCATAAAGAAAGCAATCACAACGAATTTTCTCATCCAGCTCCAGTCTTTCAATCCTACAGTGAACAGGAAGATAAACAAACCGCCAAAAAGAAACGCCACAATAAAACGAGATGCCCAAAAAACCGTTGGGTCTAATCCACGGGGATTACCCGCTAACTCGATTCGGTGAGCGGTAGTTTGTAAAGCGTTTTGGGGAGTAAACCGGGTGACAAAGTCACCTAAACGCCGCGCAAGGGGCACGATAACTCTCTCAGAAAAAGGTTGAGATAACTCAATTTCCTCTAATGTGGCAGTTTGACCTCTCGCAGCAAATTCCTCCAATCTTTGTTGCAGTGGGTCGCCTCGATTTGCATCGCGCAAGCCGACCACTACCAGGATCAATGCCCCCACCAGGATAAAAACGATCACGCCGATCAGGATGAGCTCCATGAATCACCGCCTTTCTATTTATCTAAACCTCAATATTCGCGATGCGCATCATGACGTAGTATCCTGACGCAATCATTAAAGCGCCAATGACCAGCATGGTTATTCCAAAGATCCGAGTACCCGGATTAAAAAATTGCATCATATACGGGCGATTGACCAACCAGAGGATAATTGCGATAAAGAATGGCATTAGCGCAAGAAATCGCCCCGAATAGACCACCTGCGAAGTCAACACTCGAATCTCTCCCTTAATCCGCACCCGTTCGCGGATGGTATAGGAGATCGTATCTAAGATTTCAGCCAGATTTCCTCCCACTTCCCGCTGCACGTTGATTGCCGCTATAATCAAGTCCAAATCATCGCTAGGCACCCGCCGATATAGGTTGTCGAGGGCATCCGCCATAGGGATACCAATTTGCATCTCCTGAACAACTCGCCGAAATTCATCAGAAATCGGCGGAGGCATTTCCTTACTCACCGCCTCCATCGCTTGCATGGTCGAATATCCGGCTCGCAGCCCATTTACCATCAAGTTCAGCATATCGGCCAGTTGATTATTGAAGTTGGTCAACCTCTGGTTTTGTAAACGACGAACGTAAAAACGCGGTAACCAGTAGCCTGCAAACGCTCCTAATAACGTAAATATAATGTTGCGTCCCCCGAAAAAGTAGGCAAGGCTACCGCTGAAGAGGATCATTATGATAATCAGGGCAATATATTCGCCGGGCTTCATCTTTATGTCTGCGCGGGCTAAATCACGGGCGATACCGGATCCCCATTTGGATTTAGCCATTCGCTCGTTAACCCAATCGCCAATTGGGGTAGCTCTTTCCTCCCTGCTAAGTTTCTTCTCTTCTCGATCAACGATGTATCGCCCTAACCGCTCTTCAACAAGAGTCTGTTCGCTGGTCAGAGTAACAACAAACCCCATCACAACTAAGACAACTACGATGCCGCCACCAACAAGTAAAATTAAGATCAGCGGATCCATACTAAACCCTGCCTTAGTAACGTCTTCGCTCTCCAAGACCAAATATCGAAGCGGGCAAGTGAATCCCAGCCGCTTCAATCTTGTCCATAAACTTCGGTCTTAGTCCCGTTGCTCGCAACCGACCAACGATTTTGCCATTTTCATAACCGCTTTGTTCAAAGACAAAAATATCTGTCAAGGTGATCACATCTCCTTCCATGCCACTCACTTCAGTAATGTTGACCACTTTGCGTGAGCCATCTCGCATTCTCTCTTGATGAATGACGAGATCGATTGCAGAAGCAACTTGTTCACGAATAGCCCGAACCGGCAAATCCATCCCAGCCATGAGGGCCATGGTTTCAATTCTTGCTAGGGTATCCCGAGGCGAGTTCGAGTGCGCAGTGGTCATTGAACCATCATGGCCGGTATTCATGGCTTGTAACATGTCCAGCGCCGCCTCATCGCGAATCTCTCCTACAATGATCCGATCTGGCCTCATCCGCAACGCATTAATAACCAATTGACGGATGGTCACCTCGCCTTTTCCTTCAATATTTGGAGGCCTTGACTCTAGAGTAACCACATGCTCTTGACGCAGTTGTAATTCGGCGGCATTTTCGATCGTGATAATGCGCTCGTCATTGGGGATAAATTGCGACAGCACGTTTAACAAAGTTGTTTTTCCTGAACCAGTGCCTCCAGAAATGACAATGTTTAATCTTGCCTCCACGCACGCCTTAAGAAACTGTAACGCTTCTGGAGTGATCGAGCCATATTGGATTAATTGCTCTATGGTCAAGGGATTTTTGAAAAATTTCCGGATCGTAATGGTCGGCCCAACCAAAGAAATGGGGGGAATGACGGCATTAACCCGCGAACCATCTGGTAAACGTGCGTCAACGTAAGGGCTTGACTCATCAATGCGTCGCCCAAGAGGAGCTACAATGCGGTCAATGATCCGCATCACATGCTCATCACTCTCAAAGGTTAGCGGCACTCTTTGGATCTTTCCATTTCGTTCGATATAGATATTTTTGGCTCCATTAACCATGATTTCGGTAATGGTTTCGTCTTCAAGCAAAGGCTGAAGCGGACCAAACCCCAGGATTTCGGCAACAATTTGCTCGAAAAGCCGATGTCGCTCAGGTCGAGAAAGGACAATGTTTTCTTCCCCCAACACCTGATCAAATAGCTCTTGGATAGTTTGCCTTACCTCGCTCACGCGAGTAATATCCATCCCAGGATCGAGTTCAGCTAACAAGCGATTTTGAACCCTGGTTTTCAAGTCCAGGTACGTGTCTCGTTGCGGAGCAACGGACGGCGTAACCCGGCGAGCCTGTACTGCTAAGATCCGATTCTTGGCTTCCAAATCGGCACTCAGGGGTGTATTTCCTTGACCTTGTTCAATTCGTTTCAATAACGACATATCGACCTCTCCAATTTCTAACGAGCCACCTTTCCAAATACACCGCTATACCCCTTTTTGATTTCGATTTCTAAATCGGCAACCTGACTGATCCGCTGACGGACAACTTCCGCTAAGGATAGATAAGCCTTCGCCAGTGGTTTTGTCTTGTCTTCCAGCATAAATGGAATTCCCCTGTTGACAGCCGGAATCACGGTTCTTTCGTCAAAGGGAATGGCAGCAATAATCTCTTGCTTGACGCTCTCTCCAATCTTTTCTGGGGTAATGCCAATTCGTTTGTCATATCGGTTCAGAACAAACAGCACCTTTTTCCGATTTACGTTTAATACATCAAACACTTCCAGGGCGACCCGGGCGTTCTTGATTGCCGGAATATCCTGGGTAGTTAATAATATAACCAGATCGGTAACATCAATAGAAGAGAGTACCACATCAGATAAATAAGCAGACGTGTCCACCACAATATAAGCAAACATTTTCCGCAAGTATTGCAGGACTTTGGCGAATTGTTCGCCCGTCACACTCTCGGCATATTCTGGACGTAACGGGGCAGCTAGCACTTTTATTCCTGATGGTTTATGCGCAAGTAAAACACTATCGACAACTTCAGCATCTAACTCATCCACTCGGGGGGCTAAATCAACAACGCTGTTTTTACCCTGTTCATTCAGGAATACCGCTACATCCCCAAATTGAAGATTGGCGTCCACAATCACAACTGGGGTCTCCGCACTGTGTAACGCCACCGCCAGATTGGTTACGAGAGTAGTCGTGCCAACTCCACCTTTGGGACTGTAAACTACAATAATTTTTCCATCGAACGCACCACCGCCACTTCCCGAAACGCCTCCTGCCGACTGCACACTAGCTGGCATTTTTTCGCGCTCTTCTTGTGCCATTTTCCCAGCGCGTTTTACAGCCGCACTCAATTCGTCTACAGTAGGAGGTTTGGTTAAAAAATCCCTCGCTCCAGCTAACATCGCCCGCCGCATATAATTCGGATCGCCCTGTACCGAAAGAATCACGATTTGCGTGAAGGGATTCATCTTTCGGATTGCTTCGGTTGCCGTGATGCCATCCATATCTGGCATGTTAATATCCATAATGACCACGTCTGGTTTGGTCTGACGGGTAACTTCGATGCCTTCCCGGCCAGTTCGAGCAGCGCCGACCACCTCGACATCCTTCTCGAATTGAAGCAATTTACGGATGTTTTCCCGCGTCTCTGCGATATCGTCTACAATGACCACGCGAATCTTATCAGAAGGGCTCATCCTTGATCACCATTAAGATAGTGTTTCATGGATTAGGCGTTGGGGTTGGCAGAATGCTGATCACCGGCATATCCGGTGAGTTCACTCTCGGCTCGATTCCATAAGGTAATTTGACCGGGATTGGAACATTATACTTATTCAAATAATACTGAAGCGTCTCAGCTTCTATTTGAACTCGAGAGTTATCACCGGCGGCTCTGAGATGCAATGTAAACTGAGCTCCATTTGCCATGAGGTAGGTTAGCATCAATGCATCTTGCGGAGTGACAATTAAGCTCACAAATTCGGGTCTTGGCTTTGAGGGTGGCGGCTGGGCTGGCTGATTAGGAGGTTGAGCAGGCTGCTCAGGCGCCTGCTGAGGTGGTGCAGTAGCATCTTGTCCCGTAAATGTTGCCGAATAATTCCCCACACTTAGTACTGTAACATCCTGAAGCACCACCTGAGCCACCAGACGCGGCCGTTGAGGCTCTGAAGGCACAACGATGATAGGTTGTCCCAATCCGGGTATTGTTTCTGCTCTCCCGGCATTTCCGGCCCCTTCACCAATCGGTGCTGAAACACCAGCCGTCAGATATACCGTTGGCTCACGGGTGCCCGGAGCAATTGCTTCACCAGCCACATTCGGCAATCTGCTTTGGTATTCAGTGTCAATATCAACAAATGCATGGACCACCGCAACATTCACCCGATCGCCCGCCTGTACCGGATAACTGGCCTTCGTCAGGCGATCAATGGGGATCGCCACTGCTACCGAACCGCGTGGGATATAAAGGGCAATATCCGATCCAGTAGTAGATAATTCCTCTGCACTACTAGCAAGCATCGTATCCAATAAAATAAAGCCAGCCTCTAAGTCGATTCTTGCCAATCGGCCTTCAACATCCTTGATATCCGAGAACATTCCTTGTAGATAGAATTGACGTTGAATCGGGATTAAGCTAACGACATCCCGGGTGATAACATTACCCCGCGGCACTTTTTGCGTTGTAACGAGAACATTGACGACATCTATAACCGGAGTAGCTTCAACAGCAGGAGATGGTTGTGGTGTAATTGCAGGACGTAAGCGCAGAAAGACAAACACAACCGCCACTAGCCCACACAACACAATCAGGGCAAGCAAAAAGAAAATTCTTCCTCGTCTCATGATCGCCTCCAGAGCTTAGGATAGTCATCAAGGTCAATCGGGCGGTTCTTCACGGCTTGTATTATATATTGCTATTCGCTTTTTTGGGTTGCCTGTTCTATACAATTTTGTAAGCTTTCCAGCATCAAAGAAAACTTCTCGTTGATCCGCTATCGTAAAGAACAGCCCTACCTTGAGTGTACCCGATGATAAAAAGAAAACCTATAGCCAGTTAATTGTAACGAGGAATCAAATGCAATTAAAATGCCAAAAAACCCTGGCGCCCGACCAGGGTTTTTTTTGGAAATAATCAGATAGAATCCTTTTGAAAAAATTAGATAGCGTTGACAATTCGGCTGAAGACGTTGCCAATGGCTGGCCCGAGGAGGGCGAGGATGACGATGACCACAATGGCGACAAGAACCAGGATCAACGCATATTCCACCAGACCTTGACCTTTCTCTTTCGGGGCGAATAACATCGCTTTTTACCTCCTTTCCTTGAAAATTGTATTCTTGTCGAATACTGACTTTATTATATAGAATCTTTTAATTTTTTACAATATGAAAAAAGTGAAAATTTCCTTGCAATTATGTAAGGTCAGTTCTGTCTTGTAAAGGTATGGTAAATGAAATCCGTGTTCCTTCTCCGATGCGGGTATCCAATTGAAATTCACCCCCGACCATCTCCACTCGATCGCGGATTACCTTAATTCCCATATTGGTTCTCTCTTTCAATATCTCAGGATCAAATCCCTTCCCATTATCATCAATCATTACTTTTAAGGCATTATCTCCCAAATCCACTTGCAGTCTAACTTCGCTTGCCTGACTGTGACGCACAGCATTTCCCAATAGCTCCTGGATGGCGCGAAAGACCAGTACTTCCAGATAGGGTTCCAATCGTCTTTCCATCCCTGTTAAGGCAAGTTGGATGGAGGTGCCAGGGATGGATCGCATCGCATCCACATATCTTCTCACCGTTGGCGCCAACCCTAAGTCATCTAACATCATCGGTCTCAGCTCAAAAATGAAATCACGCACTTTTTGAAAAGCCTGCGTGGCAGAGATTTTTAAGCTCTCAAGTTCTTCTTTTGCTTTCACCGGATCGAGATCAAAAAGCCGCATGGCAATCTCGGTCTGCAAAATAAAGTTGGAGAGCGCTTGGGCTGGACCATCATGCATTTGCCGAGACAAGCGTTGTCGTTCGGCTTCTTGGGCTTGGATGATCATCTCCACACCCTCTCCAGAATGAAAGCCTTTGCTGGTCCCTCCAAGTTGATTCTGTAAACCCTGAAGAAGTTGACGAAACTGCTCTAACCAGTTCGCCTGGCGATGCAACTGTTGAATCTGACTTTGCACCTTCTCAACTTTACCGGACATCAAATACAACCGTTGCTGTGCTTCCAGGGCAGCTTCATACCCCATTCGCAACTCGTGGCGCGAAAACTCATCCGTGTGAGATTGAATCTTCTGCAGTTCGGCAGTGATCGAAGCATTTTTTCTGCTAAGCTTCTCCACTTCCTGTTGACTTTGCAGCAATAGGCGTTCGTTTTCCTGAATTTCTTGATGGATGCTATCCAGGAGATGATCGAGCTCCTGGATTAATTGACCTGTCAATTCGACCGGATTCGGTTGTTGTCGGCTATTCATGTCGAATATTCCTCACTCTCAACTGCTGGCATTCGAATCCACCCCATTTTTAGAGCATACAACACCGCTTGAGTACGATCATCTACTCCCAGTTTACGGAATAATGAAGCTAAATGATTCTTAACAGTTTGATGACTGATACCCATTTGGTGAGCAATTTCTTTATTGCTTTGCCCCAACGTTAACCAAGATAATACTTCCATTTCTCGTGGCGAAAGGGGCGAGATCTGAGCAAGATTTTCGGTTATTTCGTTCTGATCTTCCCCCTTGGTTTGCCAAGCCAGCCAGCGACGCAGCTCCTCTAGGGTAAGAATTTCATCAGAGAAAATATAAAAGCCATTGAGAACGACTCGAATTTTATTAACAAAATCAATCGGCTGAATGTCTTTTGTACAATATCCCCAGGCCCCCGAAAGAAATGCCAAAATCTTCTGAGTCATATCATCATAAGCCGTCAACAGAATCATTCGTGTTGGGAGATGTTCCTGGGTCACATGCCTCACTACCATCAATCCATTAAGGTCTGGTAAATTGACATCTGTTATCCCGATTTGTGGTCTCAACATGCGGATTAACGAAAGCCCTTCCAACCCACTGGAGGCTTTGCCAACGATTTCAAAATCTACCTCCAGGCGTAATACATCCTCTACCCCTTGTCGAAACAATGGATGATCATCAATGATAACAATTGAGACTTTCTTTTGATTTTGGTCTGCAGAACCTTCCATATTTATCCATAGTATAGCATGAATGCCTTACTCCATCCATAAACTAATAAAGTTGTTAAGGCGCCAACGATAAATTGTCATGGGAAGTTCTCCATACGCTTGCATGACAACAGAATCTGCTGTATAAATGACGGTTAAATCCCTGGTCAGGTTAGGATACCATTGAGGAAAACAAATCAGATAATCAACCTGGTTCTGATCAAGATAATCCGCCAACCTGGTTTCATCCCGAAGAAATGGGATTACTTCCGGGTTAATCAAACCTGCCAGGTCAACTAAGTCGTGGCTGGTGAAATAACCAATCGCGCCAATATCATGCACAGCAACTCTTGAATTTGCAGGAAGAGATTTTTCCGCCCACCTAGCCGTTTCTACCATCTGCGTTTCGATGAATTGAACATCTCTTGCAAAGGCCTTTGCCCCCAAAACCCAAAAAGCCAACGTGACGATCACCCAAGCAAGCCTGCCCGCTCTGGCGATGATCCAACCCGCGCCTCGACTTTGCGATAATCTGCGAAAGAGATCTATAGAACCCTCTAAGCCGATCAGGTAAACCACAACGATCGCCGGCATCATATACCGACCATGTTGATAGGTAACCGGCAGACGTATCGCATAGATTGTCAACATCAGAAGATACCAGCTAACCCAAGCCAATCCAAGCCAATCCTGTTTTTTAACGAAAGTATAAGTTTGGAGAATCATGCCAAAGATCAATAAAATCCCTCCGCCTACCAGTGAAATAGAGGCCTGTTGCCAAAATCGGTACACAAAAGGCAATGAACGCAACTCCGCATATTCTGCTTGTTTGGCATAAAAAGTTGTCGGGAACCAGGCTCCACTCACTTTTAGATTGAAAAAACCATAAACCAATAAAGAAAACCCAACCAAAACAAATAGAGCAATTCTTTTTAAGGCACACTGAGGGCTATTTCGATGGTTTACCAGAACGCCAACCAGTACGGGAAAAGACAGGCTTAACAAGTCTGGCCGAATCCATACACTTGCTGCCAGAATAATAGCCAGCCTCCATCCTATCTTCCCACTCCGCAGGAAAACATAGACAGCGATAACGAGAAATATGGCAAAAATGGTTTCCATCCCTGAAACCGATGCCCAAACAAAGTGCCATTCAAAAAGAAAAAACAACCCTAACCACCCCAAGGAAGGGGAAATACGCTGAAAAACATTAAAGGCAAGAACACCCACCAAGGCAAAGAATCCGATGCCTAAGAGAAAAGCCCAAAATAACGGATGTAGCCTTAGCCAGTAGCCAATACTCAACAAAAAAGCCCAGAGGGGTGCCGTAGCACCTCCTGAAGGGCGTCCGGCTTCAAATGACCAACCCATGCCATAGGCGAAATGACGCGCATAGGTCTGATGAATCCAGGCATCGTCTAAAGGAAAACCCAACCGATAAATAACCGCACTGTAAAGCAGATAGATACCACTCGAGAAGATAGCAACTCCAAGTATCAGAGACAATTTATGGGATTTCATTGATGCGGTAGATTTTCCATTCTGGTTGGTTTTGGATTAGGGTAAGCAAACCGGTATTGCGGGGGGCAAAAAAATAGTCTGCTAACTCCGCAGGATGATCGCTTTCCAATATCAGAAATCTGACCTCAAACTGTCGAGCAACCATCCGGATTGCCCGTTCTCCGCCTACTGGAACCGATACTGCCGATCTTTCACACATCAGATAAAAACCAATTGGGTTATTAATCATAATCGCCTCCTCGCTGCGTTCCTCACCAGTGATAACTCCCCGCAAAGCATGACAGATCTGCGCCTGTCTTTTTTGGGACTCTTCCCAAACTGGTTGAGAGAGATCGTTACCGATCACTCTCACTTTATAAAGGTACACCGTTAGAATTAGTAAGAAAAATAGAATAAAGACACGAAATACCTGCAGAGCCTGGGTGGCATTCCAACCTCGTTTTCGAACACCCCAATTCACAAAGCTTCCCAAACCTTCGCTTGCCAAACACCAAACCAGGGGTTGAAAGGCTGCAGAAGCGTGAAAATAACCTCCTCTCCAGCCAGCAAAGGGAAAAACAACACTCATAAGACCAAACATCACCAACCAGGCGATACTCCCCGCAAGAACAATTGGCTCCGAACGCTTTTTCCAATAACCCAGCATAAACAATGGAAATAAAAGAATTTGCATTTGAACAGCAATCAGGGTCTGGAAGTTCTGGCCTATTGCATAGAGACGATCGTAGATTAAGGGTGTTACCCCATCCTTCAGGAGATATGCAAAAGTGAGCTCGCTGGCCGGATATCGAAATAAATCATTGTAGCTATGCAAAAATAAGGCGCGCTGATTGCCGGGTGGGAACAGGGATTGATACTCCATCCAGTTTCGTCCATACCAGCCCCCCATCACGACCAGGTATCCGGCGAGAAAGAGAATCAATGCATCAAAGGGGAAATCTTTCTCTTGCTGACGCCGTTTCCCTATTCCCGCATTGACCAACATTACAAAAAATATGAACATCCAAAACAACCCATCAGCCCTGGCAAAATGCATTAAGCCTGAAATAATCCCGGACAGAAAACACCCCCCCTTGCCCAATCCTGATACTTTGCCAGCCAGGATCAGCCATATCGACCCCAAGATCATGTAAATTGCAAAAGTATCTGTAGTTGGCAAATAAGCCAGATAATACATTGGAAACCAGGCCATTAGAGCTGCAAATAAAGCCGTAAACCGCTGACCTTTGATTTGCCAGCCAAGTGCGTACGTCAGGGGCGGAATGAACGAACTCAGGATGAGAAACGGCAAGCGGGCAATCTGAAAGTTCGCGCTGTTACCAAGGGTCATACCCAACCAGGCTATGACCGAAGCCAGCGGCATCCAATATGTAAAAGCGGTAGCCGGCAGGCCTTTCGGGTCGGCAAGGTAATTCCAGAGAAAAGGCTCACGAAAAGCTTCCCCCTGCCAGATCAGCTTGCCTCCCGCAAAGTAATACTCAGCATCCATATAACCTGGTGAGGCTTGAAATATTGCCGCTAAAGAGACGATCACCAGACCACCAAGCCAAACGAATAGAAGATC
>DAOTZA010000032.1:0-3332 GCA_034434515.1 Anaerolineales bacterium | reverse complement strand
TGAACATCGCTGACCAGGGTAGCTTCGCCTCCTTGGGGAAAGGAAGCCAAAGCACGGATCCGTCCATAAGGGTCAATGATCGCCGAGTCCCAACCACCATCAGCTTTGACCATTGCCACCCGGTTTTCAACGGCGCGAAAGACCAGATGGGTAAAGTGTTTATCGGCAATTGTGCTCCAATCATTGGACGGCACAGCGATAATCTGAGCGCCTTGGGCAGCCATTTTGCGCGCCGTATCGGTATAGTCCAGGTCATAGCAGATGATGGTTGCCAGTTTGCCCAACTCGGTGGTATACACCGGATACGTGCCGCGCGTCAGACTGGTTTCACCGGCAAAGACGACCGGGTGATCCTTACCGAAAACCCCCAGAAACTCGCCCGTGGGGGAAATCACCGTCGCTTCATTGCGCAAGCCGTGTTCGGTGACGATGACATAGCCTGTGGCAAGATAGGCGTTTGTCTCTGCGGTCAATTGGCTTAATCCCAACCGGTCATCCACCTGCGGATCCCAGGGCATCACCCCCTCAGGCCAGACAATCAGGCGTGTGCCCTGGCTGGCTGCCTGCTGGCTTTGTTCAAGCATCCGCCGATGCAGGCGGGTCACTTCTCCCTCTTCCCCTGCCAGGGCGCTCATAATCAGGGAACGGCTTGGCTGGATGGCTGCCACCCGCAGGGCTGCCGTCGATAGCGGTTGAAGGTAGAAAACCAGACTGATGCTCACCCAGGCAACCAAAATGATCGCCGTGGCAACTAACCAATTCTTCACCAGGTGAGGAGAAAGCCTGCTTTCTTGAGAGGCAAGGGGTGTCTTCACCTCTAACCATCGCAGACAACCCATCGCCAGCCCATAGTTGGTCAAAATCACCACCATCCCCATTCCGATTATGCCGAAGATGCTGACCGGTTGAATGAGCCATGGCTGGCGGTAAAGGGGATAGGCGATAAATGCCCAGGTGCCGGCAATGGGAATGAACAGGCGAATCATCTCGGTGCCAGCCCAGTTGAGCACTCCCATCGGAACAAACCAACGATAGGCGGTTTTCTGATGGAACGCCTGCAGCCCGCGGTCGGTCAGAAAGGTTAGCACAGCCACAATCAGGGGCAGCCAGACCATGAAAGTCCCAATGGGTCGAAAGACCGGCCCCAGATACCCTTGCAGCCAAAGGCCGATACCCAAAGCAGGCGCCAGTGAGGACCATTTGGAGGGTAACAGGTGGTATTGAGCGATGAGCATCGGTACCCAGCCGATGAAAACCAGCGGCCAGAGTTGATAGGGCGGGAAGGCAAGCACAACCAGGATTGCCGACAAAACGGACAACCCAATTCCACTCGCAAGTCGGGCGACAGACGAATTTTGCAGATAAGCGAGCATCGTTCCTCCTTTCGCTCTCCAAACCCAAACCGAAAAGCCCTCATCGCTCAAGGAGCGTTTTGACTCACTCACTGCTATTCGTGCATTCGTGAAACATTCGTGGACGGTCTGCCTTGCCATGTAGAGCCTATGGTAGGTAATTATCTTTTACTTCAAAATTCCGCAATCTCCGTGTTCTCTGTGTGATCACCATGGTGAAGTTTGCAGTGCGGTCAATTATTTCTTCTCTTCCACCGGGTGCGTGCGGAAATATTTGATGTATTTGGCTGCGTAGGCATCTCGCCCCATTAAGAGATCACAGCCCTTAAGAAAAGCGGTGTACTTGGTGGGATCGGTAATCGCACAACTTGCCCCGGCGTGAATCGCCAGACCTAAAAACGCCATGTTGAGCGTATCTCGATCCGGTAACCCAAAAGAAACATTACTGGCGCCAAGATTAATATTCACGCCAAAGTTCTTGCGCACCAGCTCGATTGTCCTCAGCGTAACCGCGGCTGCATTGCTATCCGCCCCAACGGTGAGCACCAAGACGTCGATCACAATGTCTTCTATCGGGATGCCCAGCCGAGCTGCCCGTTCGATGATCTTCTCGGCAATTGCGCAGCGGGTCTCCGGGTCATTGGGAATCCCATTCTCATCCATGACCAAACCGATGACGGCGGTGTTGTACTCTTTGACCAGCGGCAACACACTGTTCAGCGAAGATTCCTCGCCGTTTACCGAATTGACCAGGACGCGCCCGGGCGCAACCTTCAGGGCTGCTTCCAAAGCCTTTGGATTCGGTGTATCAATACATAAAGGGATATCAAATTCTTCTCCCAATAGCTTGACCACCTGAGGGAGCACAGCAACGTCATCCAGGCCGGGCACCCCGACGTTCACATCCAACACATCTGCCCCGCCAGCAATTTGTTTGGCTGCCAGTTCCCGTACGTAGTCAAAGTTCCCTTCCGTCAAGGCGGCGGCCAGCTTTTTGCGTCCGGTTGGGTTGATTTTCTCCCCAATAATAGTAAAGGGACCATTGGGATCGATTTTTACCGTTTTGGTTTTACTGCGCAGAATGGTTTGCATCGGAACTTCTCCTCGATCATATAAGATATCAGACCGATTTAATCACAAAAAGAACGGCTTATCCAGTGATAAAACGCGCCATTCTGTTGGTCAAGATTAACCCAGGGCAAAACTGGTCTGTCCGTAGATGAACTGTCGCTGACAGGGAGAGGGTAACCGCCCCCACCCCATGTGTGGCAGGGCGCGCAGGAAGTGAAAACCATAGCGCTCGAACAGGGCTGCTGCAAATGGATTCGCCGCCGGAGCGATCACATTGATATCACCCTCAAAGGGGAGGGAGAAAGCTGCTTCGAGCAAGTCGGCTGCATCCTCAACCGAGCGCGCCACCCATGGGCCCGGACGCTGTGGCTGGGCAAGCAAGAACCCACAAACGCTTCCCAGGGGATCGCGTTTGACCAAAAAGCGCTCGCCGAAATCCGCCAGATATACCCGCAGAAGTCGTTCCCGATCAGCGCCAAACAATTTGCGGTCAAATGCCAGCACATCTGCGACATCCCTTTCGTTGACCAAGTCTACCCTTGGAGACGGACGGAATCCGCCTGGCGGCTGTTTACAAACATACTGACGAGCTTGATCCAGTTCAACAAAATGATATTGACGATACAGGTTTGCGCCGGCTGGCGTCGCATCTAACAAGCAGGTCAGGCAGCCTTGCTCACGCAGCCAATCCAGGATATGCTCGAAAAGCGCCCGTCCGTAACCCTGGCGTTGGAATGCCGGCAAAACCGCCATCATCCCGATATAGGCAAAACTATCGTAGCGAATCGCCCCACCCATGCCGACCGTCTCCTTTCCCCGACAGGCAAAAAACCAGCCTTCGCTTTGGATGCGCAACAGACGTTGCAATTCATGCTCGCGTCCAGGGGCTTCCCCATAGCCAGCATCTAA
>DAOTZA010000031.1:0-8867 GCA_034434515.1 Anaerolineales bacterium | reverse complement strand
TCGGCGGCGGTTTTCGGTTGCTCGGCTGCTTTCAAAACCTGCAATGCCGTTGGGGTAAGCGTTCCATCAGGGTTGATACAGGCCATCGCGTCTTAATCCAGCGCTTTCTTGCACAGGTACCAATCGACACACTCGTAGCCGGCTTTGAGGCGTTCTTCGGCCATTTCAACCGTGGTTGGCGGAGGCACGATCACTTTGTCGCCTGGCCGCCAGTTGGCCGGGGTTGCCACCTGATAATTGTCGCTCGTTTGCAAGGCATCGATCAAGCGCAGGATTTCATCCATGTTGCGCCCGGTGCTGAGCGGATAGTAGATCATCGCCCGTAAAATCCCTTTGGGATCGATGATAAACACAGCCCGCACCGTTTCCGTCTTGCTTTCGCCGGGTTGGATCATCCCGTAGAGGGTTGCCACTTTTTTGTCTAGGTCGGCGATGATCGGGAAGGGGATTTTCACTCCCATTTTTTCTTCGATGTTGCGCGTCCAGGCAATGTGAGAGTAGACGCTATCGATGCTCAAACCCAGCAGCTCGACGCCTCGCTTTTGCAATTCCGGGTAGATTTCGGTGAACGCTATAAATTCGGTGGTACAAACCGGGGTGAAATCGGCTGGGTGTGAGAATAAGATGAGCCACGAATCGCGATAGTCGGAAAGGCGAAGGACGCCATGCGTGGTAACCGCTTCAAAATCGGGGGCAGGTTCATTCAAGCGGGGGAAAGATGGGGCTTGAACGGTGGAAATTTCTTCAGACATATACACACTCCTTTCAATAGGTGGAATTTTTGATGTTTGTTAGATGCATTTTAATACAATTTCGTAACAAAAGGGGTGTTCGGGATAAGCAAAATATGTGTTATGAAAGGTAACAACCTGCCATCACAAGGTGTGTTGATAATTTGCTGAGAAAACCTTCCACGAAGGGAATACGAAGTAACGAATGACAGTGCTATAGTGCTATTCGTGCATTCGTGATATATTCGTGGACGGTCTGCCCTGCCAAGTAGAGCCTTTGGTAGGTAATTACTATGAAAGTTTATAATCTGCCGCTAGAATTGATTTTCGTAGAACCTTCAGGCCGTTTTAAACAAGCGGGGCTGACAACTGTGCATTGAGGTGGCAGAATGGTCCTTTCAATCGCCTTGGTATTGGGGGCGGCCATCTCTGCTCGTTTGAGGTTGTATATTTTGAGAGCTTTTGAAAGCGAAAAATCGGAAGCCGATCAACACCCAATCAAGGTGTGCCAGTCAATTTCGAAGAAGGTTTTCAGTAGGCTGTGATCGTCATCCACCACGTGCAAATCCAGATTGCGGAAGACCTGGCGGGCGATGGGTTTGAGTTGCTCTAAGGGGATGAGGGTGTCTTGGGTGCCGTGATAGAGGGTCACAGGGATGTCAATGGCGGGCGGTGGGTTGGCAACAAAATCAGGCCAAATCAGGGCTGGGGCGAGCAAGATCATCTTTTTGACTTGTTTCGGGTGCCAGCAGGCAAAGTAGGTCGCCATTAGACCGCCAAAGCTGGAACCGATCAGCGTCCAGTCTCGCTTCCGTCCGATGATCTGACTCAACTGGAACATGCGCTCTTCCAGCAAGCCTTGAAAATCGGGGGTAAGGATATTCGGGAAGAGCTGGCGCAGCGTGGTGGCTTTGACGCCCTGGCTGCTGCTATCCAGGCCATGCAGGAACAAACAGCGCTTTACCATTTTCATTACCCACCCCCGATCACGGCTAAAATTTTGACCACATCCCCCTCTTGTAAGAAATAGTCTTTCTCTTGCGGTTGATCATTGACCAGCACGAGGGCAACCACCTCGGGTGGAATTCCGAGTGATGCCAGCGCCTGGCGAACGGTTTGACCAGCCGCAACCTCGGCTTCTTTCTCTCCCTGGAGGTACTCGCGTAACATGCCAAACGGGCGGATGGTTGCGCTCATCTTCTCCTGCTCCCGAATAAGGAGCAGACCTTAAGGGTGAATCACCCATAAGGTCTGCTTAACTGATTGGTTTAGTTCACAAAACTTTGCAATCCCAACCGTTCTAGGGTCTGCGGCGTAGGATGCCCTTGCGGTGACCAGCCACGTTGTTCGTAATACATGTCCAGAAGCTTTT
This sequence comes from Anaerolineales bacterium, assembly GCA_034434515.1. Classification (GTDB taxonomy): domain Bacteria; phylum Chloroflexota; class Anaerolineae; order Anaerolineales; family UBA4823; genus NAK19. The sequence continues at coordinate 6,764 of DAOTZA010000031.1, read as the reverse complement.
GCACATCTTCAAAGCGGGTAATTTGCCCTTGGGTAGCGCCGCTGCTTGGCGGCTCTTCGTAGAAGCGCGGGGCGGGCAAGTCCCAATTGCGGTCAAAACCGTCGATTTCCCGCATCCAGTAAAGGCGTGCCAGATTCCAGAGGCGCTCGCCCACCAGTTCAAGATCTTCCCAGGTGCGGTGAATCCCGGTGATAGCTTCGAGGGCGGGCAGGTAAAGATTGCGGTCGATGCCCAATTCCACCCATTGCAGGCGGCAGCCGCCCAGGACATCAAACATCGGGCGGAAGTGCTGTAACCAGATCACGCGGGCAACTTTTTCGGGGGCAACGCGTTCGCGGCCGACCTGCAAGTCATATGTGATTGCCCAGGCGCGGTTGTGATGGGCGCCCACATCGCAAGTCATATAGGCAAGCAGCATTGCCGTGGCGTTATGGGTGGCGTAAGCCGATTGCTCCATACCTTTGACATGGATTGCCCACTTTTCACTGCCTTTGCCGACTTTTTGGGCGGCGCGCTTGACGCCGTCTGCCAGCAAGGCGCCAAGGCCCTCTTTCTTGGCAATCTTCTCAATCAGCTTGAATACCGCTTCAGCGTTGCCGAACTTTAGCTCCAGTCCATCGGTATCCGCTTTGGTGAAAATCCCTTTTTCATAACATTCCATTGCCCACGCAATGACCCCGCCGGCGCTGATTGTATCAATGCCCCACTCATCGCACAGATAGTTCGCATGAGCTACATCTTCAATGGAGTTTAATCCCAGGTTTGAACCGATCATACCGATGGTTTCATATTCCGGGCCTTCCACATAGGTGTTATAGCGTTGTACCCGGCTGTACTTACCACACGGCGAAGGACAACCAAAGCAGCCTTTATCGGTGATGACGATTTTTTGGCGCATGACCGGTCCATAGAGATTCTTTCCATCTTCAAAAGAGCCAGCGCTAAAGTTGCGGGTTGGCAATGCTCCCACCTCATCGCACCAGCTCACCACAATGGTTGTGCCGTAGCTGGTCCATTCCTTTAGCATTTCGGCTTCTTTGCAGGCTTTAAAAAGCTCCATACCGGCCTTGCGATAGGCGTCCGGATCGGCAACCGGAATGGACTTTGTGCCTCGGACGACGATCGCTTTCACCTTCTTCGCCCCCATCACCGCGCCCACCCCGCCGCGTCCAGCCTGCCGGCCGTAGTCATGGTTAATATGGGCAAAGGAGACACAGTTTTCCCCGGCCGGCCCGATGGCTGCGACCTGAAATTCCTCCCCATATTGGTCTTTGAGGGTTTTCTCCACGATCATACTGCCTTTCCCCCACAGTTGAGAAGCATCGCGGAGTTCGATTTTGTTATCGTCAATGAAGAGGTAGACCGGTTTGGGGCTGATGCCTTCCAAGATAATGCTGTCCAGGCCGGCGTATTTCATCTCGGCGGTAAAGTGGCCGCCCATCGAAGCCGAGGCGTACCCGCCGGTCAGGGGCGCTTTGGTCGTCCAGTCACATTTTCCCGCGCCAGGGATCATTAGCCCCGAAAATGGTCCGCTGGAGATGATCAGTTTGTTTTCAGGTCCGAGGGGATCGGCTTTGGGTGGGACTTCCTTCAAGAGGAAATAGAGGCCAAAACCGCGCCCGCCGACGAACTCGCGCGCCACCTCCGGTGGGGTTGGCTCTTTGCTGATCTGACCGTTGCTAAGGTTTACACGTAAAATTTGACCGCCATATCCGTTCATTGTCCGCTCCTTATGCTACTGCTGCTTCAGTTTCTGCAATCCACAAGACGCCCGTGCCGCAGACGCTGACGCAATCGCCACACAGATCGCACTTCCACGAGGTATCCGCCAGCTCGGTGCGCACGAACATCACCGATTCAGGGCATTCTGGGACACAGGCTTCGCACAAATTGCACTCCGCCATGTCCACATAGTAAGCCCCTCGTTCGTTGATCTTGATGGCGCCGGTTGGGCAGACCTCTGCGCATGCTCCACACTGGGTGCAGACACGTACCTTGTAGGCGCCTGGCGCAGGGAAGTGCGCCTCAATGACCAGGGCGGCTTTTTTGGGGTTATTCTCCTGGAACAGGTTCAGGGAACAAGCCACCAGACACGCCCGACAGCCAGAACACTTTGAACTATCTGCATACAATCGCATCATAATTTAGACTCCTACTCCCTTGTTTGTGAAAAATAGAACCGGTAGATGTAGCTTATCCCATCTCCAGGAAAAGTTCAATGGATGTCTATCCTTATTTTCTGGTTAAGAACATCCCATGCTTGAGGAAATCAAACTCCCCTCTCCCGTTCTGGGAGAGGGTCCGGGGGTGAGGGCATCACTCCCCTCGCCCGTCCTGGGAGAGGGGTTGAGGGTGAGGGTCTTTCCCTTTGCGCTGGCAGGCAGTGTGGTGTGGCTGTTGAAATCCCTCATCCCCAACCCTTCTCCCTAAAGGAGAAGGGAGTCAACCTCCCCTCTGCCGTCCTTGGGGTGAGGGCATCACTCCCCTCTCCCCTTGTGGGAGAGGGTCCGGGGGTGAGGGTCTTTCCCCTCTCCCGCCCTGGGAGAGGGGTCGGGGGTGAGGGTCTTTCCCCTCTCCCCTTGTGGGAGAGGGGCCGGGGGTGAGGGGAAATTCACGCCGGCGTCATTTGTTCCGCAATCGCCATAACCTGTTTTTCCTCCTCGGTTGAAAGCACCTTGTGCAAATCCAACAGGATCACAATTCGGTCGCCCAGTTTGGCAATCCCTTCTACAAACTGGGAGGCTACGCTGCGGGTCAAAGGGGGTGGTGGTTCAACCTGCGCCGCATCCAGGGTCAGCACTTCACAAACCCCATCGACAATAATCCCTGCTTCGGTCTGCCCACAGTGCACCACAACGATTCGTCGCTCTTTGGTTACTCCCTGCTCAGTGAGTCCGAAACGGGCGGATAAATCCAGGACGGGCAAGATTCGGCCGCGCAAATTGGTCACGCCGCGCACAAAAGGCGGCGCTTCGGGCACATGGGTGACCGGCAGCATCGGCACAATGCTCTCCACCGTTCCGATTGCCACCCCAAATTGCTCGCCGCCAAGTTCAAAGATCACAATTTGATTGTCCATGGGTCGCCTCGTTTAGTTGCGCAACGCAAAGGGTATCCCCTCGGCATGACCGTTACCGGAGCCGCCGACTGCCGGGCGACCATCATCACCGATGCCTCTACCGTCGTCTTTCCGCAACTTGAAGCGCGCAACCGTATCCCGTAAGACTTGGGCCATCTCTTCCAGCGAGCGCGCCGAAGCAGCCACCTCTTCGACCTGGGCGCTGAGCTCTTCGGTGGAGGCGGAGATTTCTTCTACGGCGGCCGAGTTCTCTTCGCTCACCGAGGCAACATTCTCGATGGCTTGGGTGACCTCGTTGGCGCTGGCGGTCATTTGTTCGGTGGCGGCGGTGTTCTCTTCGATCACGGCTGAGACGGTATCCACTGCAGCTACCAGTTCGCTTGCCATGGCAGCCATTTGTTGGGCGGCTGCTGCCGCCTGGCTGGCTTGTTCGTTGACCACTTCGGCCGAGCGCAGGATGCCATCTAAAGCGCTGCCCACTTCTTGCCCTTGGGCTGCGCCGTTTTCGACTTCCTTCATTCCCTCCTGCATGGCTGCGACTGCCTCGCCAACCGCTCGTTGGGTTTCTTTGATGATTTCCCCAATCTGGCGGGTCGAGGCACTTGCCCGTTCAGCGAGTTTGCGCACTTCATCCGCCACAACGGCAAAACCCTTGCCATGTTCGCCAGCCCGGGCGGCTTCGATAGCCGCATTCAAAGCCAGCAAGTTGGTTTGCGAAGCGATGTCTTCGATGGTTTCCACGATAACCGTGATCTGGTCAGAATGGCGCCCCATTTGGGTTACCTTTTCAGCAGCTTCACCTACCTTGAGACGGATGGCTTCAATAATTTGCAGGGTGTTGCTAACCTTTTGAGCCCCAGCTTTGGCGTTGCTGGCGGCCTGGGCGGCGTTTTCAGTCACCGAGGCTGCGTTGTCGGCAACCTGTTGGATGGCGTTGCTGATTTGAGAGGTGATGGTGACCGCTTTTTCGGCTGCTTTGGATTGTTCCTGGGCGCCTTTGGCTACCCCGTCGATGGCACGCGCCATCTGTTCCACCGAAGCGCTGGTGCGACTGACCGATTCGGATTCCTGGCTGATACCCCGCGAGACCTGTTGAATAGTTATCGCTACCTGGCTGGTAGCTGCCCCGGCCTGGTTAGAGGCTTGAGCAAGCTGGTTGGCGGCTGCTCCGACCTGTTCGGCGCTGCTGGCTACATCGCTAACTGAGCGCCGCAGGGCTGCAATCATGTTGGCAAAGGCATTGCCCAACTCATCTTTTTGGGATTTGGGTTGCACATTGACGGTCAAATCTCCGGCGGCAATGGCATTCGCAACTTCAGCCATCTCCTGCAGGTAGGCTGCAGCTCCAGCCAAACCTTTACCAAGTGTGCCCATTTCATCCTTGCGAGAGACAATCGCCTGCTTGACTTCGATGGCAATATCCCGGTTCAGATCACCTTGACTGAGGTTGACTAAGGCTGGCGCCATAATGGAGACCGGCACGCTAATCGAGCGACTAATTAACACGGCAAAGAGAATGCCTAACACCAGAGCGATTACGGCTGCGCCGATCATCAGATTGCGCGTCTGGACATAGGTGGACTGAGCACTCTTCTGAATTTCATCGGCAATCCGTGAATTGATCTCCACAATCTTTTCCATGCTGGCGCCAACTGCTTTGCGGGCGTTTGCCACTGCGCCGCCATCGTTGATGCTCTCAATGGCGGCTGCTTCATTGCCGTTGGCGATATTCGCCAACGCTTCGTCTACGGCGGCAAGGTAGGCAGTGTAACTTTGATCGAATTCAGCTAAAGCAGCTTTTTCCTCTTCGACCAGATAGGTGGCGCGATATTTGTCCATTAGCTCGGCGATCTGCGCTTTATCGGCTTTGATCGCTTCTAAGGTGGCTGAACGCTCGGCAGGGATAAACACATACTTGTACACATCGCCGCGTAATTTATACAACTGGGATTCAGCTTTTCCCACCCATTCGATCGGCAACGTCCGATCATAGTACAAAGTTTGTGTGCCCTGATTGACTGTCTGTAGGCTGAAAATCCCTAATCCTGCCACGACCAGCAGGATGATCAGCAACAAGCCAAACGCCAGGCTGAGCTTCATCGAGACTTTGAGATTATCGATCCAGTTCATTTTCGCTCTCCTTAACAAAAAGTCCAACAAGCTTGAATTCAAATGTATGTGAATGAACCTTATTATGGTGGGGTTTGTTTTGAGTGGCACCTCCGCTCAAGAAACCAGGCTCTGATATCCACCTGACACTATGAAACGGCAAAGAAAATGGATGAGATTTCTATGGTAGATTTTCTAGGGGATTTCGATTAATGTCTGTAAATTGGGCATTAATAAATTGTTAAGTTGTCGTTAATTCTTAACAACATTGCGTTCTCCTTTCGTCCGTAGCGGGAGAAGAGCTGGGGATGCGTCCATCTCCCCCTGGGAAAGGAGTTGAGGGTGAGGGCATCACTCCCCTCTCCCGCCCTGGTAGAGGGGCTAGGGGTGAGGGCCACTCCCCTCTCCCGCTGGAGCATTGGCGAGGATGAGGGCTGCCTGCATGGCAAAAGGTAAAATGATGATTTTTTGCCTCCCTTCAAAAGTTATGATAAAATTAATCTGTAACTTCAAATGCCTTTGGATCAGAAAATCCAAAGGCAACATTGGTATCAATTGGTGCTACACCCAGCAGGGTTATTTCAACGATGCATTTTCTTTGGATTGCCGGTAGTCAGTTTATCGATAGATCATTCGGAAGAGCAGAAAACAATCAACGTTGCTCATTAAAGCTGGGGGCCAAAGATAAACTCGAACAATTTCAATCGCCCAGGTGTCACATCCTGCCCTTGTGTTGAGCAGGGGCAGCAGTTTAGGATTTGGAGGCTTTGCAAATGATCCAGCCAAAAGGAGGAAACGAGGGAAGTGCTCAAGCCCCCATTTTCTATGTCGGCGTTGGCGCATCGGCCGGCGGCCTGGAAGCGCTGGAAACCTTTTTCTCTCACATGCCGCCGGATAGCGGCCTTGCCTTTGTGGTCATCCAACATCTCTCACCCGATTACAAAAGCATGATGGTCGAGTTGCTCTCCAAACACACCGCCATGCCTGTCTATCGCGCTGAAGAGGGTATGACAGTGCAAGCCAACACGATTTACCTGATCCCGCCCAAGAAAAATCTGACCATTTTTCACGGCAAGTTGCTGCTCAGCGAACAAGATTATTCCAAAGGGTTGAATTTGCCCATTGATGTTTTCTTCCGCTCGCTGGCAGACGATCAGGGGGATAAAGCGATTGGCATTATCCTCTCTGGCACCGGCAGCGATGGCGTGCGCGGCTTGCGGGCAATTAAAGAAGCTGGCGGAATCAGCCTGGTGCAAAGCATCGAATCGGCGCGTTTTGATGGCATGCCTCGCGCCGCCATCTCCAGTGGATTGGCAGACTTTGTTCTCTCGCCCGATGAAATGCCGCAAAAGCTGCTGGCGATCTCCAAACGCCCGCTTCTGTTACCCGGCGCCGACACAAAGCCTGGCTTGACCGAAGAAGGCGGTTTAGAGCGTATTTTTGCCCTGGTTCGCGAAGCCACCAAAGTCGATTTTACCTACTATAAACCCAGCACCGTTTTGCGCCGCATAGAACGGCGAATGACTTTTAATCAAATTGACGAGCTGCCTGCTTATGTCCGCTATCTGGAAAGCCA
>DAOTZA010000030.1:0-39069 GCA_034434515.1 Anaerolineales bacterium | reverse complement strand
CAGCGCTTTCCCTCTCGCCGGCTGGTTAACCGTTCCCATTCTGCTACTGTATAGACCAACACATCCACCGCCACCGGCAGGTCGCTGAGATCAAACAAAATCGCCCGCCGCTCAAATGGCAGTTCAGATTCTTCCACCAGGATCACGACATCCAGATCGCTCCCCACCCCCCAATCGCCGCGGGCAAGCGAGCCAAAGTAGCCTACCCGGCAGAGTGCAGGATTTGCCGTCTTTGTTTTCTTCGCCCACGCTTCCAGAGCGGTGACCACCTGCTCGCGTTTAGGCCAGATAAGAACGGACGAATTCAAGGATCTCACCGGCATAGGCTATCGCCTCCGAACTGTGCCGTCGATTATAGTGCTCAAAAGGCGCTCCTTCAGGAAAACCATTAGGATAGCGCGGCGGGATATAGAAACCATCTAGCACTTGGGCTTTTTCGATCAGGTCTTGAGATAAAGTTACCTCAGGCGGAAGTTCTCTCAGCAACTTTGCGACAACGTGACCCCACGCCTCTTGTCCAAACCGTAAGTGCAAGGCTTTGATTGCCTTTTCGGCCACCTGTTGAGCCGTAAAGCAGGCCCACTCATAAAAACCGTCTTCTTCGGAACGCACTGCTTGCTCTAAATCCCTTTCAGCCTGTTTGAACCAATCCCTTGAGCGATTAGCCATTCTCGTTTGCCTCCCGTTACGTGCCCCAATCCCGCAGGTAAAGGAAGTCATACCCAACCGTTCGGTTGGTCAATTTGGCAATCGGAGGCAGGACTCGCTTAAAGTGGTTGCGGCGCACGCGTTCAACAACCCTTTGGACGAAGGGCGGCGCAAAACCGGCTGCCACACAATCCTGTGGACTATACCGTTGATCTACCAGCAGATAGAGCAACTGGTCAACCTCGGCGTAGGTAAAGCCCAGCTCGCCTTCGTCGGTTTGTCCCTGCCAGAGATCTGCCGTAGGAGCTTTGGTCAAGATAGGCTCCGGCACGCCCATCGCGCCCGCCAGTTGGCGCACCTGGGTTTTATAGAGATCGCCAATCGGGTTCAAGGCGCAAGCCGAATCGCCATAAAGCGTGGTATAGCCAAGTAGAATCTCGGTCTTATTGCCCGTACCAACCACCAGGCCCTTGAAGACCTCAGATTGATCGTATAAGACGATCATCCGTGCCCGCGCCATGATATTGCCTCGGCGTACCTCGCTCATCTGCGGGTCGCGCTCAATCAGCGGATCAACCATTTCGGTAATCGGAATGACGACCGACCGTACCCCCAAAGCATCGATCACCAGGTGGGCATGTTCCAGCGATTCGGGAGAGGAAGATCGATAGGGCATACATACCGCCAGAACATTCTCTGGCCCTAACGCTTCGGCCGCCAGGAAACATGATAATGCCGAGTCCAGCCCACCGGAAAGCCCGATGACGGCATGATGAAAGCCAACTCGCTGAATTTCGGAACGGATAAAGCCACTCAAAATCGTGCGCGCCAAATCGGTATTAATGCTTAAGTCAATCTTTGCCATAGAGTCACCTATCGGTTTGCTTGCGAGGCGCGTTTCAAGATCCGATCTAACTCGCGCTGAACCAGCGCCGTGCGTTCATCTCGTAACAAGGGCAAGCGCGCCCGCGTGCGATGCAATTGATGGAGATCGAGTTCAGCAAAGGTCAATCCTTCATCAATGTAAGGAGCTTTAGCAAGCAAAACCCCATCCGGATCGAAAACCATTGAGCCACCCCAGAAATGTAAGCCATCTTCATAGCCAACGCGGTTGGCATGGGCGACAAAGGCGGTAAAGAGGTTTGCATAAGCCTGAACTAACTGTTCAACCCAGCGCGCCGATTCGAGCCTTGGCGCAGAACTCAAGCCTCGACCAGGAGAAGCAGACATAAACAGGAAGATATCCGCCCCATCTAACCAGAGCAAGTAAGGCGGAGAGGCATGCCAGAAATCCTCGCAAATCAACATCCCCATGCGCCCAAAGCGGGTATCAAATGCCGAGATCGAATCACCCCAGGCGAAGAAGCGCCCCTCGTCGAACAGTCCATACGTCGGCAGATAGAGCTTATGATGAATGTGGATGACCTCGCCCTGCGAGAGATAGGCAGCAGCGATAAAGAAACGATGGCGGCTGTCTTCTTCGACAAACCCGACAGCCAGATCGATGGCTTGACTGGCTTGTAACAATTGCCCAAAGATCGGATCATCGGCTCGTGGAGATAGGGCAACGGTAGAAACCAGATCTTGCAGGACATAGCCGGTTAGAGAAAGCTCCGGAAAGATTACCAGATCTGCCCCCTCACTCCTGGCAGCCTCGATCAAAGCCAGATGTTTTTGCAGATTGCGGGGCACATCTCCAAGGTGTGTATTAATCTGCGCCAGAGCGATTTTGAGCTTCATGGACTTAATTATACCATAGAGCGAGAAGATAGACGGAAGCTGTGCTTCAGCCCTTTTTTGGAGAGTTGAAGCTGTGCTTCAGCTCTTTTTTGGAGTGCTGAAGCCGTGCTTCAGCCCTTTGCGAAAGCATGGCTTTCGCACTCCATAGAGGCGCTTTGCGAAGGCGCAACTTTCGCACTGCATAGAGGCGCTTTGCGAAAGCGTGGCTTTCGCACTCCATAGAGGCGATTTGCAGAAGCGTGGCTTCCGCACTCCATAGTTTCGTAGCACAAATTTTTTGCAATTTGTCCCACTGCAACTCTAGCCTATAAATTAAAATCAGAGCCAGAAAGAGGTTGAAAAATCTTATGCACCTGAAACATCCTCTGCTCGTCGAAATCTTTGGCTGTATCTTGATCTTCGGGTTGCTTTTCATAGGTTTCGGTTATGAAAACACCTGGCAGTTTTGGAACATCCCGGTCATGTCACCGCATTTTGCAGATCTGCGCGCCGTGACCGGTTTATCAATTACGCTTTCCCAGGGAATCGATCCTATGCAATATCATCCAGGCGATCCCTGGCAACGTCCCTTTAACTATCCGCCCATCTGGAAACTTCTTGCCTGGATCGGAGTTACCCCTCAACATACAACCTTTCTTGGCCTTCTCCTGATAGGATTGTTTCTAGCTGGGCTCTATCTGCCCTTTGCCGACCTGTCTTGGGCTCAAAGCGCCTTTTTTATGTTCGGGGTGCTTTCCCCGGCCGTCCTCTTAGGCATTGAGAGGGCAAACATAGACTTATTGATCTATTTCCTGATGGCACTGACAATCTGGATGATGAGCCGCTCAATCTCATGGGCAGCAGTCATAATTCAAACGGCTATTCTCCTCAAGCTTTATCCATTGTTTGTTTTGATCACCTTGGCACGGGCGCAAAAGCGCACTTTTCTGATAATCATCGCCTTATCTCTTGGCGCTTTCATGCTTTACTTTATGACCAGTTTTAGAGAGATTTTGCTTACATTGAACAATACCCCAAAGTCTTATAATCTTTCGTATGGAATCAGCGTGATACCCAAGCGCTTGGCACGCTCTCCATATGCCCCTTATGCCACAATTGGATTAATCCTGACCAGCACGACCGCCGTTGCAATCGTCATTGGGGGATACTTTTTTGGCACCAAGGTCGATCTCTCCAACGACTATCAGAGAGAACGCTATCTCGATGCATTTCGGGCAGGAAGTGCCATCTACATTGGCACATTTTTTCTAGGAAGCAATTTCGACTATCGGCTGATGTTTTTACTACTCACCATTCCCCAATTGTTTTGGTGGTGGCAAAGTCCCGCGCCGCTCATCCGAGCCATCGCTCAAATCAGCGGAATAGCTCTGTATATGTCCCTTTGGCATCGACTAATTCTGCGCGGGTTGCAGTGGCTTTTACCGGCTGATTTTCCAGGCTCCTATACTCGAGCTTTGGCTTTCTTACCTGATGAGCTTGCCAACTGGATTCTGTTTAGTGGCCTCGTCTTATTACTCGCAGCTTCACTACCGCGATGGCTTTATCCCAATGCAAAGCACATCAATTCGATATCGAGCTCCGTGATGGACAACAAAGACAAATTCTCATAAAGTTCCCCAATACCTTCTCTTCCTCAGGTATAATGAAACTGACGGCAACCATAGCCGTATATCAGGGAGGAGGTCATACCACGAAGGGAACCTGTCAGAACCTTTGTGTGCACTCCTTCCAAACGAACCTTGATAGGACTCATCCGAAAGAGGCTTTAATGGACGTTCTGCTCGATCCCAACCTTGCCTATTTAGTGCTGGTGATTGCCACGATTTTAGCCATTCTAGCCCTGCTTTCTCCAGGCTCCGGAGTGATTGAAGTTGGGGCGGTGATCGCCGGCCTGTTGGCCGCCTATAGCATCTATCGTTTACCTCTAAACGGCTGGGCGCTGGCAATTCTCCTGGTCGGAGGAGCGCTCTTTCTGGGAGCGTTTTTCCGTAAAGATCGACGCTGGTTGCTGGCAGCTTCTATCCTCTGTATTGTGATCGGTTCGGCTTTCCTCTTCCGCACCGAACAGTGGTGGCAACCGGCGGTTAGTCCTATTTTAGCTGCGCTGGTAGCTGTCATCTCAGGCGCATTCTTCTGGGTGGTAGGACGCAAATTGTTTGAAGCCAGCACGGCTACCCCAAGACACGATCTCGACCAACTGATTGGAGCAATCGGGGAAGCCAAAACCCACATCCATCAGCACGGCAGCGTACAGGTCAGCGGCGAACTATGGAGCGCGACCAGTCACCAGCCGATTCCGGCCGGCAGCCTGGTGCGGGTGGTCAAGCGCGACGGGTTTACATTGGAGGTGATCAAAGAAGAACAAACTAGAGAATCTGAACAATAAACGATCATTTTAGAATAAAAAAGCAAACACGGTGACTTGTTCATCGTTTTCCTTTTGGAAACTTTCGAAAATGTTGTTTTTGCTAATATAGGAGGTTAAGATGTTGTATACTACACCGTTTGTCCAAATTGGAGGCACGGAACTTGTCAGCACCCTGACGTGCCTGGTCGGTATCGTTGTCGTGCTGGTTGTCATCTTTCTTGCCAGCGCCATCCGCATTGTCCCCGAATACCAACGCCTGGTTGTCTTTCGCCTGGGACGTTGCATTGGCTCCAAAGGACCCGGCATCGTCATTCTGATTCCGGTTATCGATCGGGCTGTGCGCGTAGACCTGCGCGAACAGGTGCGGGAGATTCCCCACCAAACTGCCATCACCAAAGATAATGCCCCCATTTCCATTGATTTCCTCTGGTACTTCAAAGTGTTAGACCCAACCGAGAGCGTTCTACAGGTCGGCAACTTTGAGGCTGCTGCGCAGGGTATGGCGACCACCACCTTGCGCGCCGTCATCGGTGGGATTGTGTTGGATGACGTTCTTTCCGAGCGCGAGCACATCAACAACATGCTCCGCACACGTCTGGACGAAGTGACGGAACGTTGGGGTGTCAAGGTGACCAATGTCGAAATTCGCGAGATCATCCCGCCGCGCGAAGTCCAGGAAGCCATGAATCGACAGATGTCTGCAGAGCGAATCCGCCGTGCTGTGGTTACCGAATCGACCGGTACCCGCGAAGCCGCCATCAACGTGGCCGAAGGCGAGAAACAGGCCGCCATCCTGCGCGCCGAGGGCGAGAAACAATCCGCCATCTTGCGTGCCGAAGGAGAACGCCAGGCCCAGTTGCTGCGCGCCGAAGGCTTTTCAGGTGCTCTGGAGAAGATCTTCGAGATAGCTAAGACAGTCGATCAAAAGACGATGACGTTACAATACTTTGAGACTCTGAAGAGCATCGGCAGCAGCCCTTCAACCAAATATATCTTCCCATTGGAATTTACCAGCATGTTGGAAAACTTCACCAAGGGAAAAAGTGAGTAATCCTGTTATAGAGTACTTGCCTGAAAGGCTGCTAGTGTTTCGTGGATCACCAGAGCTGTCCGATAGATGGGCAAAGCGGACAGCTCTGCCTTTCCGCACAGGTTCACCAGGCGATCGATGGAGACGAATCAAAAAACCAGCAAAATAACCTACACCATCCAAAACGCCAACTGGCGCGATTTGAACGCCCTTCGCCAGCTCGAACAAATCTGTTTTCCCAAAGACGGCTGGCCTCTTCTCGACTTGATCGGCGTACTGACCTATCCAAATATTGTGCGTTTGAAAGCTGTAATTGAAAACAAAATGGTCGGTTTTATTGCCGGCGATCGCCGTGAGGAAAGCTTTTTAGGCTGGATCGCCACTATCGGCGTTCTGCCCGAATATCGGCGTCAGGGCATTGCCACTGCTTTAATTCTCGAATGTGAAAAACAATTAAACACGGCGGTCGTCCGCCTAAACGTGCGCCGCTCGAACCTTGAGGCAATTACGCTCTATAAGCAACTTGGCTATATTCAAATCTCCACCTGGCCAGGTTACTACGCTGACGGTGAAGAAGCCTTAATTTTAGAGAAGCAAAATCACCGCTAAGGTGGGTATAATAAATGGCATGCCTAAAAGCGCAATTGGTGTGCAACCAAATTTGATCCAGAATAGCTCCCAACTTGACGAGTGGGTTGACCGCCTGCTCGAGCAACCGCTCATTGGAGTAGATACCGAGTCGAACAGCTTATACGCCTATCAGGAACGAGTCTGTCTGATCCAGTTTTCCACCCCAGAAGACGATCTTCTCATTGACCCTCTATACCTTCCCGATCTCAGGCGATTGGGTGAAATTTTTAACAACCCCAAAATCCGCAAAGTCTTTCATGCAGCCGAATACGACCTCCTGTGTTTGCAACGCGACTTTGGCTTTGAATTCCAGAACCTGTTTGACACCATGATTGCCGCTCGCATCTTAGGGCGTCCGCAAGTGGGTTTGGGAAGTCTGTTAGAAACACAATTTGGAATCCACCTGGATAAGCGCTTTCAACGGGCAAACTGGGGACAACGGCCGTTGCCCCCTGATTTGCTCCTTTACGCCCAGGAAGACACCCGCTATTTAATTCCGCTCTGCCAGCGGTTAGAACAAGAGCTAGTGCAAAAAGGTCTTGATGCCCTTGCAAAGGAAGATTTCCAACGGCTGCTGGTCATTAACGGTAAAGTCAAAGAAAAAAATGGACACAACGACTGCTGGCATATCCAGGGCGTTTATGACCTCCCGCAGGAAAAAATTCCCATCTTGCAAGAGCTTTGTGAAGTGCGGGATCAAATTGCCAGGCGTCTGGATCGGCCCTTGTTCAAAGTTTTCTCCGATCAAAAGCTGATCGAAATCGCTTTAGAATCCCCCACCGATATCGCTCAATTAAAACGCCTCGGCTGTCTATCAAAGAATCAACTCGAACGCCATGGCGCAGCTCTGGTAGCAGCCGTCCAACGGGGATTACGGCGTCCTCCCCTGTACCCGCCGCGCAATTGCCGCCCAAGCGATGCCTATTTAGTCCGTCTGGAGGCTTTGCGGCAGTGGCGGAAAACTACCGCCCAGCAACTGGGCGTTCCATCGGATGTTGTTTTACCCCGCGACATCATGCTCCGACTAACCGAAACTCCACCCACAACCCTGGCTGAATTGCGCCGAGCCATGTGGGATGTCCCCTATCGATTTGAACATTTCGGTACACAAATCTTGAGCCTCCTCCAATCCACCCTATAAACTGTAATGCGAATAACGTTTTTTGGCGCAGCGCAAACCGTGACCGGCTCCCAACACCTGTTAGAAATCAACGGCACGAAGTTAGTGTTGGATTGCGGATTGTTTCAGGGAAGACGAGCTGAGTCGTATGAACGCAATCGGCGATTGCCCTTTGCGGCTCACCAGGTGCAGGCATTGATCCTCTCCCATGCCCATATTGACCACAGCGGTAATCTTCCCAATCTGGTAAAAAACGGCTTCAAGGGGCGTATCTATGCTACCCCAGCAACCGCTCATCTGACCCGGATCATGCTGCTGGACTCGGCTCACATCCAGGAAGATGACGCCGAATACCTCAACCGCAAACGACGAAAAAAAGGCGAGCCGCCCGTAGAGCCAATCTATTCCACTGTTGACGCTGCCAGAGTTGCCCCCTATTTTACCGAGATCCCTTACGATCAACCGTTTGAGCCAATTCCAGGGGTAACGGCGCGGCTGATCGATGCCGGGCATATCCTCGGCTCAGCAGCCATTTGCCTGGATATTGAAGAGAAAAAGAAACGCGTTCGTCTCTGGTTCTCGGGTGACATCGGTCGACCAGATCTCCCCATCATCCGTGACCCGGTCTTACCCGAACACGCTGATTATTTAATTATGGAGTGCACCTACGGCGATAAAAGCCACGCCGACCCGCAACAGGCGTACCACGAATTACGGGAGACGGTTCAACGAACAATCAAACGTGGCGGAAAAGTGATCATTCCCGCCTTCGCCGTTGGACGGACTCAAGAGATCGTCTATTCTCTGCATCGCATGATCCATCAGGGAGAACTAACACCCTTACCGGTTTATGTCGATAGCCCTCTGGCGGTCAATGTCTCGGAGATCTTTCGCCAACACCCTGAATGCTTCGATGAGGAAACTCGCCAACTCATTCTCAACGACCGCCAACACGATTTGTTTGGTTTCCATCGTTTGACCTATATCCGCAGCGTAGAAGAATCCAAGGCATTAAATGAGCGCCACGAACCCATGGTGATCATTTCCGCCTCGGGCATGGCAGAGACCGGCCGCATTTTGCATCACCTGAAAAACAATATTGAAGACCCTCGCAACACCATCCTAATCGTATCCTGGCAAGCTCCAAATACCCTGGGGCGACGCCTGGCAGAGCAGGAAACCAGGGTGCGCATTTTTGGCGAAGAATATACCCGCCGGGCAGAGGTGGTCACGATCGGAGGCTATTCCGCTCATGCCGGGCAACCCCACCTGCTTCAATACGCTAAAGCAACCGCCAATCGCGCAAAACGAGTTTTCCTCGTTCACGGCGAGCCTCGCGGAGCTTTGTCCTTGATAGAAAAGCTCAAAGAAAACGGCATTCATCAAGTCGAGTATCCTGCTCTCCAACAGACCATTGTCCTTTAAACCTTAAAACCAATTTTTAAGTTGACAAACCGTTTAGATTATGCTATGATTTTTATGAAAACGGTTGCGCAATCGATTTCTAAACCCTGAATACTCCGATTTTGTTTTCTCAAACAAACCGGGAAAGAAAGAGCAGCTCGATGAACCGAGTTACGATCAAGGATGTTGCCAACCGAGCCGGAGTATCAAAATCGACCGTCTCACATGTCCTGAACAAAACCCGAGCGGTTGAAGAAGCTACGCGGCAGAAAGTTCTGAGTGCGGTCGAAGAATTGGGTTACCGGCCAAGCCAGGTGGCGCGAAGCTTGATCTCCAAGCGCACCAAGACAGCCGGGTTATTGATCTCCGATGTCAGTAATCCCTTTTACCCGGATGTCATCCTGGGAGTTGAAGAGATTGCCTTTGCTAATGACTATTCAATTTTCTTATGTAATACAAACTATGACTTAGAACGAGGGCTGAAACTGGTGCAATCGCTGGTGGATAAGTCAGTGGATGGGATTTTGTTCATGTCCAGCAGTATGAGTTTGCAGATGGTTCAAGAAGCGGTAGAAAACCGCATTCACGCCGTCGTCCTGGACTGGGAAGAGAACAACCTGGAGGAACTGGCATCCACCATCACCATCAACTTCGAAAGTGGAATTCAACAGGCGGTTCGTCACCTGATCGAACTCGGACATCAACGGATAGCCCACATCAGCGGTCCATTGAACTTATGGACTGCGCAGGTTCGTAAAAACGCTTTTCTCAAGGCGTTAGAGCAAAACGGTGTTTGCGCCAGCCAGGCCATTATCATCGAAGGAGATCTACGCATTGAGGGCGGGCGAAAGGCTTTTGAACAGCTTTATCAACTCAATCCTCGCCCCAGCGCAGTTTTAGCAGCCAATGACCTGATGGCTTTGGGCGTTCTCTGGGCAGCCCGCAACGCTGGCTTAGACTTACCGAGGGATTTAGCAGTGGTTGGCCTGGATGACATCGATCTGGCCAGCAAAGTCTCCCCGTCGCTCTCGACCGTCGCCCTGCCCAGGCGAGAAATCGGTAAAATGGCGATGCGATTGTTATTGGAGATGATTGGCGAGGGGAAAGAAGCCACTAAATCCCGCCTGACGGTCGATACAACCTTCGTGCTGCGTCAATCAACGCAACGCGTTGGTTGAGGTCGTGTTCACACAGAAAGGAGGTGAAGTTGAGGCAAAGGACTATCCAGACATCTCTACCCAATCCTTTAATCCACCTTTTTATTCTCTAATTGGAGGAGAACCCATGAAAAAGCTTTCTATTCTCATGCTGGTCGTCATGCTTGTGGGCGCCTTATTAACCGCCTGCCAGCCGGCACCGGCTACTCCGGAGAAGATCGTCGAGACCGTCATCGTAGAAAAACCGGGTGAGACGATCATCCAAGTTGTCACCCCAACTCCGCAGCCAAAGCCGAAAAGGCTGGAAATCTTTCACTGGTGGACGGCGCCCGGGGAGCGTGAGGCTGCCGACGCGATGTTTGCAGCCTTGAAAGCCAAACATCCCGACATTGAGATTGTCGAAAATCCAGTACCGGGTGGTGGCGGCGTCAGCCATCGGGTGGTGCTGCAGTCGCGAATTATCGCCGGCATACCACCAGACACGTTCCAGACTCTGGGTGGAGCCGAGCTGAAGAATTATGTCGATAGCGGCGCTCTGCAACCCCTGGACGATCTCTGGAAGGAGCTGGATTACGCCAAGGTCATCCCAGGCCCGCTTGCCAAAGCGGTGACCGTGGATGGGCATCCTTATGTCGTGCCTTTGAACATGCACATCCAGAACATCCTCTACTACAACTTGAAGCTGTTCGAGGAGCTTGGAATCAGCGCCCCCACCAAATTTGATGAGCTACTGGCAGCCTGTGAAGCGATCAAAGCTGCCAAGCCAGACATGGTCTGCCTTGGACTCGGCTCGAAAGAGAAATGGGGCGACGCCTTTGTCTTCGACAGCATCTTGCTTGAAGAGGGCGGGCCTGAGTACTACGTCAAACTGTTCAAGGGCGAGATCGATGTTGCCAATGATCCTGTCTTCCGCGCGTCATTGGAGAAATTCCAGAAGTTGATCCCCTTCATCAACACCGATCACGCTGGTTTAACCTGGGATCAATCGGTAGCCCTGGTCGGTTCCGGGAAAGCCGCCATGGTGATTATGGGTACGTGGGCAATCGGCGCCTTTGTGAAAGGCTCCAACTGGCAGCCGGGCGTTGATTTCGGCGCGGTTACCTTCCCGCAAGTGCCTGAGCGCATCCTGCTCTTCCATCCAGACTGCTATGGTCTGGCTACCAACGCCCCCAATCCGGAAGAAACGCTCGCCTGGCTGCGGGTTGTCGCTTCACCTGAGCTGCAAATCCCAACCGACGTCACCCAGGGCGGACTCTTCGCCCGCACCGATATTGCCCCCACCGAGTTCCCGGATCCCATCCGCCAGGAACTGCAGACTTACGTCAGCCAAAATCCGGGCAAGCTAATCCTTGATCAGCACGGCAGCATCCTGCCGGCCACCGCTCAACCCATCTATTGGGACATCATCTCGGCTTTCCTTGCCCAACCCGATATCGAGAAAGCCATCACCGAAACCGCCAATATGATGACCACTTACGGCGTCAAGGAAGCTTCAGCCTGGTATCAATGGCCGTAATGCCGAAGGTCCAAACCTGATCGTTCAAGGAGTATCGGTAGGGATGCGTCCTTGCATCCCTACCGATTTCAACGTACAATAAATTTACAATTTGGTTTCGAAATCCATTCGCTTCGAAGGTAAGGAAGAGAAACTTGGCGCTCCAGAAGACCAAAAAGTACAAGAGAAAACAATATACCTTTCTTGATCTGATGGTTTTCCTCTTTCCGATGTTAATCTTTCTGATCATCCTTTATGGAACGCTCTTTTGGACGATTTATGTTTCCTTCTCGGATTGGAAAACTATCACCCCCAATTATCAGATCGTTGGCTTCAAATGGTATCAATTCATCATTGCCCAACCCCGCTTTTGGGTAGATGTGCAAAATAACCTGAAGTGGTTAATTTTAGGCGTTTTTCCAACCGTTATCCTTGCCATCTTTCTTGCCTATCTGTTGGAACTTTCGCCCTTCCCCGTTGTTGAATCCTATGTCCGCACCCTGATTCTCTATCCGGTGGCCATGTCTTTCATCGTCACCGGCACAATTTGGTCCTGGATGTATGAACCCAACCGCGGGGTATTTAACACCATCTTACGCGAAATTGGCATTAACAGTCAACTGCGCTTCACCACCGACCCGCAAACAGCGACCTACTGGTTGATTTTGATCTTTATCTGGCAGTATCTGGGCTTTGCGGTTATTATTACCCAATCTTCCTTTCGTACTTCCGAGCTGCAAGAGATGATCGAAGCCGCCACGGTGGACGGAGCAGGCAAACTGCGCATCTTATTCTCGATCGTCCTGCCAAACATTCGCTCTGGATTAATGGTTCTGGTCTCCCTGTTACTCATCTCGACTTTGAAAGTCTTCGATATCGTCTATATTGTCACCTTCGGCGGCCCGGGCATCCAAACCGATGTCCTGGCTCTGAACATGTGGATCACCACCTTCCAGCAGCGTTTGTTCTCGGCCGGCGCCGGCTTAGGAGTAATTATCTTTCTCATGGCATTTATTCTCATCATTCCCTACACCGTTTACGCCCTCAGGAAGTGGTTCGAATGAAAAGCAAAAATCGCACGCTTCAGGTTATTGTATTTCTAACGTTAATCGTTCTTTCTCTGGCTTATTTGCTGCCAATTTATGTCATGGTCACCACTTCCCTCAAGACCATCGAAGAAATCAACCGTGGCAACTACCTCTCGCTGAGCGGCAACCCTCAATTCAGCAACTATCGCGAAGTTCTCTACGGTAGCGCCCAATTTCGCAGCCATATGTTGCCCCGTTTGATTAACTCGTGTATTATCTCCTTCTCCGTGACGTTTCTATCCGCCCTCATCGGCGGATTGGGGGGGTATTACCTCAGCCGCACACGCACCACCTTTACGCGGGTCTTATTTGTTTTGGTTGGGATTGCTTTATATCTGCCTTATCAGGCGGTGATCATTCCTCTGGTCATTTTCATGGCAAAAACCAAGCTGGCGCTCACCTATTGGGGCTTGATCGGCGCTTATCTCATTCTCAATGTGCCATTAGCCTCGGTATTAATGGGAACCTTCTTCCTCTCCATACCCCGTGAACTGGAAGAAGCGGCCGAAGTGGACGGCGCTTCAAAAATTCAAACCTTTTTCCGCGTGATCATGCCCATTTCCCTGCCAGCGTATGCCTCGGTAGCCATTATTGTCTTCACGCAGGTATGGAACGAATTTTTCCTTGCCTTATCATTATCCTCACCCAAAACCCAAACCGTGCAAGTCGTGATGGCCGAGGCAAAAGGCACCACGATTGTCTTGTACAACCTGCAAATGGCTGCCGCGCTGATTGCGGTTGCCATTCCGTTGATCTTCTTCCTGTTGCTTGGGCGCTATTTCATCCGCGGCATCCTGGCTGGGGCGTTGAAGGGCTAATAGGGCTGCTGTTTGGCGCTCAATGCCCGCGCTTCAGCGAAGTGACCTGGGCTGCGATCATTCGTGGGGAGATGCCTGGCATCAATTCAAGTAACAAAAAGGGCTGGATGTCTCCAGCCCTTCCCTTACTCCGTGTCACCGAATAAATCATCGATGTTGATTTGAAGTAGTCACCGAGAGAGTGAATCCAAACTCGAATGGACCGATGGTTCTTCCGACGGGCATTGGTGTGAGCACCACTTCTGTCGCTGTGTTTGCCCCTATCGTTGGAACAGTCTGTGCGGAAGGCACCCCAAGCTCTTGGGCATATACCCTAAACCGGACATCGAGCACCGGGGATGTTGATTGGTTGTCGAAAATTGCAACATAAGTGCCTTCACCTACGGGTAATGAAACTTGTAGACTATCAGATTGGCCGGTTACACCATACGTACCTTGCCATGGCAACCGAATACCTGCCTTGTCTGTCAATACCTCATGGTAAGGATCAAAGCGTTTGCCATCGGAATTGTTAATCTTGTATCCAACCAACACCCAGTCCGTATCAGCATAAGCCCATTCTAAAGTAACAGTAACATCCTCGATCGTTTGACTTAGATTAAGTGACTGACTCAAGCTCAAGTCAATGCTCTTTATTCGCTCATCTTTTGCAAACAAGCGACTGAACCAGGGTCCAGATGCATAGGCTGTTACACTAAAGAGGAATAGAACAACCAAAGCAAAGACCAGCCAACCTAAACGAGAGGCAGGTATCCGGCGTGCCTGTTTTGACCAATGCGGCTGATGAATTAGAGATTCCCGCAGCATGGGCCACACGTCTGAGTTTATTGGCACAGCTTCCATGGCAATCTCATGTAGGATTTGTTGCAACTCTTGATCCTTCATGGTTCAATCTCCTTCTCAGATTTAAATTGTTTGAATTTGATATTAGGCCTGAGTTGACCAAGCCAGACACACAATTGTTTATGGGCGGTGTGAAGTCGCCATTTAATTGTGCCAAGCGGCACATCCGCACGGGCAGCAATGTCTTTCTCCCTCAGGCCTAGGTAATAGCGTTCAACAATTGTCGTCCGTTGTGCTGGAGGCAGTTTACCCAACGCTTTCCAAATCATCTGCTGTAAGTCATGTTGCTCTACCATGGCTTCGGGAGATTTTAAGTCAGCTAAGATCTTATCCAGAGCTGTCTCCTCATTAGCACTCACGATATCGAACGCGATCTCTCGTTCTCTCCGAACAGCAGCCTGCTTGGCAATATTGACGACTATCTTGAAAAACCACGGGCCAAATGGACGTTTCACATCAAATTGATGGATTCGTTGATATGCTCTTAAAAAAGCATCCTGAACGACATCTTCAGCCAAATCATAATCTCGGACAATCAGATAAGCCGTACGAAGCGCCTTAATCTGATAAGTTCTCACCAGATACTCTAGACCATGAATATCGCCTTGTTTCAAACGCGCAATTGCATCCATTTCATCCATAAAATCTCCTTTGCGATCCGAACTACCGAAATTCTGCCTCCTTCTACCTATAATACATTTTTCCAAACAGAAAAGTTGGTTTTAGGATAGGCAAACCTAAGAAATTTTTACTCCGAGAGTTGTGGCAGGTATTCAAATCTCTTTTTATGGTGGGGCAGACCGTCCACAAAGTTTTCACCAATGTACGAATAGCGCTGTCATTCGTTTATTCGTGTTCAATTCGTGGACGGTTTTCTCAGCAAATTATCAACACGACTTGTGATAGTAGGTTGTTACGACCAATCTAAAGTCAAACACAAAAGCGTCCAAGTCCTTTCAACAGGTTGAGTGTCGGGTCTGGGAAAATACGAGTAAAATTGGGAGTAGTCTGTAGTCACCTGCAGGTTTTGAACCTGCGGCAATGAGAGAAGGTTGAAGATACCATTTGGAGTGCCACCTTCCCAAATGGTAGTTGGGAGCGCAGCCCCTTTGCGAGCTTATAGGATACGAGGAGTAGGCAAATGGAAGCAATTAGACGTGAGGCAGTAATTGTCAAGGACGGACAGATCCATCTCAGCGGTTTACCTTACCAGCGCGGCGATAAAGTTGAAATTATTGTCCTGCCTTGGGCTGAAAAGACCAGAACGCCGCTGCGCCTAACCGTACGTCAGTTGCGTGAGTCTGGATTGATCGGCCTGTGGAAGGATCGGACAGACATTGAAGATAGCAGCACCTATGCACGGCGCTTACGCGAGCAGGCTCAAAAACGTGGAGAGGCACAATGATCTTGCTGGATAGCGATGTGATGATTGACCTCCTGCGTCAGTTTCCTCCTGCGGTAGCGTGGTTCGACACCCTGGATGAAGGGGAGGAAATTGCCCTGCCAGGATACGTGGTGATGGAACTGATCCAAGGATGTCGCAATAAAGAGGAACAGGAGCGTTTCCAGCGTGCTTTATTGCCCTACGGGGTGGTATGGCTCTTGCCTGCAGACTGTGACAATGCGCTGGAAATATTTCTGGCATATCATCTGAGCCACGGAGCAGGCTTGCTGGATGTATTCATTGCCCAGACAGCACTTGTGCTGGGAGTGCCTCTGTACACGTTTAACCAGAAACACTATCAGTTTCTGAGTGAATTGCAGACCATTCAGCCTTATGCAAAGCCCTAAAGGAAAATGCAAAGAATAAGTGTTCACCTACACCCCAAATTGCCCAATTTTTCCATAGGTGAGCAAGAAAAAGGTCTCACAAGCGCACGACTTCATCTTACAAACCCGATTTTTTAGTATAATTACGTCCGCCGAAAACACAAACCGCAGCGGACGCGGATAGGGCAGAGCTTATAATTTTCTCTGTGACCTCCGTGAGCTCGATTGTAAACCATGCTTTTCGCCGGGGAGTACAATTTCTCCCATCGCTGGAGAGGTGCCGGAGTGGTTGAACGGGGCGGTCTCGAAAACCGTTGTGGGTCTTGTATCCACCGTGGGTTCGAATCCCACCCTCTCCGCTATGGCGTGGTTTGGCAACACGCAGATTAGAATCTGATCATCCGTCAATCGAATCCGCTCACTTCATGCTATAATCCGCGCTAGCATGAACTTCTTAGTCACTGGGGCAGCAGGTTTTCTTGGATGCGCATTAGCCAATCAACTGGCCCGCGAAGGACATGAGGTGCGTGGGCTTGACGATCTTTCCACCGGCGATCCGGCCACCCTTTCACCGGATGTCCATTTTACGCGGGGGGATGTTAACGACCGCCCAAAATTATGGACACTCTTGCAGGATGTCGATTGCGTCTATCACCTGGCAGCGCGGGTCTCGGTCCAGGAATCGGTGCTTTATCCACGTGAGTACAACGCGGTCAACGTGGGCGGCACGGTCAGCCTGATGGAGGCTATGCGCGATGTGGGCGTACGCCGAGTGGTATTGATCTCTTCAGGAGCTGTTTACGGGGAACAAGAAACGCAACCCCTCCACGAAGAGATCAAGCCCAAACCACGCTCTCCTTATGCGGTCTCCAAACTGGCAGCGGAATACTATGTGCGCACAATTGGTGATCTCTGGGGAATTGAAACCGTCTGTTTGCGCGTGTTCAATGCCTATGGACCAGGCCAACATCTACCAGCCTCTCATCCACCGGTCATACCCTATTTTCTACGCCAGGCCGTGCGCAATGGGACGATTGTCATCCATGGAGAAGGGGATCAAACCCGCGATTATATCTATCTCGACGATGTTGTCCGTGCTATGATCGCCGCCTCCACGGCTCCCAATGTCAACCATCAAATCATCAACATCGGCAGTGGGCGAGAGACCAGCGTCCGGGAGCTTGCCCGTCTGGTACTCAAAATCACCAACTCGGATGCGGAAATTCTCTATAATCCACGCAACGATCCGGGGGTTTCGCGCATGTGCGCCGACATCAGCCTGGCAAAAGAAAAACTAACCTTTCAACCGCGCGTGTCCCTTGAAGAAGGTTTGCGCCTGACCCTGGAGAAAGATCCCCTTTTCCGCAAAGAACTCGTCCGCGTACGCAGTTAATTTCCCTTAGATGAGCCACTTCCGTCCTCTCCCCAGAGCGTTCTTTGATCGCCCGACGCTAGTGGTTGCTGAGCAACTGTTGGGAATGCGCTTGGTGCGGATCGAAAATCAACGGCGATTGAGCGGTTTCATCATTGAAACCGAAGCCTATATCGGAGAGGAAGATCAAGGATGCCACGCCCGGGCTGGTTTGACCCCCAGAACGAAAGTCATGTATGGTCCGCCAGGTCATGCCTATGTTTATTTCACTTATGGTATGCACTGGCTGCTTAATTTCGTTACCGAGCGGGAAGGATTCCCGGCTGCGGTGCTGATCCGTGCTGTCCAACTAGATGAAGGAGAGGATATTGTGGCTCAACGGCGCAACGGTCAGCCACGCCCCTTCTGGACAAATGGGCCTGCAAAACTCTGTCAAGCTTTCAATATCGACGGCACATGGAATGGATACGATCTTTGCCAACCCCACCCGCTCCTCTATGTCGAGAGCCTTCCCGATGGCAGCCCATTTCTTTCTCTCAGCGTGACTACCACCCCGCGTGTGGGGTTATATACTGTACAGGAACCCTGGCGCAGCATCCCGTGGCGGTTTGTCGGTTTGCCTGCTTCCGCGCTTCTCAAGGATAAAAGGGAGGTTCCTGATACCTGATCAATCTGGAGGAAGGAATGGGTTTACTGGACGGAAAAGTGGCTTTGATTTTCGGCGTTGCCAATGATCGTTCCATTGCCTGGGGGATCGCCCAAGCCTTTGCGCGGGAAGGAGCGCAACTTGGCATCAGCTATGCAGGTGAAGCCTTAGAACGGCGGGTTCGCCCCTTAGCAGCTCAAATTGGATGCGATTTCATCGAACCTTGTGATGTCGCCTCGGATGAACAGATTCAAACCATCGCTCAAAAAGCAGCCCAACGCTTTGGCAAGGTAGATATTCTCATACATGCCATTGCCTTTGCCAATCGCGAGGAATTAAGCGGACCTTACTACAATACCTCGCGAGCCGGTTTTCACCTGGCGATGGACATCAGCGTGTATTCGTTCACTGCTCTTGCTCGAGCCTTTCAGCCCTATATCCCCCCAGGCGGGGCATTGCTCACCCTGACGTATTACGGCGCAGAGAAAGTTGCTCCGCATTACAATGTGATGGGCGTCGCCAAAGCAGCTCTGGAAGCCTCGGTACGGTATTTAGCATATGATTTCGGGCGACAACAAGTGCGCGTTAATGCCATTTCCGCCGGACCAATCCGCACGCTTGCTGCTGCCGGCGTGTCCGGTTTTAAAGACATGTATAAACGCTACGCCGAAATTGCTCCCCTTCATTCAAATGTCACCATCGAAGATGTGGGTAACGCAGCCGTTTTTCTATGTTCTGATTTAGCTTCCAAAACAACCGGCGAAGTACTTTTTGTCGATTCAGGGTACAATATTCTCGGAATTCCGGAAACGATTGAATAACCAGCATGTTTCGCAAGCGAGAAGAACCCTCCCTGGCTGCCCTACAACCCCAAGCGCCAATTGAACGCATTAACTCAGTCTTAGGTGCGGGGATTAACTGGAAGGGCTCCCTAAGCGGCAGCGGTGGATTGCGCATCGAAGGCGCTTTCGATGGAGATATTGCCCTGCGGGGTACGGTTGTAATTGGTGAAGGCGGCCGGGTTACCTGTGAACAAATCCGGGCAAACACGGTAATTGTCGCTGGAATGGTTAAGGGGAATATTACTGCCGAAAAGGTGGAAATCCGCAGCACCGGCCGGGTATGGGGCGATGTTGTCACAGCAGCCTTTGCTACCGAAGAAGGAGCTTTCTTGCGTGGACAGATTCGGATGGAAGAGAGCATTGACTTGGGGTTAGACTCTATTCCAGACCACACGCGGGTCGCGGCAGAGAACCTTCCTCAATCTGCTCCAAACAAGAGTGAATAGATAAAGCCAGGCATTGCCCATCCAGATGGGAGAAAAGAGGCCAAAATGACAAAAATCCTGATCGTCGATGATGAACCCCTGATTGTCGAATCGCTCATCTATTCCCTGGAGCGAGAAGGTTTTCAGGTCAAAGGCATTGGGGATGGCTCACTCGTTCTCGATACGGTTCGGGAATATCAGCCCGACCTGATTGTGCTGGATATCCTTTTGCCCGGCTTGAATGGGATCGAAGTCTGCAAACGCCTGCGCGCAGAAAGTACAATCCCAATCATTATGCTCACCGCGCGCGGCGACGAGTTGGATCGGGTATTGGGTTTAGAAGTTGGTGCAGATGATTATCTTCCCAAACCCTTTTCCTTTCGGGAACTATTAGCCCGTATCCGCGCCATACTTCGCCGGGTGGAAATGGATCGCTATTATCCACCGCTCACCGATATCACCATTGGCGACCTTCACCTGGACCTGACTGCCCATCGATTATCCAAAAAAGGAGCAGAAATCTTGCTTTCGGCGCGGGAGTATGATTTATTATCCTTCCTGATGAGAAACGCCGGACAGGCAATGAGCCGTGAAACGATTCTGGCACAGGTGTGGGGTGAAGAGTGGATTGGGGATGAACGCACCCTGGATGTCCATGTCCGCTGGCTGCGCCTAAAGATAGAAGACGATCCCGCCTCTCCTCAATATATCCAAACCATCCGTGGTTATGGTTATCGCTTTATTGGAGCTGAGGAACTTGGATGATTTGTCTTTTGCCTCGTTCCCTGAGAAAACGATGGCTTTACCTGCTGGCATGGTTGGGGCTCTTAAACATTACCATTGCGCTCGGTTTGGAACGCTTCTGGTCTCGGCAGCTCGTACCTGAACCCTTCTCCGACTGGCGTTTTTGGCTTGCTCTGATTGGTCTGGTTGTTCTGATCAATGCCGTTGCCTTTCTCATCTCACAAAGCTGGTTACAACAGCTCACTCGCCTCCCCATCCAAACAGCAGAAAGTTGTGACGACCAACATCCACCCCAAGACTCTGCGCTGGAAGAAGCCGACGCTATTCGAGAGGCTTTTCTCGCCCAACAAAAGCAAAATGAAGCGGAAATGATCGAACTGCGCAACTTTGTCGCTAACGCCAGCCACGAACTGCGCACTCCATTAACAACCCTCAAATTACGAGTCGAAGCCCTGCGCGATGGTGCAATGGAAGAACCAGCTCTGGCGGATAAATTTCTCCGCGAAATGGAAAGCGAAATTGACCATCTTAGCCAGGTTGTAGCAGATATGCTAGACCTCTCGCGCATCGAAGCGACCAAAGGCGGCGTTCCCTTTACAGAAATCGATTTGAAGCGAGTGATCTCCGAAGTGTGCGCTGCTTTTCGTGTCCGGGCAGAGAAATCGAACATTCACATTAAATTGGAAGCGGGAGAGGATTTGCCCTTGATCCAGGGAGTTGAAGAACAAATCCGTCGCTTAGCTTATAACCTGGTTGACAACGCCATCAAATATACTCCCAACGGCGGCTGGATTCAGGTACGCTTATTCCACCAGACTGCCAGCGAGACAGTGATTCTGGAAGTGGAAGATAATGGCTTTGGCATTCCACCCAATTATTTGCCTCATATCTTCGAACGCTTCTATCGCGCCGAAGCAACCCGTCCACGCTATGGGACAACGCGCGGCAGTGGATTGGGTTTAGCCATTGTAAAAGCAATTGTCGACGCACACGGCGGCAAAATCACTGCCCAAAGCGAGGTAGGGAAAGGCAGTCTGTTTCGAGTCGAATTCCCGATTTGTTCTTAAGTTGAGACCACTTCAATAGCCGTCATCTCAGGCTTCTTATGTTCCTCGCCAGTTCGGAGCTCGCTTTTCCAGGAAAGCGCGCATCCCCTCTTTCTGGTCTTCACTGGCAAAGAGAAAATAAAAACTGCGCCGTTCATGCAGCAAGCCATTGCTCAAGAAAGACTCGGCAGCAAAATTGATTGCCTCTTTGGCAAGACGTACTGCAAGCGGGGCGCGGGCGGCAATCTCCCCTGCCAGTTTTAGAGCAGTGGGAAGAAGTTCTTCGCAGGGTACGACGTGATTCACTAAACCATGCTGATAAGCCTCTTCAGCCGTCAGGGTGCGATTATTGAGGATCATCTCCATTGCCAACGCTTTACCTACCGCACGGGTCAACCGCTGAGTTCCCCCAGCACCAGGGATGACACCGATGGTGATTTCCGGCTGTCCAAAGCGGGCAGTTTCAGAGGCGATGATCATGTCACAAGACATGGCTAATTCACATCCTCCACCCAGGCACCAACCACTCACCGCAGCAATCACCGGTTTTGAGATGTGACGAATGCGGTCAAATTGCCCAACCATATCGCGCTGGAACATCTCAATCGCAGAAGCCTCTGCCATCTCTTTGATATCTGCTCCGGCAGCAAATGCTCGTTCGTTGCCTGTAATGACCATCGCCCCCACTTCGCGATCGGCATCGAAGGCTTCTAACGCCTCCATCAGCTCACGCAATAAGGTGGTATTCAGAGCATTTAAGGCTTGCGGACGATTTAACTTCACCAGCCCAACTTTTTCGTGTTTTTCGCACACAACGGTTTGATAGTCGCTCATTGTTTCCTCCTTTAGGTTAAAGAAAGGATGGGGTTCTTCCTCCAGTGGCTTATTCGTATTGTACCCGCAGTGATGGTTTCGTGAACACACTTAACCCGCCAGAGTTCAGCCAATACCGCCCAAATTCGCTCGTTTTTTGGTAAAAATTTGTGATAAACTCTCGCCCGATATGATACCCATTTACGACCTTGAAACAGCCAGACATACCATTTTGCAGCGCACTCCGCTGGCGTTACAAGAAGTCCCTCTCCAAATGCTCGATCGCCTCGAAGCGCTGTTCGGGGAACGGTTGACTCCCGCTCAAGCTGTGGCGCGCATTCTCGAAGATGTGCGTGACCATAAAGACGAAGCTCTGAAGCGCTGGACGGAAAAATTAGATGGCGTTTCCCTGTCAGAAATTCGAGTTTCCGCCAAAGTCATCCAGCAAGCTGTGCAAGCTATCCCCGCCAAAACGCTTGAAGCGTTGAAAGAAGCTGCCCAGCGGGTGGAGGCATTCCATCGGCGGCAACCGATTCACTCGTGGTTGATTCAGGGAAGCGAAGGAACCCTAGGCCAACTGGTGCGCCCCATCGAGCGAGCAGGGGTATATGTCCCTGGCGGAAGTGCTCCCTTGCCCTCAACGGTTTTAATGACCGTTATCCCGGCACGGGTCGCCGGTGTAGCCCAAATTGCCATGGTTACGCCGCCCTCTCGCGCCAATGGCGGAGTTCATCCCATCACCCTGGCAGCCGCAGCTATCGCAGGGGTCGACGAGGTTTATACCGTTGGCGGCGCCCAGGCGATCGCCGCTCTGGCTTACGGCACCGAAAGCATCCCACCCGTAGATAAAATTGTCGGGCCAGGCAATCTTTTTGTCACCCTTGCCAAACAACAGGTCTATGGCATGGTTGGCATTGACGGATTAGCAGGGCCAACTGAGACAATGATCATCGCTGATGAGTCGGCTAACCCCGAATGGGTGGCTGCCGACCTGCTCGCCCAAGCAGAGCATGACCCCCTCGCCGCAGCTATCGTGCTGACCCCTTCACCCAAAGTAGCGGAAGCCGTGCAGCATCAAGTAGCAAATCAACTGGAAGGCGATGATCGCTTTGCGGCTTTGTCCAGAGATCGGATTCTGGAGGTTTCCCTGAAACACAGAAGCGGCCTCGTCCTAGTTCGTGACTTAAACCAGGCCTTCGAGATTGCCAACCAGTTTGCCCCTGAGCATCTGGCGCTGGCTGTCGCAAACCCCTGGCAGTGGGTTGAGAAAATCCGCTCGGCCGGCGCGGTCTTTGTCGGAGAACATTCCTACGAGGTACTAGGCGATTACATTGCCGGTCCCAGTCATGTTCTACCAACCGGTGGAACCGCTCGTTTTAACTCATGCCTGAGTTGCCTGGACTTCGTGCGCATCATCGGTTTGGTCGCCTTAGACCCTGAGACCAGCCGCAAACTTTCTCCCTTAGCAGCCGAGATTGCCTATCAAGAAGGGCTGGACGCTCATGCTCAAGCTGCTTTACGCCGTCTGACCGAATTTTCCAGTTCGCCCGCTTCTTAAGGTTGCCGCGCACGTAAGTCTGCAGCAGTTTTATCCAAGAGCTCCAACAACGAAGGCATTTGCTCCAGGGTGAAATACCAGGCGACTAATTGACGGCTGGAATCTCCAACTGCCCAACGCACCTTATCCCAGGATGCCCATAAGGGTTCATTGACGCCTAAGGGCAGATATTCAATTGCTGCCCGGTAGCCTGGCGGCACGTTCATCTCGTTCTGCAAAGCTTCCCCGACATCGCGGCGCAAAGGCAAAGCAAGGGTTTCTACTGCCAAACGTTGCTGGTTTTCTTTCTCCAACAGCCAACGGACAAACAACCAGGTTGCCAGCTCCTCCCGCTTGGAAGAGCGAAGCAGAAGATAATCCGTACCATAGAGAACTGTTGAACCCTCTCCATTGGCGGTTGGAAACGGCAAGACTGTCCAACGATCCTGGTTCCGGGCGTTTTCCATTGCCTGCTCAACAAGCTGGAGTTGGGCGCTGCTGCCCGGTACAAAGAGCGCCTTTCTTTGGACAAAGGCATCGATTGGATCAAGGTCTGAAACGTTCAGTGTACATGCTTGTTCAAAGAGCTTGCGTAAAAAAACCATCGCACTTTGAACTTCTGCCGATTTGAACTGGTAACTTTCCTCTCCGCTTCGTGTGATTTGGGCGCCAAATGCCATAAACCACCCGAAGATAGTGGGGTAATCATGGGTGAACAAATACCCTCTTGATCCGTTCGAATCATTATGTCCTCCATCCGAACGGACCGCACAGGCTTGTTGTTGAAACTCGGTTGAGGTTTTCGGAGCGGCTTTAAAACCCAATTCATTCGCCCAGGAGGCGTTATAGAGCAGAAGCTGAGCAACGCGGCGGGCAGGAATCCCCCATCGCTGCCCCTGCACGACACTGGCCTCCCACACATTCGGATAGAACAGTTCTCTTTCTAAAGGCGGCACCCCCCAAAGGACATCTTCACTATAAACTGTCCAATCAACGAGGAGGGGACGGCTTTGATTCCACTCCAGGGCTTGATAGAGAGGCGCAATCACCAGATTCGGAAGAGTCTCCTGATCGAGAGCGGTCTTCATCCGTTCTTCCAGGAAATCAATCCCATTGACCGATTCGCTGACCACGGAGAGATTCCATTGGTTCTGGCGGGAAAATTCACCTGCCAACTGATCTAGGGTTGCTCCAAGCTCGCCAGAATAAGGGTGCCAGAAACGGATGGTGACCCCTCGCAATTGTTCCTCGCTAAGTTGGATCGCACTGGTCGGCGAAGGCGTCAAGGTAGGTAGCAAAGTCCTGGTCGCCATCGGGGTCGTTGAAGCAGTTGCTGTAGGAGTGGCTGACGGTAAGTGTAAAGGGATGCACGCAGAGACTGCCGAGCCAATTAGGAAAGCCGTCAGGATAATTCGCAGAATTTGAAGTTGGAAAACGTTGGTTTGTGTCATCGGGATGTTTACGGTGGAGGCAGATAATCCCAGGGATTTACCTTGGTGCCGTTATACATCATTTCGAAATGCAAATGCGATCCGGAGGAATTACCGGTGCTCCCAATTGCACCGATGGTGTTCCCCTGGTAAACGCTTTGGCCACAAGCAACATTGATCGCGCTTAAATGGGCATACAGCGTCTGCCAGCCATTTCCGTGATTGATCACAATCACATTGCCATAGCCCCAGTTATTCCAACCAGCGTAAACAACCACCCCGTTATCGACCGCATAAACCGCGTTGCCTGTCTCACCGTCAATATCGATGCCAAAATGGTTGGTTGAGGGAGAGTAATCAAACCCCGATAAAAAATGTCGATTGGTGGGCCAGATGAACAATCCCACCCCAATGGCTCCACTGGAAACTTCCCTGCAGGCTCCAGGACCAAGAACCTGGGCAACACCTGGATTGTCGCGGGGAATTTCTGGAGCAGACCAGCTAACAAATTCGCGTTTTCCGCCGGGAATAACCAGCCAGGTACCGGGCTCAATGTTGGGATGCGCATAATCGCCAATCGTGTTGGGGTCTAAACCATTGCCGGGAAAATTGATAATATCTTCGGGCTTGACACCAAAAAACTCTGCCACGCGGTTCAATCCATCCCCGGCCGACCACTTATAATAGGTACCATCGACCGGCAAGATATTGAGTTCTTGCCCGGGTCGTAGGTTATGGGGATTGTCTCCCAACGTATATTGATTTCCCCACAAAATTGTCTCGGGCTTGAGGCGGAATTTTTCGGCAATGCCAAACAGAGTATCGCCGGGTTTGACCGTGTACTTGATCACCTCAAAGCGCGGCCGACTGGGCAATGAAGTGAAGAGTTGCGTCTGGCGATTGATCCCCACATCCACAATGGCAGGGACAGGCGAAGGGGAGGGGGACGAATCAATCGCCGGTGTTTGGGTTGGCAGGTTGACCGTACTCTCTTCTGCCGACACAACCGAAAAGAAATCATAGGTGTAGAAACCAGGCATGATCCAAATCAACAGCAAGATCGACACTGCCAGGATTAAGTGGGCTGCCCAGCGCGAGAAAGTCTCCCCAAATCCCAATTCGGTGATGTCTTGCCAGAGGGTTTGCCATCGCCCAGGCGCTTCCCCCCCTGGCGAGGCAGATGGTTGAGAGAGTTCTTCTGATCGCCTACCCTCTGAAAGCGGGAAAGGCTCTTGTTCCGTAAAGTTTTCTTTAGGGTCATCCATAACCAGCTCGAAACGACATCATACCATTATTGAGCAGAGAATATATTAAAACCAGCTTAGGGCTTGCTCAGGGTAGCAATTGCATCTTTGGCAGCCTGTTGGGGCGCAACGCGATCTTTGAGTACCGCTAAAATCGCATTGCGCAGGGCAATTCCCAGAGGATCACTTAATGGACTGGGCGGAATCGCTTGTGCCAGGTGGGAAATGGTATCCAGGTCTTTGGTTAACTCATTTTCTTGCCAGTATGGATAAGCCTCGGCGCGAGTTGGTAAATACCCACTTGCTTGCGTAAAAGCAGCCATAAATTCAGCCTCACTGAGAAAAGCTGCCAGGTGAAAGCCGATTCCAATCTGATCGGGAATCGAGCTTGTCGAAGCCCAAATCCAACCATTCGCTAACGTAAGGGAGGTCTTGTTCGCTAAAAATCCCGCTGATGCACGGTAGTCTCGAAAATCGTTTTTTAGAAAATTCGACCCCCACAGGTATCCGCTGTCAATCTTTCCTTCAGCCAGCGCCTGAGAAACCATCTGATCATTCTCCGCTTGAATCACCCACGCGGGTAGTTTTCCTTGCCGATAGGCATAGGAGAGTTTTTCCAATACTTCCGTCAGAACCGTTTCTTCTAACATCGGCTTTCCTTGCGCATTGCGCACTGCACCGCCTGCCTGAAGGTAAAGAGCAAGCATCACCGTGGCTTGGGGGTCAGCAGCAGCAAAGCCAAGCTCATAACGACTGACTAACCAGTCATTCCACTCTAGCGGTAATTCATTGGCTAAACTTTGGGGATAAGCCAGCAAAAGGACATCCCCAACAAACGGAATGCCAAAGGCAGTGTTTTCAACGGTGACAAGCTGGCGTGCAAACGGATACCATTTTTGCTCCTCTGCCAGTTGAGTGTATCCGCCCAAAGGATGGAGAATACCGCTTTGGGCAAGCGGGGCAACTAATTTCCGTGGCAGCAGTACGATGTCTGGTAAGGCAAGTGGAGCTGCTTCACTGGCTGCCGATAGCGCCTCAAGCATTCCACCAGGGCCATCTTCAGCCTTGAGACGTACTTCAATGGGCAAATTCGAGAACTGCTCATAGAACGCCTGCAGTCGATTGCGAAGGAGCTGATTGGCGGGCTGATTCCCATTGGGATCAAACTGGGGTGGTAGCCAGATCTGGATACCCTGCCGCGTCTGCCGGGAACCAGGGGATAGAGGAGTTTGCGTTGCCGTGATCTGGGGCAATGGGTTTGGTGAGGGGCTTGTGGCGGGCTGCCCACCGCTCACCTCCCCCTGACACGCCATGAGCAAAGATAATCCAAGAAGGAGCACGCCCAATCGCCAAAAAGAGTTCATCGTTTTAAAATCCACAGCTTAAGAGCCGAACAACCGTAAGCAAT
The DNA here is from genome assembly GCA_034434515.1 of Anaerolineales bacterium. Taxonomy (GTDB): domain Bacteria; phylum Chloroflexota; class Anaerolineae; order Anaerolineales; family UBA4823; genus NAK19. The sequence continues at coordinate 11,451 of DAOTZA010000030.1, read as the reverse complement.
TACTTCGGCCGTTCAAGGTTAGGCGCAGTCTGAAGGAGGTTAATGAGCAACTTGACTGCATTCTCAACATCTTCCATATCCACCATTTCCGAGGGGGCATGGACATAACGACAGGGAATTGAAAGAACACCTGCTGGAACGCCGCTGCGGGAGAGCTGGATAGCGCGAGCATCGGTGCCACCGAACTCCAGGATTTCCCGTTGGTAGGGTATCTTGGCTTTTTCCGCCGTCTGAACCATCCACTGGATCACGCGCGGATCGGCAAGCATTCCTGCATCGCGAATTTTAATGGCTGGCCCTTTACCCAGGCGAACTTCCATTCGATGGCCCTTAGGGGTGTCTCCCGTAGCAGTGACATCAATCGCCAATCCCAAGTCGGGTTCCACCCCAAAGGCAGCTACCGTTGCCCCTCTAACCCCCACTTCCTCTTGAACGCTAAAGACATAATACATCTCAAAAGCGCTTTTCTCTATCCGCCGTAAGGCCTCAATCAACACCGCAACCCCAACGCGATCATCCATTGCCTTGGAGACCACCCGCTTGCCCAAATCCACAAAAGATCGGTCGAACACCGCCACATCCCCAATGCGAATCGGGCAATCTTCGGCGCTGGAAGCGCCTACATCGATAAACATCTTCTCAAGGGGCGGGATTTCAGAAGAAGTCGGATTCTTTTCCACACCGATAACTCCTTGAACGCCGTTCAAGAAGCGCACTCGCCCCCCGACGCAATGGATTGGCATCACTCCACCCAAAGCCACAAAGCGAGCAAAGCCCTGTTGGTCAACATGGGTCACCATCAAACCGATCTCATCCATGTGAGCAACCAACATGAGGCGCGGTGCGTCTGTTTGTTTGCGAACCGCGACCAGGTTCCCTAACGAATCCACCCGCATCTCATCAACCAGAGGTTCAATCCATTCTCGAATCTGATTGCGCACCTGACTTTCATACCCCGAAGGGGCAGGGATTTCGACAAGAGTTTTCAACAATTCTTTCATTAGACTTCTCCGCTTCTTTGGGTACCTTAGCGTTCGGTTTGCAAGACATCCACCGAAAGGCTTTGCAAGGCATGATAAACAAGGCGCAGGGTATTTTCCCAATCCGCAATCCGCACAAGGCTAGCTGGCGTATGAAGATAACGACCTGGCACCGAAATGGAGATACTCGGGATGCCAGCGCGTTGCAGGTGAATAGCCCCAGCGTCCGTGGCGCCACCACCTGCTTGACGAAATTGATAGGCGATGCCCATTTTTTCAGCGGTGCGTACAAAATGGGCAACTAAACGCGGATCGGAGATCGTTGCTCGATCGGAGAGGTAGATTGCAGCACCATACCCCAGGCGGGTGTTATATCTTTCGTTCTCCAGAGGGTAAAAGCTATCTTCGACCTGCAAGGGTAAATCATAGGCGGGCGTGCAGTCGAGCACAATCGCCAGATCCGGGTTCAACGCATGGGCTGCCACCTTTGCACCCCGCAAGCCAACCTCCTCCTGGACGGTAAACGCCACGAGCAAATCGAGAGCAGGATATTCGTATTTCAGCAGCTCAATGGCGGTTGCCACCCCAATGCGATTATCAAGAGCTTTGGCGCGGATGCTGCCGCCAATCTTTTGAAAAGGCGTTGCAAACGTTCCCCAATCTCCAACTCTCGCTTTTCCGCCGCCTCCCAGATCGACCCGTAACGCCTCAACGGTAAAGGGATTACGGCGTTCTTCAGCAGTCGTGAGATGAATGGCTTTGCAGCCAATCACCCCTTTGCGGCGTTCTGTCCCTACCTGCACGGGTTTTCCTGCCAGCCAACGCGGATCAATGCCTCCCACCAGCTCAAAACGATAGATTCCTTCTTCTTTGTCCTCCTCGGAGGTCAGCATAAAACCGACTTCATCCAGATGAGCAGCAACCATGACCCTTAAAGGTTTTCGAGACTCTTTCTTTTGGAAAGCGAGCAGGTTTCCAAGAGCATCGATGCGCATCTCTTGAACGGTTGGCTTAATCTGATCCATCACCAGGCGGCGCACTTCTGTCTCATTACCGCTTACGGCGACAGCATTACACAATTTTTCCAGCACCCGAATCTGTTCGGGCGTGATGGTTGGTTGGTTCAGGGTTTCGGTGTTTCGTCCCATTGGATCTTAACCATAAAGTCAATTTCTAACGAGGCAGCAAACTCCGCCAGTAAACGGGCTGCCCGCTGAATATCTTTTTTGGAAACCATCTCAACCGGGGTATGCATATAGCGTAAAGGTATGCTGATGACCATAGTCGGGATGCCCTCAGCAATGGTTTGCAAGCGGTCTGCGTCTGTCCCAGAGTAGCGAGGCATGGCTTCCATTTTGAAAGGAATTTCCAGCTTCTCAGCCAATTCCTTAAAAACCTCATAGAGCTTGGGATGAACCGTCGGTCCCCAACCAAGGGTGATTCCCTTCCCTAAAGGATAGGTCTTGTGTGCTGGACTACCAGGCCCACTGGCATGAGTGACATCGATCACTACCGCCAAATCGGGTTGAACTTGAAATGCAGATGTCGCTGCACCTCCTAAGGTTTCCTCTTCCTGGGTGCTGGCAACCGCCCAGATGTCCCAGGCATGTTTTCTTGCTTGCAGCTCCTGTAAGCAAAGAGTCAAGGCGCATAGGGAAGCCCGGTTATCCAAAGAGGGGGAACAGACAACATCCGAGCCCAGTTCCACATAGTTGCGGTTAAAAGAGACCGGATCGCCAATTTGAATCCAGCGGCGTACTTCCTTCTCTTCCAGTCCAGTATCAGCCCACAAATAGGACAAAGGTACACTCCCCTCCTGCGCTTCGGGTGGGAGCAAGAAGGGCGGCGGTTGTACAACAACGGCTGGCAAGGTGCGTTTTCCATGCACTTGAACCAATTGCCCCGGTAAAATCCGCTGATCAACGCCGCCGATTTCAGTCAGCCGCAAAAAACCTTCTTTGATCCCGCTGACCATCAAGCCAATGGCATCCTGATGGGCAACCATCATCAAACAAGGACGTGGCGATTCCCCACTTCCCGCTCGAAAACCCAACACACTACCCAAGCGGTTGCGGGAGAGATGATCGACCAGGGGTTTCCACAAAGCTTCCACTTCGCGAGCAATGGACTCTTCATAGCCTGACAAACCAGGCGGTGAGGTCAATCTTTTCAATAGAATTGAGAGATTGTTTGTCTTCATGGCATAATTGTATCGGAAATCAAGGGTTTAAGACAACCTCCCGTCTATTATCGTCTGCTCCTAACTGGTTGAGGTCGAGGAAGACGTAGGCGACCCGAGTGGGATAACCGTTGGGAGTGGCGTTTCGGTTGGAGATGGTGCGGGTAGCGGGGTATCCGTCGCGGAAGGGGAGGGAATTGGCGTATCGGTTGGGGTGGGCTGTGTCGTAGGCGTATCCGTGGGCGATGGCGTAACGGTAGGGGTTGGGGTAGATGTCGGAGTGGCGGTTTGCGTTGCCGTAGGTGTAACCGTATTAGTAATGATATTAAAAAAAGGCGTAAAAGAAGGTGTTGGAAACTGGAACAGAGTCGGCGTAACCGTAAAGGTCTTGCGCGGCGTGGGTGTCAAAGTTGGCGTTGCAGTGCTGCGCTGGCCTGGCGCCTGCGCCGCCAGAAAGAATCCCAGGCAGTAACAGGGCAATGTGCTCAGGAGGATCATCACCAGGACAATTCGCAAACGGCGGTTTGGTAAGGATTCGGCCTCCATCATATCCCTTTCAGTACCTGCATGATAACATTAGCTGCCTGATGCGACAAGTGCCTTGCCTGGTAAAAAGTGACCCAACGCCTCTCAAGAGCGAGTAAAATTTTCTTATGCGTTGGATTTTCCTATCTCCCCATTACGATGATGCGGTCTTTTCTTGTGGCGGTGGCATCTGGGAACTGCGCCAGGCAGGACAGGAAGTCGAAATCTGGACAATCTGTGGCGGTCAACCGCCTGAAACCGCTAGCCTCTCCCCTTATGTTCAGCAATTGCACCAACGCTGGGGAGCGGGACTGGAAGCAGTGGCTCTGCGCAGAGAAGAAGATGCCCAAGCCCTTGACATCCTTGGGGTCAAGGGAGTTTCCTTTTCGTTTCTCGATTGCATTTATCGCACCCACCCAAACGGGCAATTCATCTACACAGGGGATGAAGACCTTTTTGGCGAGCTTCATCCGAGCGATTACCCATTAATCGAATCGCTTAGCGAGCTGCTTTGCCAGAGAACCCCCGCTCATAGCCAGATCATCTGCCCTTTAGGGGTCGGCAACCACGTCGATCACCAGCTCACCCGCCTGGCTGCCGAAAAGAGCGGCTTGCCTTTATGGTATTACGCAGAAATCCCCTATATCTTTCGGCACCCAGACTGGCAAAGGGATGCTCTGGATGCTGGCTTTCAGGCACAATTCATTCCCATTTCCGAAGATGGATTGGAGCACTGGTTGCAGGCAGTCTCAGCCTATCGCTCCCAACTAAGCACGTTTTGGGAGAGCCCAGCGAATTGCCACCAGGCTTTCGCCTCGCACTGGCACGCCAACCCTGTATTGCAATTATGGTGCAGAAGCGAATCAATTCTCAAAAATACAGATGGTTGATCGCAGACGTTAAAGAGAAATTAGCCAAGAAAACCAAAACATTCCTTGACACGCATCCTGCTTGCAGATATAATTTTCTTTGCCTTTCCTCGATAGCTCAATTCGGCAGAGCGGGCGGCTGTTAACCGCTAGGTTCCAGGTTCGAGTCCTGGTCGAGGAGCCTTTTTTATGGTTATCCTCATTGTCTCTCTCCATGTAAAACCTGAATTTGTTGAGGCTTTCAAGGAAGCCACATTAGAAAACGCGCGCCACAGTCTGGAGGAGCCAGGTGTGGCGCGGTTCGACGTCCTGCAGCAGAGCGACGATCCAACCCGTTTTCTACTTATAGAAGTCTATCGCACTCCCGATGACCCCGCCAAACACAAAGAAACCCCGCACTACAACAAATGGCGCGAAGTGGCCGAACCGATGTTAGCCGAACCCCGCACGCGGGCCTTATATACGAACGTCTTCCCGGCTGATTCAGACTGGTAAAATTCCTCGCCGATTGACCTGAAACAAATCCTCAAGGAACAAGCTTCTCTCCCACCCTTAAAGCTTATCGAAACGTTCTGCCTTGGAAAATTTTCCAGACATTTTTTGAAAAAGACCCTTCTGTCAATCGGCCAACCTTTGAAAAATCCCATCCTCTTCCGGGTCGTATTCTTTTGCCTGCTAACGGCGGGATGTATCAGCCGCGTTTGGAGTTTCCAGCAAAACACCCGCCTTTATGGGGATGTAAACCTGTTTGCCCTTACCGCTCGTCAGCTCGCCTTGCATGGCCGCCTGACCTATCCCATGAAATACGACTACACACCTCAAGCACTATACCTTTCGTTAGAAAGCCCTGCTAGTCAACATCCTCCCCTATGGCCCCTATTCGGCGCCATTCTCGCCCGGCTGTGGGACAGCACAGATACCTTTTTGATGCTCAAGCTATTCTCCTTATTTACTGGTTTCTGTCTGTGGATCCTGTTCTTGCCCAAAACCGAGTCGTCTTCTTTGGTTAAGCTCATTCCCTTTGGATTGATGGCTATCTCACCCTGGGTAGTTGACTTCAGCACCAATGGCAGTCCATACATCTTCATCACCCTGATCTTGATCCTGGCTGAATGGCTGCGTAGCCCAAAACTCCCCACTCAGAAATCTGTTCTGATCGGTTTCGGCGCGTTTTGTGCTCTGGCGATCCTCACCCACAATAACCTCATCCTTTTGCCGCTCTCCTTTGTCATCGGAATATTGACCCAGGAAAATATCGCCGCACGAAAGAAGCTTCTCAATCTGGGACTCTTTTTCATTGCACTTCTTTTCTTCCTTAGTCCCTGGCTGTTATGGAACTGGAATACTTTTGGACAATGGATTCATACCCCTTCATCGTATTATCTCCCTGAACAGCTAGGCCTTGCCCAGATTGAGCTGGCTCAAGACCGAGTGGTCTGGACGGTTAAGGTGCTCCCCATTCCATCTGTTCTCGAACGATATAGCCTTCTGCTGGCAAAATCTGCCTGGGCAGGAGGACGACAATTTATCGACATGCTCACACCGCCTGGTATTTTCTGCCTGCTTGTTGCCCTGGGATTGCATTGGAAGCAGAAACCGCTGCGCCCGTCAACCTCCTGGATCATCAGAGAGTTGAGAGTCTTAACTTCGCCTGTGATGCTATACCTTCTCACCATCCTCCTTTGGGCAACCTCCAAAACGCGTTTTCTGATCCCTCTTTTACCTGCCTCCTATCTACTCATTGGAGAAAGTATCGAACACGGATTGAGAACAATCAAAGGCCGTCCCTGGCTGCTCTGGACGGGCACCGCAATCCTCTTCCTTTGGACATTGCTACCCTATCGCCTGCAACCATTCAACCTCTACTATGGCGCCGAAACACCCTCCCACGCTCAACAATATGACCAAATGAGAGAACTGGCAAACCTTTTGGCAGCGAAACCAGGCGGCGTCATTTTAGGGGTATCCCCTAGCCTGGATGGTGGAATTGAAACGATTTATTGGACAAAGCAGCCTTTTGTAACGGGCAGAGGATTGAATGAATCCATTTTGAAAAAATTAGCCGCTGACTTCCAGGTGCGCTATCTCTGGAGTGAATGCACCCAAAGAGATACCCTGCAGAGGCTTTTTCCCAATCCGTTGCTTCTACTCTCTAACGACCTATATTGCGTTCTTGAGCTTCCTTGATGCCTACCTCCTGTCTCACAAATTGTTGTGAACTCGAGAGTTCGAGGGGTCAAATAACCTCGTAAAACGAGGAAGGTTACAACAAGTGCTTGCATTTTCCAGTAATCATGAGATAAAATTATTTAGACTACCAAACCCTGTCACAATTTATTGCATTTTCCACAGACAGGCTGTCTTTACCACTGGAAAAGATAGCACAGGGTGAAACCACCCTAAGCACGTATCTTGGAGAAATGATTCGATGAATAATTCCACGCATTCCCGCAAATATCCTTTCCGTTGGGAATTGCTCGGCGACCTGCGTTTAGGCCGCCCCAACATGGGTCCCATCACCAGCCTCAATGCCTATCGCTTAATGCAATACACCTTACGGGACGTTTTAGAGCAAAGCGTCGGGTCAGAGCAAGCTGACCAGATTTTCTATGCCGCCGGTAGGCTGGCAGGGCAACAATTTTATCAAAACGCCCTGGAACCGATGTCTGATCTCAATCATTTCATTCGAGAGCTGACCTTGACCTTGCGGGAATGGGGAATTGGGATTCTGCGAGTGGAGAAGTTAGACCTCGAACATGGCGAAATTATCTTAACCATGTCCGAAGACCTGGACTGTTCTGGCTTGCCCGAAATCGAGGCCGAGGTTTGTGTGTACGACGAGGGGTTTATCTGCGGGCTGCTCGAAAGCTTCACCGGCTTGAATTTCAAAGTCAAGGAAATTGACTGCTGGTGCACCGGCGACCGCACCTGTCGCTTTCGGGCAGAGGTTATACCCGTATCCCAATAAATACGGGCAACGATTTGTTCTTAGCTCTCTTAAGAAGCTCGCATGGCAAAATCGTCTCTTTTAACGCAACCCACTCTCGAACAGGCGTTCCAGCTTTTGGAGCAATTTCGTGCCCTAATCACCGATGCACACGAGGTAGAGATCCAAACCAGTGGCGATTCTCATTGGGCTGTCTACGAACAAGCCCTGCAAACCCTGTTGGAAATCCGCCGCCTGGCTATCGCGCTTGGGAAAGGTGAACTTTCCTATGAAATCAAAGCCAAAGGGACCTTAGCTGGCGCCTTGAAATCGCTTCAGGCAAACCTGCGCCACCTTACCTGGCAAACCCAGCAGGTTAGCCAGGGGGATTTTACCCAACGGGTTGAGTTTATGGGGGAATTCTCAACTGCATTCAATGAGATGGTCTCCCAACTGGATGCGATGGCAAAGGAGCTGCAAACCCAGCAGGATGAACTGGTGCGCCGCAATGACATCCTGATCCTAGAAGTTGCTGAGCGGGAACGCGCCGAGGCAGCCGAACGTGAACAACGCCAGTTAGCCGAAGCGTTGCAAGCCGCAGCAATGGCATTGAATGCCACGTTAGATTACGAACAAGTTCTGGATATCATGTTGGAGCGGATTGGCAACCTGATCGCTTACGACTCGGCGGTCATCATGGAGGTAGAGGGGATGCAGGCTCGGGTGAGACGCGCGAAAAACTATCACCGCTATGGTGAAGAGATCGAAAAGCGCGTCCTGGAAGCCTGTTTTGACATTCCCAAAACGCCCAACCTGTTCACCATGTATACCACCCTGAAACCCTTGTTAGTTTCGGATGTTGATCAATATCCGGCTTGGGATCGCCGTAAAACCGGGAACCCTGTCCGCTCGTGGCTCGGCTCACCCATTTATGCGCATGGTCAGGTTCTGGCCTTCCTCTCCCTGGATAAGCTAGAACCCAATTACTACCGGGAGGAACATGCTCATAAACTGGAGATGTTTGCCAGCCATGCAGCGCTGGCAATGGTCAATGCCCGCCTCTTTCAAGAAATCCAACGTCTCGCTATAACCGACACATTAACCGGGTTGTATAACCGGCGGTACTTCTTCGAGCGCGCCTGCCAGGAATTTACTCGATCTTGTCGCTATCGACATCCCCTCACGCTCGTCATGCTTGACCTCGATCACTTCAAGTCGGTCAACGACACGTATGGTCACCCGGCCGGCGACCTGGTCTTGCAAACCATCAGTCGCCTGGTCCTCCAGATAGTGCGGAAAATCGATCTCGTCGCCCGATTTGGCGGCGAGGAAATCATTTTGCTCCTGCCGGAGACAGCTCCTCAGGCTGGCGAACGGCTTGCCGAACGCTTGCGCCAAAACATCGCTGCGACTTGCATTCCACTCAACGACCACTCGATTTCCATCACCGCCAGCTTTGGAGTGTGCGGGGGTAATCCGGTGAATTGCAATCTCGAACCAGAACGAGCGATCGAAACTTTAATCGAATTGGCCGATCAAGCTCTCTATCAAGCCAAACAGGGCGGTCGGAATCAGGTGCGCCTGGTGCTTCCCAACTTCGCCTCCACACCCTCTGGATAAGCCTGTCGCGCCTCGTTGTCAAAACGTCCCGCAGGTTTCCCAAACTGTCGCCGGATTAACCAACGCCTTCTCAACAGGTTTAATAGTGTAACAACCTACCATCACAAGTCGTGTTGATCATTTGCTGAGAAAACCGTCCACGAATTGACCACGAATAAACGAATGGAAATCCTAATCGTGCATCCGTGAAATATTGGTGGACGGTCTGTCCTGCCAAATCGAGCCTTTGGTAGGTAATTACGTTAAGATTGACAAAGTTCCTGGGGCTTTTCGATTATCGCGTTCATTCGGGAAAGTGGTAAAATGTCAACGGTCGGCAAGCACTTTTCCATCCAATTTTCAATTGGTTGCCAATCCTGAGACGAAAAGGAGATTCTGTCCATGTCCCCTATTCAATCCGAGTTCCTTGAACAAATGAAACGCATCCCCGAAGTCCTTGCTCCCAGTCTGGCGGAAGACTGGCCGAAATTGCCGGTAGTCAAAGCCGAGGGCGTTTACCTGTACACTGCAGATGGCAAGCGCTACCTTGATTTCACTTCTGGGATTGCCGTCACCAATCTTGGTCATGGTCATCCCCGTGTTTTAGAAGCTGCTAAGCGCCAGATGGAAGAAATGGTTCACAGCGCGGTCGGGGTTACGATTCACAAATCTCTGCTCGATCTCTGCGAAGCTCTGCCAAAAGTTTTACCGGGTGAGATGGACATGTTCTTTTTCGGCAATAGCGGCGCGGAAGCAATCGAAGGGGCTATCAAACTCGCCCGTTATGTCAGTGGTCGGCCGGGCATTATCGCTTTTGAAGGCGGATTTCACGGGCGCACCTACGGAGCGGCATCGGTTACCACGGTTAAATCCAAGTATCGCAATCATTATGAGCCTTTCGTCCCCAGCATTTATTTTGTCCCCTATCCATACGCTTATCGCTGCCCGCTTGGCTCTACCCCAGAAAAGGCGTTGGAGTGGACATTGCTGAGCATTGAACGCCTGTTCCAACACCAGATTCCCCCTTCTCAGGTAGCAGCCTTCCTAGTAGAACCTATCCAGGGCGAAGGAGGCTACATCGTTCCGCCCCGCGATTTCTTACCGGCCCTGCGCAAAATCTGCGACCAGCATGGTATTCTGCTGATCCTGGATGAAGTCCAAACCGGCTTTGGGCGCACGGGCGAGATGTTTGCCTGTCAACATAGCGGCATCGTTCCCGATATCCTGGCAATCGCCAAAGGTATTGCCAATGGCTTTCCATTGAGCGCCACAGTTGCCAGCCGAAAGCTGATGAGCCAGTGGTTGCCCGGCGCTCATGGGACTACTTACGGCGGCAATCCCATCGCCTGCGCGGCTGCCCTGGCAACCTTACAGGTGATACAAGAAGAAAACCTGCTCGAAAACGCGCGCCAGATGGGCAAGCGCTTCTTAGATGGCCTGAACGCCTTGAAGAAGAAATACCCGATCATCGGCGAGGTACGCGGCTTGGGGCTAATGCTGGCAATGGAGTTTGTGTATCCCGATCGCAATAAGCAACCCAACCCCGAAGCGGCTTTTAACTTGTTGAATGCCATGTTAGAACAAGGCCTGGTGGCTTATATGGCTGGAACGGTTGGGCAAGTGGTGCGCTACATTCCACCCCTGATCGTCACCGCCGAGCAGATCGATGAAGCGCTCGCCATCACCGAGAAAGGGTTAGCTACTTTATAGGTAGCAAAGGAACAGTGGAAGCAGGTTGCCAGGCGCTGAAGTCCCAGTCGGCTAAGGCCTGGCGCATTTCGCTCAGGTTCTGTAATTCTAATTTGTTCAGGGCATTGCGCGCATGGGTCTTGACCGTGTCGTAGGAAATAATCAATTGCTCGGCAACTTCGCGGTAGCTGTATCCCAAACACAACAGGGCAACAACTTGCTGTTCGCGCCGCGAAAGTCGTTGCCAGCGGCGCAGGTATTCCTGAGCGGCATAGCGCGCCGAAAGGGCATAGCGCAATAGATCCGCTGCGATCTGCTGGGCTGAGCGGCCTTCTTGCTCCGCCAATTCTTCCAACACACTTTGGATTTCAGGATCGGCTATCACCACCTCTGTTGACGGGGCAGCGCGCCTCCCCTCTGGGCGCAACCGCTTCCAAAACGACATGGGCACACCTCCTTAACCGCTTATCCTAACAAGGCTTTCTGCTATAAATAGAACTTTTGTTCTATTATTATAGCGGTATTCACTTCTTTTGTCAATAGCCGATCAACGATCAAGCGCCAGTGATCAAAACATGATCGGCAGAAGAATCTGCATTCATCCCTTTAGTTGGGGGAAAGCAAGCGAAGATGCCCAAAAGGATTGGTATAATCGGAAATAAAGTTAGCTGTTGAGACAATACC
>DAOTZA010000029.1:0-19155 GCA_034434515.1 Anaerolineales bacterium | reverse complement strand
GCTCCCACCGTCAGCGAGGCGGCATAGATGGCAGCCGGGTCGCTAATCGTACCACACTCGGGACCTTTGTTTCCTGCCGATTGCACGGTCAGGATACCGGCGGCGCGCACCGCTTCGACCACGCTTTTGAGCACATTCGGATCGGTGCAGCCTTCTGCTTCCGGGCAGGACCAGGAGTTGCTGATCACGTCGGGCGCCAGGGTTGGATCGGGGTCGCTGCCATCGATGCGGGTTGGGGCGATGAACCATTGAAAGCATTCGGTGTAGGTTGCCGGTGTACCCCAGCCGTGATCCATGTTGCGGCAGCCGATCCATCTGGCTTTGGGCGCCATACCGATCTGGTTTGTCCCATCCTGGCCGACCATCGTGCCCATGGTGTGGGTGCCGTGGCCATTGTCGTCACAAGGCTCAGGGGAATCATAGGGACAATTGGTGGCCCTCGCCCCCAGCCCCTCTCCCACAGGGAGAGGGGAGTCAGCCCTCACCCCCAACCCCGCTCCCACAGGGAGAGGGGAGTCAGCCCTCACCCCCAGCCCCGCTCCCATGGGGAGAGGGGAGTTAGCCCTCACCCCCAGCCCCGCTCCCATGGGAAGAGGGGAGTCAGCCCTCGCCCCCAGCCCCGCTCCCATGGGGAGAGGGGAGTCAGCCCTCACCCCCAACCCCTCCCCCACAGGGAGAGGGGAGAAGGCTCTCACCGGAAGAGAGGCGGAGAGTGGGGCGTGAATGGCGTCATGCCAGTTGTAATCATGGTTGGCTTGACTGCCATCCCAGCCGCGATAGGCGTTTTTGAGCGCCGGATGCTGCCAGTCGTAGCCGGTATCCTGCCCGCCGATCACTGCGCCTTGTCCCTCGTAGCCCAGTGCCCAGACGTCATCGGCGTTGACTTGCTGGAGATTCCATTCGAGCCCATCTGCTCCCTGATGAGCTGAACCGTCTATCCTGGGCGGCAAGGTTAATTGAACGATTGGGTTGGCAACAATGCGCGCCACCTCGCGCCGCCGCGCCAGGGCAAGAACATCGTTAAGATCACCCCGCACCCAGATCAGGTTGGCTACCCAATACGAACGATGTGGAATGCCTCGCTGACGCAATTGTTCCAGCAACGGCGCTTGCGTGTGCAGAGCCACGGCTGTCAACTGCTGATAGACATACCAGCCTTTTTCGTTCTTGGTTGACAGGGCTTCGGCTCTGCTCAGGTCAGCTTGTTCTTTCAAGAAGACCAGAAATTCGGTCTGTCCTCCTTGGGCGGTTTGCCAGACCCAGGAGTCGGTTTTGGCGCGCCAGTTTGCAGCCTCGAAATGGGCATTGGCAGTCTGCCTGACATTCCCAAGCCAGCCAATGGTGCACAGGAGAGCCAGTAGAAGCCCGAAAAGAATGCGTTTTTGCACACCGAAGTGGCTTGGTGAGGCAGGCTTTGAAAAAATTTCGCGGCTTTTTTGCATACCTCCGACCTATAAGCGCAACAAGATTTTGATTTCCGGCAAAGCCAGAACGACCAGGATCACCATTCCTAGCCCGCCGGCAAGAATCGCCATGGGAAGCGTAGCATGACTCAGGGTGAAAATCAAGGTCGGCATGGCGGCACAGAGCGCGGCGGCAATCAGCGCCCGTCCCAGTGTGTTGCCCATGAGCCAGCCTGGTTGGCGTTGGCGATGCAGCAACCCCCACAAGACAAACGCCTGACCGCTGAAAGCTACCACATTTGCCAGGGCGATGCCGGGCGCACCAAGCGGGCGATAGAAGAGCATGCCGAGCAGAAGATATGCCAAGCTGGTCAAAGCGGCGCTGATCAGGGGGGTGCGGGCATCCTGTTGGGCATAGAACGCCCGCATGGCTACTTCAAGCAAAGCATGTCCCAATAAGCCCAGCAGATAGACGCGCGCCGTCCAAACCACCAGGGTCTCACCGTCATTGCCGAAATTGAAAATCGTAACCGCTGGGCGGATGATCACAATCAATAAAGCCATCAAGGGGATCGTCAGCGCCAGGATCACCTTCAGGCTTTTCTCTAAAGTTTGCTGAAAGGCCTGGCGATCCTGAAGGACAGCCTGCTCGGCAAGGGTGGGGAGCAGCACCGTACCCAAAGCCGTGCCGATCAACGTTTCTGGCACTTGAAAAAAGAGCCAGCCATACGCTAAAGCGGTGATCGATCCAGGACTGAGACGGGATGCTAGATTGTCCTGGGCAATAAAGGTGAGTTGAATGAACAGCATGGTCAGGACCCGCGGCGCCATCAGGCTGAGACTTTTCAGCACCATCGCATCCTTTAGCCCCAGCCCCCCATGCCAACGAAAGCGGTAGCGAATCAAGCCTGGAATCTGGATGAGGAGATAAAGAAAGGCGCCTAAAATCGTGCCAGAGACCAACCCATAGACTCCCCAGCCGAGCGCAGGCAATCGGAGTCCTGGCAATTGATAGCCAGATTGAGGAGCTAAAAACACCACACCAACCAGTCCGCCCAAATCGTATAAGCTAAGGGCAATGGCTGGCAGCCAGAAATGCTGATTGGATTGTAAGCCGGCAACCGCTAGCCCGCCCAAGGAGAGCAACAAGGTTGCGATTAAATTCAAGCGCATCAAATTCACCACCACGCCTTGCTGTTCGAGCGAAAAGCCAGGTACGATGCCCACTTGTGAACGCACCAGTTGATCGGCAAACAGGGCGATGAGCAGGGAGAGCGAGGCGGTCACCAGAAAGAGCAAATTCAGCACATATGAAAAAACCCGCCAAGCGGCTTCTTGCCCCGCTTTCTGGCGAGTCTCGGTCAGGACGGGGATAAATGCCATGGCCAGCGCGCCGCCAGAGATGAGCATAAACAACAAATCGGGCAGATTGTTGGCGGCGTTATAGGCATCAAGCTCGGCGGAAAGTCCAAACTGGCGCGCCACCAAAAAATGGCGCGCAAACCCTAAGACTTTTTCCAGCCCAAAGAAAACGGCGACGATGAGCGTGGAGCGGGCGATATGCTTCACTGTTCCAGTTCTTCGAGATAAGCTCGAATGCTCGGGACGGCCATCAGGCGGTCATAGAAAAAGGCGTTTACCAAGGTCATCAATTCGGCTTGTGCTTCCAACACTTCCTGTTCGCGCTCACGGCTCGGGTCGTTGATCAGGGTGCGCAGGCGGAGCAGACGGCGGACAATCTCTTTCTCTTGGGCGCCTTCTAAGGCATCAATGGCACCTAAGATCAGTTCGTCGAGCTGTTCGGTGATCGTCTCTTTGTTGATCTCAGAATCGTCGCTGGAGGCTTCATCTACGGTGCGCACCAGGGAGCTGATTTGATACAGAATCGTCGCCGGCTCATCAAACAATTCCCGTAGATAGCCAGCCTCGCTATACAATCCTTTCAAACGAAAGACGTTGTACATCCGTTTGGCAGCTTTGCCGTAGTTGGGCGATTTGGTAACGTACTTTTTGACTTCCTGTTCTAATTGCTCTACATATTGATCCATGGCGTCCGCCGCGACCTGTTTGGCGAGCTTGGTGAACAGCGGAATTGACTCGGCTTCTAGATAGACTTCCTGAAAATAGGGGTCAAGTTGCCCATCGAGGGGGACGATTGTCCCATCGGGGCTTTCCCAGGTGACATCGAGGTTGTTGCTGGCGTTCGCCAGTTGCCGGCGGGGTGGGCAGGCAACCACCCAATCCAGCTTGGTCCAACCGGGCTCTTGCGCCATTTCCTCCCAGGAGAGCGCTACGGAATTTCCCTCCTGATCCTGAACCAACACCTGACCGGCCTGGACATCCGCCAGGCTCCAGGAAATCGGCGCGCCTTTCTTGACCGGCTTGCCCTGGCGCAATCCATCGTAGGGATAACTACCTAATTTCGCTTCAATAAAGCGGTAGGTTTCTCCGCTAGCGGTATTGAGAATCTTTTGGCGCAAGATTTCCCCTAAGATGCGGCAGGCTTCGGCTTTGCTTGGGGCTTTGATGTTGACCCGCTCGAAGTAATCGCAATCACCGGGATAGGTCTGAATTTTGGATTGGGCTGCCGAGCCGGAGAGCGCTAAGGCGGTCTCCACCACGCCGGGCTGATCGGGGATTTCGACGATCTGTCCCACCTGACGAAAATGGGCCAGATCTTCGGCGGTGAAATCCAGTAAACTGATTTTATGTCCGTAAACGCCGTGTTTGGCGTCTACACTGATCTCGTCACTCTGTACGGCTGCCATCGCGGTTAGCCATTGCAGGGCTTCTTCTTCATCGACTTCTACGCCCAGGCGTTTGGCGGATTCAATAATGCGGTTCAACTCTTCTCTAGGGGAAAGGGACGGGTTCATAAGTCTCTCTTTCGATGGGAAACCGGAAACAAAAAACTGCCAGAAGGGATGCCTCACCACTGGCAATTATACTGCATTGGGAAACCAAAGACACCTGCGCAGTCAGTTGAGCATTCGGAAGAGAGCGTTTTGGCTTTGTGCGCTCTGGAATGCTGGATGATCTCCCAGGGTAACGGCAAGGTTTGGCAGAAAACCTCTTAGCTCTCCTGGATCAACTTGCGCAAAGCGGCGCCAAACTGCTCGATTTCGCGCACCGTGTTGTAATGCACCGGTCCGACCCGCACCATCCCACCATCTTCTTCGACTCCCAGGCGAGTGGTGACTTCCAGAGCATAATAATTGCCATCCCAGACGTAAATGCCGGCTTTGTCGAGTTCCTCTGCTATCCGTCGGGGATGCCAACCCTTGAGACGGAACGCCACGGTGGGAACCCGTTCGTTCAAGCGGTGCAAATCGCGGATGCCGTAGATCGTTACGCCAGGGGTCTCTTCGAGGGTTTCCAGCAAAGCTCGCCCCAACCCTTCTTCATAGGCGCGAATGGCTGTCATGGCTTTCTTTAGACTCAGGCGTCGTCCCTGATACTTGTTTGCAAGCTCGGCTTCAAAGCCCGCACCGTATTCTTCACCCAGTTCTGCGAGGTATTCGAGGGCGCCTAAGACGCCGGCAATCCCTTCGTGATTCAACGTGCCGGTTTCGAATTTTCCGGGTGGCGCTGATGGGGCAGGGCGCACTTTATAGGCGAACAACGCTTCCAGCAGTTCGTAACGGCCATATAAGACCCCTACGTGCGGTCCAAACCATTTATACGCCGAAGAGACCAGAAAATCACAACTCAGGGCTTGCACGTCAATGGGGCCATGCGGTGCATACTGCACAGCGTCCACAAAGACCAATGCCCCAGCCTGCTTTGCCAAGGGGATGATCTCGGTTAAGGGATTGATTGTGCCAAGCGCGTTCGAGGCGTATCCTACCGCCACAAGGCGGGGTTGTCGTTCAAGCGTTTTGCGGAACTCCTCAAGGTTTAGCGTGCCATCTTCGGGGTGAAAGTCTACCCAATCCACGACACACCCGCGTTCCTCGGCGATGAGCAGCCAGGGGCTGATATTTGCATCGTGATCAAGGCGGGTAACCACCAGGCGATCGCCGGCCTTAAGCCAACGCGCCAGCGAGCGGCTTAGATGCAAGGTGAGTGTGGTCATATTTGCCCCAAAGACGATTTCCTCCGGACGGGCAGCGTTGTAAAAATCGGCCGCCGCGGCATGAGCTTCATGAAGAAGGGCATCGGATTGACGACTGGTGGCAAATGCACCCTCATGGTTGGCGTTGCAGGTTTGCAGGTAGTCCACGATGCGTTTCAGGGAGGTCTGGCAGATTTGGGTGCCGGCCGGATTGTCCAGAAAGATTGCCTTGCTCCTTTGCAGAGCAGGAAAGTTTAGACGGACGCTGGGAGGGTCTAAAGGCATGGTACGCTCCGAGTAGAAATGGGATTAAGGTTGTGAATGGGCTTAAAAAGCAGATGCCTGGGTGAGGGGGGCACCCAGACATCTGCTTGACTATAGTTTACCAGAAACTCAATATTAATCAAGGGTTTTTTAGCATTTAATATGTTAATATTTCTTAATCTTTAGGAAAAAACTTTACCCCCCTCGATGGAGGCAAAATGCTCATCTTCACGCTCAATTTCGGTGTCTATTCCCGGTAATGAACCACGCGCCTCTTATATGGGGCGATAAGGAATGAGTACAATGCGGTTATCATAAGCCAGAAGGATCATTTTTGGCCCTCCCTTAAGCCCTAACGACTCTCGGACAGCTTTGGTTAGGACGACCTGGTATTTCGGTGAGATGGTTACTGTCTCCATACGTTTTTCCGATCGAACAAACTTTTGTATTACGATTATAGTCTACTTTTGTCCTTCAATTTGGGAGTATACTCAGGGGGATGCAAATCCTGACCCCGGTTCAACGCGCCAACTTTCGACAGCTCTATGCCGACATCTTCTGGTTTGGGGTTTTGAGCGGCAGTACCTTAGCTTTTCTGACCGTTTATGTCGCTCGTTTGGGTGGCAATAGCTTCCAGGTGGGCTTGATCACCGCCATCCCTGGTTTTGTCAATCTGTTCCTCTCCATGCCGTATGGTGTGTGGCTGCAGGGGAGACCCTTAAAGACGGCGACGGTGAGCAGCCTTTTCTGGCACCGCCTGGGGTATCTGGCGCTTGTGTTTCTTCCCTGGCTCTTTCAGCCCCGCAGTGAAATTTGGGCAATTATTATCATCACCCTGCTGATGTACATCCCCGGCACTCTGCAAGCCATAGCTTTTAATGCCCTTTTTGCCGAAGTGGTAGAGCCAGATTTCCGGGCAGAGGTGGTGGGGAAACGCTTTGCCATTCAATCCTTTAGCATCTCGGCTTCTTCTCTCCTTTGCGGGCAATTGCTCGATCGCATCGTATTTCCCCTCAATTACCAGTTGGTCTTTCTGATCGGCGCGCTGGCCGCCCTGCTCAGCACGCTTGCGGTTGCTCGTTTGGTGGTGCTGTCCGGGAGCCAGCTTGCTCCAAGGGAGATTTCTTTCAAAAGGCGTTTAGCCCCAGGCAAATCTCGCCATGCGTACCCAAGCCAGCCAGCTCAAACCCTTTTGCTGCGCCGCTTGGATTTAGCTTCTGCCTTTTTTGCCTTGCAGCGCGAATGGCGTTTTGACCTGCTGCGCACTCCTTTTGGCCCCTTTATGGGCGCCTTGCTTGCCTTTTATACGGTGCAATATATTCCCATTCCGCTTTTCCCTCTGGTGCAGGTGAACCTCCTGCAGATGAGCGACAGCCAGATCAGTCTGGCAAATGCCATCTTTTACACTTCCCTGCTCTTAGGTTCCTTAGGCATGAGTCGCCTTGCGCAACGCAAAGGGCATCGCTGGCTTTTGGTTACCAACGGAGCGTTTATTTTTGTGTTTCCTTTCCTCTACGGGATCGCCAGAAGCGCGGCAGTCGTCTATTTGAATAATATCCTGGGGGGTGTTATCTGGGCCGGCTTGTATAATGCCACTACCAATCGGTTGATGGAACGCGTCCCGCAGGATGATCGCCCGGCGCACATGGCGCTGCACAATCTGGTGATGAACCTGGGGATGTTAGGCGGCTCTCTACTGGGTTCTGTGCTCGGTGAAGCCTTGGGATTGCGCCCAGCTATGCTGCTGGCAGCCGCGCTGCGCTTGCTTGGTTCCTACCTGTTGTGGAAGTATGGGTAGGTGAAGGGAGCGCCTGGGCTTTAAGGCGAGGCAAATGGCGCTGCTTTGCCAACTCAGCCGGCTCCCTGAGGAAACCCTGCTAACTTGATTAAAAAACCTCCGAAGCCCCCAAGGCTTCGGAGGTTAATCATCGTTCAGGCGGTTGCCATTTCTTGCGGTGGTTGGGAAAGTTGCTCATCTGCCCGCCGCAACTTGATCTCTCCTTCAACGACATCTACCAGGATGGTATCTCCTTTATCGAATTCACCCGCTAATAAAGCGTCGGACAGGACATCTTCAACCTTTTGCTGCATTACCCGACGCAGTGGCCGCGCCCCCATTTCGGGATCGTAGCCTAACTCGGCGAGCAATTCTCGCGCTGCAGGCGTTGCGTTGAGGGTGATGTTGTGCTCCTCCAGGCGTTGGGCAACCTTGTTGATTTCGATATCGACGATCTTCTTGATATCTTCTTTGCTGAGGGAGCGGAAGACAATCACCGAATCGACCCGGTTGATGAACTCGGGGCGGAAGACCCGCCGTAAGGCTTCCATCAGCTTTTTGCGCATCTCATCATAAGCGAGTTTTTCTTCCAACTGTTCATCGCGTTTCAGGTTGAAGCCAATGCTTGTCTGGCGTTTGATCATATCCGCTCCGACGTTGGAAGTCATGATAATGATCGTGTTGCGGAAGTCCACCTTGTGCCCTTTGGCATCGGATAGATGCCCTTCTTCCATAATTTGGAGCAGCATGTTATGAGCTTCGGGGTGGGCTTTTTCGATCTCGTCGAAAACGACAATCGAATAGGGGCGACGCCGGATGGCTTCGGTCAACTGACCGGCTTCTTCGTAGCCGACATAGCCGGGCGGGGCCCCTACCAGGCGGCTGACGGTGTGACGCTCCATAAATTCGGACATATCCAGTTGCAGCAGGGCATCCTCGCTGCCGAACATAAAGCGCGCCAGGGCTTTGGTCAGTTCGGTTTTCCCTACACCGGTCGGGCCTAAGAAGATGAAGGAGCCGATCGGCCGGCGTGGATCTTTCAAGCCGGCGCGGGCGCGCCGCACCGCTTTGGAGATCGCATCGATGGCTTCTTGCTGACCAATAATGTATTTACCCAATTCTTCTTCCATGCGCAACAGACGTTGCGATTCGGTTTCTGCCATTTGCATCACCGGCACACCCGTCCACATTGAGACCACTTCGGCAATATCTTCGGCTGAGACCACCGGACTGTTGGAACGATCCCAGCCGCTGCGCAAGCGTTCCAACTGGCGCTCCAGGGCTTCCTGTCGCTCTAACAGTTCCTGGGCATCGTCGAAGCGGTTATCTTCCAGCGCCAGCTCGCGATTATGGCGAATCTGGCGCAATTGTTCCATTAGTTCTTTGGCCGTCTTGGCAGCCGGACTTTTATACATGCGCACCCGCGAGGAAGACTCATCAATCAGGTCAATTGCCTTGTCGGGCAAAAAGCGTTCGGTCACATAGCGAGCGGAGAGCCGCACGGCAGCATCTAAAGCTTCATCCGAGATGTTCAAGCGATGATGCTCCTCATAAGCCGGGCGAACGCCGCGTAGGATTTCTAACGCCTGCTCGATAGTTGGTTCTTCAACGTGGATGGGTTGGAAACGCCGTTCCAGTGCAGCATCGCTTTCGATGTATTTGCGGTATTCATCCAGGGTCGTTGCTCCGATGACCTGCAGTTCACCACGGGAGAGGGCCGGTTTGAGGATATTGGCTGCATCCACCGATGAACCGGCTGCGCCGGCGCCAACCAGCATGTGAACTTCGTCGATGAACAGGATGGCGCCAGAAGATTTCAATTCGTCAATCACCCGTTTCAAACGCTCTTCAAACTGGCCACGATACATCGTGCCAGCCACCAGCGAGCCTACGTCCAGTTGCAACACTCGCTTGTTCAGCAAGGGTGCCGGCACATCCCCTTCGACAATGCGCTGGGCGAGACCTTCGACAATCGCCGTTTTGCCGACACCGGGTTCGCCGATCAGAGCCGGGTTGTTTTTCGTCCGTCTTGCCAGAACTTGAATCACGCGTTCGATTTCCATTTGCCGCCCGATGACGGGGTCTAATTTCCCTTCTTCAGCTAGGGCGGTCAAATCGGTGGCTAATTGATCCACCAGAGGGGTTTTGGATTTTTGTTGGGGCTCTTGCTTCGTCGAGCGTTGCGCTTCGCCAACTGCCGTTCCCCGCCGCGTGGTGGTCGATTCTTGTAAAATGCGGTGGGTTTGGCGGCGAATCTGTTCGGCAGTGATGCCGAGCTTGCGGAGCACATCCATGGCAACCCCTTCGCCATGGCGCACCAGACCTAAGAGCAGGTGCTCGGTGCCGATGTAGTGATGCCCCATGCGGCGGGCTTCTTCAACCGCTTGTTCCAAGACCTGTTGAGTTCCGGGGGCAAGGTCGAGCTTACCGCCGCGATATTGTCCAAACCCAACCAGGCGCTCGATCATCTCTTGAACGCGTTGGGGTTCCAGCCCCAGTTCGCGCAGAACTCTCCCAGCAACGCCGCCATCTTCTTCGATTAAGCCGAGCAAGAGATGCTCGGTGCCGATGTAATTATGGCGCATTCGTTCGGCTTCTTGATGCGCCAGGCTTAATACGCGCCGAGCGCGTTGGGTAAAACGCTCCATCCCAGCCACGGCTCAACCTCCTATTTTCATGAAAACCAAATTGTTTTGTACCATTGTCATCTCATTTCGATGTTCGATTTCGAGTCATTTTATCCGATATGGATTCTACCAAAGTTTCGACACCTTAGGGGAGTTCTTTGTCTGCAGAATCGTAAGGTTTAATAAAACTCTTAGATAAGCAGAGGTTTCAAAAACCCCGCACCCAACTGGATGCGGGGGACCAGGCACTCTGCTTGTCAAAAACTTCGTTTAGTTGGTATTTTCTTCTTGCGAAGCCTCTCCTGGAGCTGCGTCTTCTGCGCGGTTGCTTGATTCGGGTTGAGACTCATCCGGCACAGATGGTGGGAGTGGGGGAGAGAATTCTTCCGTCGCGCTGCTCGCGCTTTCTGTGTCCGGCGGGGCAGGTTGCTCTTCCTCGACGATCTCCTGAACTTCTTCTGCTAGGGCCATCTTCCAGTCAAGGTCAGCATAAGCGGCCGAGTCAACTTTGCGCAAACTCAAGCCAATCCGCCGCCGCTCCGGGTCGATCTTGATGATGCGCAGTGTCAGCACTTCGCCTTCCTTGACGACCTCTTTGGGGTGATTGATATGTTGTTCGCTCAGCTCGGAAAGGTGAATGAGACCTTCCAAATCCTCACCGATGCGGGCAAAGGCGCCAAATTTGGTGAGATGGGTAATCTTCCCCTCTACTAATTGACCTTCCTTGAGATGAGCCACTTTCTTAAGCCACGGGTCTTCCTGGAGCTGACGGATAGATAATCCGATGCGTTTTCGTTCTCGATCGATGCTGATGACTTTGACCTCTACTTCTTGTCCAACTTTGAGCACTTCGTTGGGGTGTTTAATGCGATCCCAGGAAACTTCGGAGAGGTGCACCAAGCCATCTGCGCCTTCGATATTGACGAAAGCGCCAAAATCGGCCACACTGGTCACCCGTCCTCGCCGCACATCGCCTTCTTTTAACTCGTCTAAAAGGCGGTCCTTCAGACTCTCGCGGGTTTCTTGAATTGCCAGACGCTCAGACAGAATCAGGCGACGCCGTTCTTGATCGACTTCGATGACCCTAACCTGTATAGATTCGCCGAGCATTTTTTCCCATTGCTGCGCGCCTTGTTTTTCTTCGAGCAGCGAACGCCGCACGGCACTGATTTGAGAAGCCGGCACAAATCCCCGCAGACGGCCAACCGGCACCAGCAGACCGCCCTTATTGTATCCGACCACTTTGCTTTCGATAACCTCACCAGAGGCGAGATATTCGTTGACTCTCTTCCAATCCTGTTGTTCGGCGGCGCGAGTATAAGAGAGGACAACGTTGCCGTTATCGTCTTCGGGGTTAAGCACATAAACCGGAATCTCAACCCCGGGTTGAAAGGCGGCGCGCTCCTCGGCGGGGATAGCTTCCAGTTCGCGGCCGCTGATAATCCCTTCAGACTTGGTGCCGATGCTGACCAGAATTTCATTCTCTTTGACAGCCGCAATTACCCCGTGGCGAATTTCCCCCGCCTTGGGGAAGTCTAAACCCAATCCCTCCTTGCCTAAGAGGCTTTCCATGGAGTTTTGTTCAGCATGATTGAGTTCGTTTGGGATGGAGTGTTCCACCTTGTTTGGGTCGGATGGCTCAACCCCCAAGCCATGGGTAGGGTCGTGTATTTCCATAAAAACGCGTGCTCCAAATCATGATTAAAGATTATGTTGAATTATAAAGCCGATGAAGCAACTTGACAACCTTTGTGATAAGATTAAGGGCGCAATTTGAGAAGTTTTTGAGGTTGGTACCCATGCCTGCGATTTATCCGTTTACTGCCATCGTCGGTCAAGAGCGCATGAAGCGCGCCCTCATCTTAAATGCCGTAGATGCCCGCATCGGCGGGGTGTTGATTCGCGGCGAACGCGGCACGGCGAAATCCACCGCGGCGCGTGCCCTGGCGGCTTTGTTGCCGAAAGTAGCGGTGGTGAAGGATTGCCGTTTTGGATGTGACCCCGATCGGCCGACCACCTGGTGTACTGAGTGCCGCGAACGGGTGGCGCGAGGGGAATCGCTGCCGGTAGAACTGCGCACGACCCCTTTCATCAATCTGCCAGTTTCAGCAACCGAGGATCGCGTGGTTGGCACCCTGGATATCGAACGCGCTATCCAGAAAGGGGAACGGCACTTTGAGCCAGGCGTGCTGGCTGCTGCCAACCGCGGGTTGCTTTATATCGATGAAGTCAATTTGCTGGATGATCATGTGGTGGATGTCTTGCTCGACTCGGCTGCGATGGGGATGAACATCGTTGAGCGCGAGGGCATTTCGTTTGCCCATCCGGCGCGCTTTATCCTAGTCGGCACGATGAACCCCGAAGAGGGCGATTTGCGCCCGCAGTTACTGGATCGCTTTGCCCTTTCGGTGGAGATTCACGGCATTCGTAATCCACGCGAGCGGGTTTTGATCATGGAGCGCAATCTGGAGTTTGAGACCGACCCGGAGGCTTTTCGGCAAAAATGGCTTCCCAAAGAACAAGAGCTTTCCGAGCAAATTGAGCGGGCTCGTCTGTTGGTGGATCAGGTGACTTATACCCAGCGCGATTTGCTCGCCATTGCTGCCCTTTCCGCCTCGCTCAACGTGGATGGTCACCGCAGCGATCTGGTGATCTTGAAGACCGCCCGCGCCCATGCCGCCTTTGAAGGACGGCGACATATCACCGATCGGGATATTGCCCTGGCGGCTGAATTAGCTCTGCCGCACCGTATCCGTCATGGACCTTTCCATCAGACAGACATTTCCATGGAAGAATTACAAGAGCGCATTGAGCAGTTGCAGGGAGAAGGCGAATTGAGCGCCGAACCGCAAGGCGAACCACAAGAGCAGGAGCTTGCCGAAGACCAAAAAAAAAAGCCGTGAGCGCGGAGATTGTTGAAGATGAGGGCGAACGCCGCGCCACCCAACCGACTCGCCAGAATGTCTTCGACACCGGGCGCGCCAACTGGTGGGAGAACGGCGAACGGGTCAAAATCGGCTCCACCTTTACACCGCGTAAAATCGATAACCCCCTCGATCGCCTGACGCGCAAACTGGGTGGGCGACGGTCGCGCACCATCACCGACCGCAAACGCGGCCGCTACATTCAGGCTCGTCCTTCGCCCGGCAAGGCGGAAGACCTTGCCTTCGATGCCACCCTGCGCGCCGCCGCGCCTTTCCAAAAACAACGCACCGAACAACGCCAAAAGGTTGCCTTCGCCATCCGCTCCAGTGACTACCAGCGCAAAATTCGGGTTAAAAAAGCGGCCAATCTGGTCTTGTTTGTGGTCGATGCTTCCTGGTCGATGGCCGTTGCCGAGCGGATGAGCGTCACCAAAGGTGCCATTCTTTCCCTGCTCACCGATGCTTATCAGCGCCGTGACCGCGTCGGGCTGGTGGTCTTTCAGAAGGATCGCGCCACACTGGTCTTGCCCCCTACCAATTCGGTGCAACTCGCCCAACGCGCCCTGGCGGATATTCCGGTGGGCGGGAAAACGCCCCTTTCGGCTGGCCTGCTGCTCGCCCATGAGGTGATCAAGCGCGAGAAGCTCTCCCACCCCGATGTCATGCCGCTGGTCATCCTGCTCACCGATGGCGCCGGCAATGTCTCGATGGGTGCCTTGCCTCCGCAGGAAGAAGCGCATTTGATCGCCGATCAGATCGCTGAAGATAAAATTCGCTGTGTGGTCATCAATATGGAACATGCTGCCTTTGACCAGGGTCTGGCGCAAGCCTTAGCTGAGCATTTGCGTTCGCCCTGTTATACCCTCAGCGAGTTGAAGGCTGAGACGCTCTATCAACAAGTTCGCCAGGAAATGCTGAATGTCTAAAGGAGTCTTGCAATGAAATCTTTCTCATCCCGCCTTTCCAAAATTCCCGAATCGGCCATCAGCGAGATGAATGACCTCGCTCGCCTGACCAAAGCCATCAACCTCGCCTCAGGCTTCCCGGATTTTGACCCGCCCGAAGCGCTGATCGAAGCCGCAGTTGAGGCGCTGCGCGGCGGCTACAACCAATATGCCACAACGGCTGGCGTTACTACCCTGCGCCGCGCCATCGCCGCCAAGTTCACGCGCTTTAGCGGCCTGGAAATAGATGGCGACGAAGAAGTGACCGTGACGGTCGGCGGCACTGAAGCCATGTTCCTCGTCCTGGCGGCCCTCTGCGACCCCGGCGACCGGGTGTTGATTTTCTCGCCCTTTTATGAGAACTATGCTGTGGATTTGCACCTGCTCGACGCCCAACCGGTCTACGTCAGCCTGGCGCCACCCGAATTTGAGATCGATCGGCAAGCGTTACGGCGTGAATTTGAGCGCGGCGCGAAAGCGATGATTGTCTGTAATCCCTCCAACCCCAGCGGCAAGGTGTTTAGCGAAGAAGAACTACGCTTTATCGGGGAGCTGATGCAGGAATTTGACGCTTATCTTATCACCGATGAGGTCTATGAACATATTGTCTTTCCTCCCTATCGGCATGTCTATGCGGCAGCTTTGCCGGGTATGTTCGAGCGCACCATTACCTGTAGCTCGCTTTCCAAGACCTATGCCATTACTGGCTGGCGGTTAGGGACGATCATCGCCGGGGCTGAAATCACCGCTAAAATTCGCACCCTGCACGATTACGTTACCCTGGGCGCCGCGGCGCCGTTACAACGGGCGGCAATCACGGCGCTGAATTTTCCCGATGAATATTATCAAAACCTCACCCGCCAGTATAGCGAAATGCGCGATATCTTTCTCGGTTACCTGGAGCAGAGTGGCATCGGTTATATTCCCCCTCAGGGTAGCTACTTTGTGCTGGCGGATATTTCCCCATTTGGCTTTGAGGATGATTGGGCGTTTTGTCGCTGGCTGGCAAAAGAAATTGGGGTAGCCGCCGTGCCGGGTTCCAGTTTCTTTGCCGAGCCAATCCACCACTTGATCCGGCTGAACTTCGCCAAAAGACTCGAAACGTTGCATCAGGCTGGCGAGCAATTGTACCGCCTGCGAGAAAAGTTGTGAGCGGCAAACAGCGGAACGCAGGGTCAGGGATGCAAAACTGCTTTGCCCGCTGGTTTTCGCTCACGGTTGTTTTCCTGGTCTTCAGCAACCTGTTGCTGGCTGGAGGCTGCCTTCCCTCTCCGGCTACCTCGCCATCCCTCTCCCCGCAAGCTGCGGTTTCGGCCTCTCCAGCCATTCCAACGATCACCGAGCCAACGATGAGTCAGCCTGCCACAGTTACCCCGCAGCCTGCGCCGACAGCGACAGCAAAGGTTATCCCCCAATATGTTCTCGAGGCTGAGCTGGATTATGGCCGGCACTTCCTGCGGGTCAATCAGCGCATTACTTATTTCAACTCTTCGGCTCAGCCTCTGAGCGAGCTGGCGCTGGTCATTGAGCCCAATCGTTATGTGGGCACCTTTCGCCTGAACAGTCTGCTGGTAGCCGGGACGGAGACGAAAGAGAAGGTTCTCTGGCAGGAGATCAACCAACTGCGCCTGCCTCTGGCAACCGCCCTGCTGCCCGGCGAGAGCCTGGAGATTGTTATCGCCTATGAGCTGAACCTGCCTTCACCGCAACCCAACCCGGCTACCCGCCCGGTGCCCTTTGGTTGGACGACCCAGCAAACGAACCTAGTGGATTGGTATCCCTTCATTCCCCCCTATCGAGAGGAAATTGGCTGGCTGGCGCACCAGCCGGGCTACTTCGGCGAACATCTGGTTTCGGAGGTGGCCGACTACGAGGTGGTTATCCGCATCAAAGATGGGCTGAATGTGCGCACGACCGCCGCCGCCCAACCGCTTGGCCCGGCCTCGCCTGGCGAGCTAACCCTGGCCGCCAGCGCGCCGGCCCGTGCCGAAAACGGCGCTTTTCTTTTTTCACTTTCCAAAGGGCGTTCCTTTGCCTGGTCGGTCAGCCATCTGTACACGGTGACCGCTGCGCAGGTCGGAGATACTACAATCTACAGCTACGCCTTCCCAGCCCATGACACGGCCGGCCAAGCAGTTTTGCAGACAACCGCTCAAGCCCTGGAGCTCTATCAGCGCCTCTTCGGTGACTATCCTCATCCAACGCTGAGCGTGGTCGAGGCTGACTTCTTAGACGGGATGGAGTACGACGGTTTGGTTTTCCTGAGCAAGGGCTTTTATAACCTCTATCAGGGGACACCCACCGAATATCTGGTAGCCATTGCCGCCCATGAGACGGCTCACCAGTGGTGGTATGCGCTGGTGGGCAATGACCAGGCTCTCGACCCCTGGCTGGACGAAGCCTTGTGCACCTATAGCGAGAAGATTTATTACGAACAGGTTGCCCCCGAAGCGTTGCCCTGGTGGTGGACTTATCGCATCGACTTCTATCAGCCGAGCGGCTGGATCAACGGCAGCATTTATGACTATACCGCCTTCCCGAACGCCTATGAAGCTTACCGAAATGCGGTCTATCTGAACGGGGCAAAATTTCTGGAAGAGGTTCGCCAGAGCCTGGGGGATGAGGCTTTCTTTGCCTTCCTGCGTCAGTACGCCGAGACGTATCGCCATCGCCTTGCCACGGCGAGCGACTTTGTCGAGCTGTTGAAAACGTTCGCCACCCCGGAACTGGAAACAATTTTGCAGAAGTATTTACGTTAAGTAGGACAATTTTCTAATTTGTCCTACTCTGAGAGGGGAACTCTCGCGCGTAGAATCAAGTCTGACAGCGGTAAGGAGCGCAATTCCAGATGGGTCAGGTCAATCAACTTGCTGGCGTCTTCAATCTCAATGCCAAGGACACGGTTATTGGCGTCAAAATCCAGCACAACCCCCGGCGCAATTTCTTCCGATTCGGTGCTTACCCCTTCAGCCAGCTTGATATAAAGCATATCGCTATCAGGATGATATTCAAACAACATCCTCTTTCTCCTTATAAGGTTTGAAACGACGGTCAAAAAATGCATTGTGTACCGTCTCACCATCTGATTCGGTAACAACCCGCAAGTATTTTCCAACTTCTGTGATCAGCGCCCAATGGCGAATGCGTCCATTGCTTTGAATGACTGTGCGGACAGGATGATTCAGTACGTACTTGATCCATTCCATTTTGATGTCAGGGCGGCGAGCCATGACGCTGGTTCTGAAATAGTTGGTTGTTTTCATTCTTAAGGACTTAGCCTATCCTATCAGACGAAATGTACCTCTGTCAAGAGAACTCATTCAATCAAAAAGAATGTTCCCTGCGTCAGGACGCCGAGACGTATTGCCAAAGCCTTGCCACGGCGAGCGACTTTATTGAGCTGCCGAAAACGTTTGCCACCCCCAGTTGGAAACAATTTTGCCAAAGTAGGACAAATTTCAAATTTGTCCTACTTTGGCGGGCCAAGCGAGCGGGACGGGAGCGGGTCAGGGGTTGCGCAGCACCAGGGGCAGATAGAGGCCGTAAGGGATCAAGCCACTGCCCCAGAAGCCGCCGGATAACGTATAACTGCCGCCTGAGAGCATCGCTTCGGCATCTGCCTGGCCGATTGTGCCGCCCAGGGAGTAGGAACCACCGCTGCTGAAGGTGGCGCCGCCGCCGTCTATGGTGCTCCAGGAGAGGTCATAGCCGCCGCCGCTTTGTGCCTGAGCGTTGGAGGAGAGCCAGAAGAGCAGCGCCATCAGGAGCAGGAGCAGGGAAGGGAAGCGCGGAAAACGAGCGCGTTTCATAATGCACCTCCCTTTCGGCGGCGGTAGCCGAGCAGGCCGAACAGGAGCAGACCGCCCAGGGCTGAGCCGTAGAGAGGCAGAGCACTTGCCTGGGAGGGCGCGCCGCCGAGCCGTTTCTCCAGGGCTACCAGGCGGGCTTCGAGGTCGTCAATCTGCGCCTGCTGAGCGGCGTTGCGGGATTGCAGCGTAGCGACCTGCTTCTCCAGTACTGCGATTTCGGCGTCTTTTTCCTGCAGGAGGTGATAGAGCCCCTGGATGGAAGCCAGCGCCACGCCGTCCAGGTCGATGGTGCTGATGGTCTTGTCGTCCTGCCCCAGCCCAAAGGCGGCGTAGAAATCCTGCGCCATCGGCCCCATGTGGCGGATTGCCGTGTTGTCCTTAAAGCTCCAGGTCTGAATGGGCAGCCCGCTCACTTTCAAAAGAACTTGGCGAGCGTCTACCATTGCGAAGTTGGTTTTGGCATTGCGATCACTGGTGCAGCTCCAGCCACCGCCGGTCGTGGTGCAGGTGCCACTGCTGCTCACGAAGCGAAAGCCGCCGTTGGCACGGGCGGCGAATTCATTTGCCATGGTGGAATTGAAGTCGGCGTCGGTCGAATCGGCAAAGAGGAAGACGCCTTTGTGATTTGTGTCATTGTTTTTGGCGCGGCGCCCAACGACGAAGCTGTAATTCCCGGCAGCGGTGTTGTCTCTACCCCCGCCGACGGTGGCGTAGGAGCCGCTGGCGGTGTTGTTGTAGCCCCCGCCGACAGTGGCGGCGAAGTTGCTGGCGGTGTTGCTCCTGCCCCCGCCGACGGTGGCGTAGGAGTCGCTGGCGGTGTTGCTCCAGCCCCCGCCGACGGTAGCGTAATAACCGCTGGCGGTGTTGTCTATACCCCCGCCGACGGTAGCGGAATAACCGCTGGCGGTGTTGTTGTAGCCCCCGCCGACGGTGGCGGCGAAGTTGCTGGCGGTGTTGCTCCAGCCCCCGCCGACGGTGGCGGAATAACCGCTGGCGGTGTTGTTGATGCCCCCGCCGACGGTGGCGTGGTTTCTGTCGGAGGTTGACCCACTCCCATTGCCGGCCTGGTTGTTAAACCCGCCTCCTACCGTGCCATAGTCGTCCGTCACCCGGTTGGTACCGGTGCTCTCGCCCCCGCCGCCGATGGTGGCGCCATAAACACCGGCCGTCACGCTGTTGCCGCTGAAGCCGCCGATGATGTTCGGGCTGGCGGCGTTGGGCTCTAGGCGCAGGACGCGGAAATTGTTGACCTTGAATTCCAATGCCTGGTTATCGGTAGTACCCAGGAAGTTCGTGCCGGGCGTGGTGGCGGCGTTGCCGCTAAGCGACCAGAAAGTCGTGGTGTCGTTGTCG
>DAOTZA010000028.1:0-23661 GCA_034434515.1 Anaerolineales bacterium | reverse complement strand
CTACCCACTATCGCTTACTGAAAAAGGTTATACATTAAAATCCCTATCCGAGTCAAGTACCTTGACAGAATTTAATAAAAAATTAATATTCCTGAGTGGTTACTTGAGGCGCATAGTCTATAAATCCCAAATCATCCACCGTCAAGAAAAGCTTTGGATGACAGAAGAGCAAGCGGTTATTCCTTATGTATAAAATCATTCGGATCGACCCATTTTGTCCGTGTGTTGCTTTAAATAAAATCCGTCGCCGTGGCGGTGTAGGGCTTCTTATTGTTTTATTTGATGAGTTTTTCAAAGCCCCTTATCAAAATCATTTCGCAATTGACACTTTATAAGGGCTTGAGTATAATCCATCCGTTCGCCTGCACCCTGCAGGTGGGCACATCATATTTCAATCCGGAGGAAAGGGTATGGATATTCTCTGGTTAGGTAGTCGACATGGTTTAACCCCTTTTGAACAAATCGTCGTTGTCGGGGTCCTGGTCACCGCTTTTATTAGCCTGATCTACGCCTGGCTATTACGCGGGAATGTGCTCAACAAAGATAAAGGCTCTCCGAAAATGCAAGAGGTCTGGGAAGCCATTCGCATCGGAGCAGACAGCTACCTGAATCGGCAATTGAAGACCATTCTCCCCCTCATCGCAATCCTGACCGTGGCTTTGTTCCTCAGCGTTTATATCGTACCACCAACCCCAGAAGCAACCGAGGAATTCGGCGAACAAGCGCAAATCGCCATTGCAGTTGGGCGCACGATCGCCTTTATTATGGGTGCGTCTTTTTCCCTTTTAGTAGGTCAATTAGGGATGCGCATGGCGATCCAAGCCAGTGTGCGAGCCGCCTCTGCTTCACGGCGAAGTTTGAACGAAGCTCTGACGATTGCCTATTACGCTGGTACTATCACCGGCATGTTAACCGATGGCTTGGGATTACTGGGCGGCACATTAATCTTTGTCATCTTTGGCAAAGCCGCGCCTGATGCTTTGCTTGGCTTTGGCTTTGGCGGCACTCTGATTGCCTTGTTCATGCGCGTTGGAGGAGGTATCTATACCAAAGCCGCTGACGTTGGCGCCGATTTGGTCGGCAAAGTTGAGAAAGACATCCCAGAAGACGATCCTCGCAATGCAGCCGTTGTAGCCGACCTTGTAGGGGATAACGTTGGAGACTGTGCTGGAATGGCAGCCGACATCTTCGAATCCTATGAAGTAACGATTGTATCCGCTTTGATCATCGGACTAGCCTTGGTGGCTATGACCGGCAATCTTATGTGGATTGTTTATCCGCTTGCTATTCGAGCAATCGGTGTAATTTCATCCATCCTCGGAACTTTCGCAGTGCCCATGTGGCAAAAACTTCCCAAAACAGGTCCGCTTGGCTTTTTGCACGCCGAGGATGCCGAAGAAGCCATGTTCCGTTCGTACGAGGTTTCCAGCGTCAACACGATTATTTGGGCATTCCTGTTGGCTATCTTTTACGCTCATGACTGGCGAATGGCCATGCTAACAGCCATTGGTGTTGGCCTGGCAGTTGCCTTTAATCCCTTGACCTCGTATTTCACCTCAACCAAACGCGCCCCGGTAAAAGAAATTGTCGAATCCACCAATTCCGGCCCGGCGACAACCATCCTGAGCGGTTTGTCGGTTGGCATGGAATCCAGTGTTTGGGCGCTGGTCGTGATTATCATCAGCTTTATTTTCGGTCTTCTCTTATATAACGCAGATGGACCAACCTATGTGCTATATGCTATCTCGATGATCGGTATCGGCATGCTAAGCCATACCGGCAACAATGTCGCCATGGACTCTTATGGTCCTATTTCTGACAACGCAAATGGCATTGGTGAAATGTCCTGGCATGATTTGGATGACGAAGAGACGCGAAAAGCTCGCCAAATCATGGCTGATCTCGATGCAGTTGGGAACACCACAAAAGCCATTACCAAAGGCATTGCGATTGCCTCTGCGGTGATTGCGGCCGTGAGCTTATTCGCTTCCTTTTTTATCGACGTTGGTCGCGTCCAGGAAGCGGCAAATCTGGCTGCCCGTGCCGCAGGTCAACCAATCCCCTTTCCTCAATTGCTCAGCGATACCGGCATTCGCGTCTCTGAGGTAAGCGTGTTTATCGGGTTATTATTAGGTGGTGCATTACCCTGGCTATTCAGCTCACTTTCTCTCAAAGCAGTCAGCCGTGCTGCCACTCTCATTGTGCTTGAGGTGCGTCGTCAATTCAAAATTCCCGGCATCATGGAAGGCACCGTCAAACCCGATTACGCCCGTGTGGTAGGAATTTCCACCCAAGCTGCCCAGAAAGAGTTAGTCCCCTTAGCTGTCATTTCCGTGCTAACACCCCTGGCATTGGGCTTAATGCTCGGAGTCGAAGCTTTAGCTGGCTTCTGCGCTGGTATTATCCTCAGCGGACAGCTCCTGGCTGTCTTTATGGCAAATGCTGGTGGCGCCTGGGATAATGCCAAAAAAGCAATCGAAGATGAACCGCGCAACCTATCCGCCAATACCGGCAAAGGCTCTGAGCGCCACAAAGCCGGCGTGGTTGGTGACACGGTTGGAGACCCCCTAAAGGATACTGCCGGACCCGCTCTAAACCCCATGATCAAAGTCGTCAATCTGGTCTCCTTGATTGCTGCTCCAATTATCGTCAAATATGCTGGCGCAACCGGAAACACCCTGCTCGCAATTTGGGTCGTTTCAATTATCCTACTGGCAATTGTCGGTTGGGCAATCACACGTTCAAAAGCGAAAACCGCCTCCCTCCAGGAAGAAACTGCAACCGCCTGACCCTCCGCTTTTCACCCTTCATCTCCCGGCCAATTTTGACCGGGAGATTTTTCTATTTTTCGCTCAGAACGGTATCAGTTAATGTGAATCACTTGA
This sequence comes from Anaerolineales bacterium, assembly GCA_034434515.1. Taxonomy (GTDB): domain Bacteria; phylum Chloroflexota; class Anaerolineae; order Anaerolineales; family UBA4823; genus NAK19. Next base: position 20,776 of record DAOTZA010000028.1, on the reverse strand, counting down.
CAGTCATAGCGGTTTCCATTATGCTAATCAATAGATTAAGAAACCAAAATGATGCATCTCCGCAACATTTCCCACAGTTAAGTTCAGGAAGGGAGTTTCTTACATGGCCTCTATATCTCTTCGGGCTTACCATCGTCAGATCGAAGAATGGATCGACCAGGGACTCTACGATCAAGCTATTGCGCACTGTCGACATATCTTAAAGTATTACCCCAAGTGTCTCGAAACCTATCGCCTTTTGGGAAAAGCATTCTTGGAAAGCCAAAAATTCGGGGATGCCAATGACATCTTCCAGCGCATTCTCTCTAGCCTACCCGATGATTTCATATCCCATGTCGGCATGAGCATCATTCGGGAAGATGAAAGTAACCTGAACGAAGCCATCTGGCACATGGAGCGCGCTTTTGAGATCCAACCATCAAATAATGCCATTCAAGGAGAACTGCGCCGCCTGTACGGCCGTCGGGATGGCATCGAACCACCCAAAGTCAATCTCAACCGGAGTGCCTTGGCGAGAATGTACCTGAAGGGCAATCTTCATTCTCAAGCTATTGCTGAAATTCGGATGGCATTAGCTGAAGAGCCGCAACGTCCCGATCTGGATGTCTTGCTTGCAAAAGCTTATTTTGAAACCAAACAAATCCCCGAGGCAAAGGAGATCGCGAATCAAATCCTTGCCAAACTGCCTTATTGTTACGAGGCCATTTACCTCCTCTGGCAAATATCGCTTCATGATGGTAAGGAAACCGAAGCGGAAAGACATCTTACAAAACTGGCTGAATTAGACCCATATGCAGCTCACTTAAACAAGAATATTTCTTCCACAGAGCTAGTTCCAGATACAGCCGTTCTTCTGGAAAAATTGGAAAGCTCTTCCCTCACTGCAACCCAAGCTACCTCTCAGCAACCAGAATGGGCAGCTTCTCTAGGCCTCCAAATCAATGCGGAAGAAGAAAAGGAAAGCGAACCATCATTACCTGATTGGATGAAGGAGGTCACTTCACCTGCCGAAGCAGTTTCTGAGCTTGAAGAAGCCAGTGAAATCCTTTTTGAACCTGCTGAAACAACCTCCGAATCCGTCTCTACATCTGAAATTCCAGAATGGATGCGAGAACTTGGTTGGGAAAAAGGACAGGGTGCAGAAGAAGAAGCCGAAGTGGGGAGCGCCACAATTTCTCCCTACACCGAAGGTGAAGATTTGGAAGAGCTGGAAGCGGGCGAAATTCCAGATTGGTTGAAAGAGATTTCCCCCGTCGATGAAATCGACCTCTCATCATTAGAAACCATTTCGACGGAGTCGATCCCATATCTGGAAGACACACCACCGGCAGAAGGAGATAGCATCGCGACCTGGCTGGCTGGAATTGAAACTGAAAAAGAAAGCCTGGAAGCGACTTCGCCACCAGATTTAGAAGATGTTCCTGATTGGGTAAATGAGCTAAACCATAAATCACACCTTACCGCTGAAATTTCACCCTTTGAATCGGACTGGAGCAATATTGAAACACAGGAGAAGGAAATCTCAGAAAAACCCTTGCCCACAACAGAGATAACTCAAGTTCCTCAACCTACCACTGCCCCTACCGAAGACTTACCGGCCTGGCTTACCGAAGAAGAACCTCTTCCAAACGCCGAACAACTCCCGGATTGGTTGCTGGCAAGCTATGACGAAGAAACTTTCCTCGCCGAAAGCGAACCAGCTATCAGTGAGGAGGATACCAAACCGGTCCGCGTGCAACCCAAAGAAGAGCTGCAACCAGAACAACCTGCAACGATTGATCAAACCTTTCCAGCTCTGACCGATGACGACGCTTTTGCATGGTTAGAAAGCCTGGCCGCAAAGCAAGGCGCTCAAGAGGCGCTTTTGCTTTCGCCGGAAGAACGAAAAGAAGAACCCCCTGAATGGATTCGCGAATATTTAGATTCCAAACCAGACCTTGCGGAAAGCGAACCATCGATCGAGATGGCATCATCCTTGAGTGACTCATCCCAGTTTCCCATCCCAGAGACTACAGAACAACTCGAAGGCATCGACCTCACGCCAGCGGTCAGCGAGGAGCTAGAATCAGATGAACTCCCAGAGTGGCTGCGCGCCGAGCTCGAAAAAGGACAACAATTAGAATCGGCTGCGATCTCCCCTTCCGAGTCCGAAATTCCAGATTGGCTTGCCTCAGTCACTCAAGAAGAAAACATCGAATGGATACAGGAGTTTCCCGGCGAGGAAACAGCAGTCATTACCCCAGGTGAAACAATCAGTATTGAAACCGCAGTTACCGACGACTTAGCACAATTCCAGGAAATATCTAAAGCCGAGGGAAGCCTTCTTCCCGAGATGGAACTGCCCCAAGAAGATCGGTTTGAAACAAGTCAACCTCAGTTAGAGGAAATAACGCTGCCCCTGGTAGAAACAGAAGAATCCATCGTTGCCAAAAGCGAAGTCTTGTTTCAGTTTGAAACGCCAATTACAGAGGGGGAACAGGTTACCCCCTTGACCACCGAGGCAGCAGAAAAAGTATCGATCCCTCCTGAGAGAGAGACTTCTGTCACTGTTGAAACGCCAGTTGTAGAACAGCAGGCTGTTGAGCGACATAAAACAGAAAGTTTCCCCTACACCGAAGGCGTTGTGGACTCCCAATATGAGATCCAAGTCGAAGAAGCCCGTCTGGCTCTTTCGAACGGAATGTTTGACCAAGCCATCGAAAAATATCAAACCCTGATCAAGCAGCGTTTTGAACTCGATCAAATCATTCAAGACCTCTCGAATGCCCTCTACCATTATCCGATGGAAGTGAGGATGTGGATGCTCTTGGGGGATGCCTACCTCCGCAAAGACCTTCTTTCCGAGGCACTTGAGGCGTATAATAAAGCGGAGGAGTTACTCCGCTAATCATCATTTCTGGAGGTTTTTTGTGCAACGTACTTTCGTTATGATCAAACCAGATGGTGTCCAACGCGGCCTAATCGGCAGAATCATCACCCGCCTGGAAGAACGCGGATTAAAATTAGTAGCCGCAAAATTTATGTGGGTGAGCAAAGAACTGGCTGAAATTCACTACGAAATCCATAAGAATCAACCTTTCTACAACAAGTTGATCGAGTACATCACTTCCTCGCCTGTCCTGGCAATGATATGGGAAGGGCCTGAAGCCGTCGCGGCAGTGCGTCAAACTATGGGGTCAACCCGTCCGCGTGAAGCCACTCCCGGGTCGGTTCGTCATGATTTTGGCCTGGTTGTCGGCAGGAATTTAACCCATGCCTCCGACTCGGTCGAGAATGCAGAGGCTGAAATCGGCCTGTGGTTTAAGCCTGAAGAAATCGTCTCCTGGCAACGAGACATCGACCGCTGGATCTTCGAGTTATAGGTAAAAGGGCTGTCAGAAGACAGCCCTTTTCATCATTCCCTCCACCTCACGATTCAACAGTCCAACCAGCACCGGCTAATCCTCCCCAGCTTCAAAAGACATACCAATCTCACCATTAAAGGGAATTGTTTTGCTCCAGTGAAAAGCAGGCTGCTCGCAGTTACCGGAAAGATTGATATCTCATTACACCTGCTAATTGATTTGGTATTCAAATGTGTCCGGCGCAATTTGATATAATCCCATCCAGAAATCCTTTACTGGTATTAAGAATGGATTGTTAGAAAATGAAGTCGGATAGCGTTTTTACCCCTCAGTTAATCCAGAAATCACTTCTTTCCATCTTACCCACGGTGCAGAAACCTGCCCGGTACAGCGGAGGAGAACTCAATCAAATTGTCAAAGATTGGCAGAGTACGGCTGTCCATTGGTGTTTGGTTTTTCCCGATATTTACGATATTGGCATGTCCAATCTCGGAATGGCTATTCTATACGACCTTATCAACCAGCGCTCGGACGCTCTAGCCGAACGGGCGTTTGCACCCTGGGTCGATATGGAAACAAAACTCCGCCAGAACCATCTTCCATTATACTCTCTCGAAACCAAACATCCCCTTTCCGCTTTTGATATTATTGGATTTTCTCTCCCTTACGAATCGCTTTACACTAACGTTCTCAACATCCTCGATTTAGCCAATCTTGAGATTTGGTCAGAAAAACGCGCTGAACAACATCCCTTAATTATTGCTGGTGGGCATGCCACCTACAATCCAGAGCCAATGGCTGCCTTCATTGACGCTTTCGTCATCGGCGAAGGTGAAGAAGTTGTTCAAGAAATCATCGATGTGTTTCAATCTTGGCGAAAGTCTGCCTCAAGTCGCGCATCGCTCTTGAGACAATTGGCAAATATTGATGGCATCTATATCCCCTCATTTTACAAAGCTCACTATCACCTGGATGGAACCTTCTCACATCTCGAAAAAAGGGAAGAGTCAGCCCCCACGATCATTTCGAAACGGATTGTGGCACACCTCCCCCCTGCTCCATATCGCTTTATTGTCCCCTATATCGAGACTGTTCATGAACGCATCCCAATTGAAATCATGCGCGGCTGTACACGCGGTTGTCGCTTTTGCCACGCCGGAATGGTTACGCGGCCAATTCGAGAGCGTTCTGTTTCAGAGATCATCGAGACCATCCAGAAGGCGGTTCAAGCTACCGGATACAATGAAGTAGGCCTTCTATCCCTCTCATCTTCCGACTATACCCATATTGCGGATCTTGTCAAAGAAATTCAATGCCACTTCTCTTCCAACCATCTATCCATCTCGCTCCCATCCCTTAGAATCGAGACTTTCTCAGTCGAACTGATGCAGGCTTTAGGAACCACCCGACGCGGTGGTTTTACCCTGGCTCCCGAAGCAGCTACGGAACGGATGCGCAATCTCATTAATAAACCAATCTCTACTCAAGACCTCCTGCAAACAACCCAAGCGATCTTTGAAAACGGCTGGTCAACGATAAAACTCTATTTTATGATTGGACACCCTTTAGAGACTCTAGCAGACGTTCAGGCAATCGCCGATTTATCCAAAGAAGTCCTATCGTTGGGCAAAAAAATTGTCGGCCATCGCGTACAAATTCATGTTAGCGTTTCAACGTTTATCCCCAAGCCTCATACTCCTTTTCAATGGGTTGCTTGTGATTCAATGGAAAATATCCAAGAAAAGATCGAGCTCTTGCACCGCAATTTGCGCGGCAAGAACCTCAAATTGACCTGGAACTCTCCCGAAGCGACATTCCTGGAAGCCTGGCTATCCCGTGGTGATCGCCGCCTTGCAGAAGTTATTTACCTCGCCTGGAAAATGGGAGCAAAATTCGACGCCTGGAACGATCACAGAAACATGGACGCATGGTACCAGGCTTTTGCAGATTGTGGCTTGCAGCCAGAATTTTATACCCATCGCTTACGTCCGATCACCGAAGCCTTTCCCTGGGATCATATTGATATCGGGGTTCGGAAAAAGTATCTCATGCAAGACTACCAAAGAAGTCTGCAAGAACAAACCCGGCCCGATTGTCGCCAAGGTTGCTATGCCTGTGGTATCTTACCAAAGTACAACTCCCTGAGACGGGAAAGAGGTCTAACCTGGAAATGCCCTCCCCTAAAGATTCATAGCACGGCTTGATCTGATGATGCGAGTTCGGGTTAACTTTGATAAAACTGAAGAGATGCGCTTTACTGGTCATCTTGATCTCTATCGAACCTGGGAAAGGACTTTGCGCCGCGCTGGATTGCCCTTAGCATATTCTCAAGGTTTCAAACCCCATCCGCGGCTCCAGATTGCCGCCGCTCTACCGCTCGGTTTTACCAGCTCAAACGATCTGATGGATATCTGGTTGGAAGAGAAACTTCCCATATCATTCATCCAATCCTGTATTTTGGCAGCGTTACCTCCAGGACTGCAACTTAATTCGCTAACTGAGGTTCCCCTAAACCAACCTGCCCTGCAGTCTTTGTTAACGGCCTCGGAGTATCAAATTACCTTCTTGGAATCGATTCTAGATTTGGAACAACGAGTTCAGGCTCTCACCAAACACTCTTCCATTCTCATCGAACGACGAGGGAAAAATTATGACCTTCGTCCATTACTCCTTTCGATTGAAATCTTAATCCACAACGCAGAGGAACAACAACGCTTGAAAACCCTGCTTAGAACCGATTCCGCTCTCCATGCCCGTCCAGACGAATTGGTTAACGCGATGGGGATTCCCGCCGAAAAAGCCCTCTTTCATCGGCTTAAGTTACACTTTAACCAGGAACTGACGTAAGTTCGTATGCTCCCATTACTGCTCTCTATTTTCTTTGGTTTTGTCCCGATGTTGATCAATGCTGCATGGGTGATCTGGCTTGATCGTTTTGAGCAAGAACCGAAGCGATTACTTGGGGTAGTTTTTGTTTGGGGAGCTGTGGTTGCAGCATTTGGAGCGCTCATTTTTAATTCGCTCTGGGAAGCCAGCTTGTTCTTCCTCACGAATTCGGAAAGGCTCTCTTCTTTATCGACTTACCTTATCTCAGCCCCGCTAATCGAGGAGTTTTTGAAGGGCCTTGCCGTATTGATGATATTCTTTCATTATCGGCATGAGTTTGACTCAATCCTGGATGGGATCGTCTATGCCTCAATTGTTGCCTTAGGGTTCGCTGCAACTGAAAATACCTTTTACATCTACGAAAAAGGCTATCTCGCCAGTGGCTACTCCGGCCTCATTACCCTGATCATTCTTCGCGTCATCGTAGTTGGCTGGCAACACCCATTTTACACTGCATTTATTGGCATTGGATTCGCTGCATCCCGCCTGGCGCGTTCAGCCGTTTGGCGAGTTAGTGCCCCTCTACTCGGATTTTCGGCTGCCGTATTTACCCACTCCCTGCACAACTTAATCAGTTCAGTCTATCCCAGTCTCTTAACCTGCCTCTTAGGCTCGATGGTGGACTGGTCAGGCTGGATTGCTATGTTCGCTTTTGTTATCTACACCGTCCATCGAGAACGCCGCCTTCTCGAGAATACCCTGAAAGAGGAGATTGAGCTTGGTACATTATCCGAGACTCAGTATTACAAAACCATCTCTTTTACTTGGCGTGTCCTGGATCCACTGATCAGCGCTTTCAACGGGCAATATGCTTTGGTTCACCGCTTCTATCAGCTTTGTGGCGAACTGGCTCATAAAAAAGCCCAATCCGCTTTACTCGATGATGAAATCGACTACCAGAAATGGATCGATCGCTATCGATCAGAGCTGTCCAAAATTTCCCGGTTGTTATCCGGTTAAACAATGGTAAAATTTAGCTTGTGCCCCCATAGCTCAGTGGATAGAGCGTTGCCCTCCGGAGGCAAAGACCCGCGTTCGAGTCGCGGTGGGGGCATCAGGCACAATATAAACCTGTTCGAAGAATATATTGATACACTGCCTGGGGTAAGAAATATCGAAATGGCAATCCTTGAGCAACCCTTTGACGGATCTCGCGGGAAGAAATATCAAAACGAGGCGCTTCGAGAAAGATGACCTTCTGTTCTGTTCCTGGAAACATCCTTTGGAGGTCGACTAGAGAATCGCTATCAATCACCCGACGCATGACTCCTATACCATCACATTGCTGGAGAAAACGACCGGGTTCATGCCAGTGAATCAAGTCTCGCAAAGAATCCTCTCCCATGAGATAAAATACCTTGGCTTGAGGGTAGATTTCCCTTATTCGTATCAAGGAGTCGGCAGCATAATGCGGGGGTGAGCGATCGATATCTACTCGTGAAATTTCAAAAGCTGGCTGGTCTCGAATGGCAAGCTTGAGCATTTTCAAACGATGATCCAACGGTGTAATCTCTTGATCTGTTTTGTGGGGAGGACAAGGGGTTAACAAGAACAAAACACAATCTAATGCCAATCGGAAAAGCGCCTCTTCTGCCAGGATCAGATGACCCAAATGAAGCGGATCAAAGGTTCCCCCTAAAACTCCGATCCGATTTTGAACAGCAATCACTCGACCCATTCTAATTCAAAATCCCCAATCAATACAGTATCCCCTTCTTGGACGCCGGCTTTGCGTAAACCTTCCTCAACCCCTAGGGCTTGGAGAATTTTTTGAAACCTTCTCACCGATTGCGGATATTCCCAATAGGTCATAGCAGCCGCCCGTTCGATTGCCTCTCCAACGACTCGCCATCCCTCCGGTGTTTCAAATATCTCGAACTCACGCGGGTCTTTGGCGACCCGATAAACCGGAATCTCTTCTTCCCGGCCATCTTCTTTGGGCACCGATCGGAGCAGGTCAGTTACCTGATAAAGGAGTTCACGGATGTTTTCACCGCTTAGTGCAGAAACCAGCCACACTTTGTCTAGGTGACTGTGTTTGATTAGCTCTTTCCGGACTGCCTCCGCCTTCTCCCTCACTTCAGGTAGATCGATTTTATTGATTGCCACAACCTGAGGTTTTTTACTTAAGCAAGGATCAAAGAGGGCCATTTCTGCATTGATCTGGTGAAAATCAGCCACGATATCCTCGGATAATCCATCTAAGAGATGAATCAATACCTTGGTTCTCTGAACATGCTTGAGGAAATCAACGCCTAATCCCACTCCCTTATGTGCGCCTTCGATTAAGCCAGGTACATCTGCCATGGTAAAGGTTAAGTCATCGTCTAGAACAACCACACCCAGATTGGGTTCCAGGGTTGTAAAGGGATAGGGAGCAATCTTTGGTTTGGCATTGGTCACTTTAGCCAACAGAGTCGATTTCCCTGCATTAGGTACTCCGACAATGCCAACATCTGCAATTAACTTTAATTCTAGGCGCAAACGGACTTCTTCAGCCGGTTCACCCTTTTCAGCGATGCGGGGTGCCTGGCGGACTGGAGTAGCAAAGTGGGTATTGCCGCGTCCTCCCCGCCCGCCCCGCGCGACGATTAATCGCTGCCCCTTCTGGGTAAGATCGCCTAATAACTCTCCGCTATCGGCATTATAAACCAGTGTTCCGGCCGGCACCTCAATGATTAAGTCCTCTCCTGATTTGCCGGTCATATTTTGTTTTCCCCCTGGCGCGCCATCTTGGGCTTTGTATGTTTTTTTCTGCCGAAAATGATACAAGGTATTCAGCGAGGGGTTCACTTCCAAGATGACATCTCCACCTTTACCGCCATCTCCTCCATCCGGACCGCCAAAGGGAATATATTTTTCGCGGCGAAAATGCACTATCCCATCCCCCCCTTTGCCGGCTTTGACAAAGATAATTGCTTCATCGATAAACATAAAGATCAAAATTAATTATACCATCTGGACACATTATCATTTACTTGTGCTTCACTTGTGAAATTCTTGTGTTAAAATGCACAAACTTTTCTGTTTTATGATAAAATTTATCTAAATCCACCGTTCTTTTCTCACCATCTTATCTAGCTTTGGAGGAGAGCAAATGCCAAACCGAACCATTCCCGACATCGTCATTGGCCGACTACCCCAATACCTGCGTTCTTTGCAAAGAATGGAAAGTGAAAATCGCCTGATCACATCCTCTCAAGAGCTAGCAGAACGGCTAGGTATCTCAGCAGCCCAGATTCGGAAAGACCTTTCTTTATTTGGAGAGTTCGGCAAACAAGGTACTGGCTATAATATTCATTTCCTGATCGAGAAACTGCGCGCGATCCTGAAGGTGGATCGAATTTGGGATATTGTCGTTGTCGGCGCAGGCGATATCGGGAGTGCATTAGCCCGTTACCAGGGCTTCACCAATCGTGGATTTCGAATTGTGATGGTTTTTGATAAGGACCCGACCAAAATTGGCATGCAGATAGGCAACTTCATCGTCCAGGACAGCAAAAACCTCAGTGATGCTGTTCAGCGAGCAGGGATCAGGATTGGGATGATCGCCGTTCCATCCGCTGAGGCGCAAAGTGTGGCAGATCAGTTGATTCGCGGCGGTGTGCGCGCCATTCTAAATTATGCTCCAATCAGCATCAACGTACCACCCTACGTTCGAGTCCAGTACATTGACCCGGTGATTCACCTGCAAAGGATGACATATTACTTGGATTAAAATAACCTATACGGAGGGCAAATTTCTGCGCAGCACTGGTACCATCTTAATCCCCCGCGCCGCCCCTTCTGCAACCGCTGTTTTGGGATTATCGACCAGATAGGTCGGCACACCCAACTCTTTGGTCAGCAGTCGATCTAAACCGCGCAGAAGAGCAAGTCCGCCGGTCATGGCAACTCCCCGATCGATAATATCCGCCACCAACTCTGGAGGCGTTTTCTCCAAGACTCTCCGGACAGTTTCAATGATATCTCTCAGCGGGTCTTGAATCGCTTCTACAATCTCACCTGTGGTTAGCGTGATTCCCCGCGGGAGACCGTTTACCTGGTCTTGTCCCTGGACATCCATGCGCTCCTCCTGCTCAAGGGGGATAGCAGCGCCAATCTTGATCTTAAGTTGTTCTGCTGTCAATGGGCCAATGATCAGGCCATATTTCTTACGGATGTAGGCGATGATCGCCTCATCGAGCGCCATCCCCCCGGATCGCATCGTCTCAGCAGCCACAATTCCATACATAGCGATCACGGCTGCCTGCGTGACCCCCCCACCAAGGCACAATATCATATTGCCACTTGGCGTCCCAATGGGCATATCTACCCCAATTGCGGCCGCCAAAGGTTGCTGGATCAAATAAGCTTCACGCGTTCCAGCTTCTAAAATTGCTTCATGAACTGCCCGACTTTCAACACTGGTGATCCCATACGGAATGGTAATCATCACTTTCGGGGGCACGATCCGAAATGGCCCGCTTAACTTTCGTAACAACCAGCGAAGCATGTTTTCGGTCACTTCGTAGTCTGCTACGACCCCATTCTGCAACGGACGAGTTACTTCGATAGTCTCAGGCACTTTTCCAAACATATCGAGAGCTTCTTGTCCCCATGCAACCATTTTTTGCTCATCGACAACAATCGCGGCAATGGTCGGTTCCTCGAAAAGGATTTGCCGCCCCTCGACGACACGGGTAAACATCGTGCCCAAATCAATACCGAACTCGTGAGAAAAGAGCGCCATCTTGTTTAGGACTCATCTCTCCGATAGGATGGCATAGAAGGTCCCCGATATTTTTTTACTGCCTCTAATCGCAATTTCGACCGCTTTAGTGCGGCTTCTATTGCCAGATATTCATCAGTATCCGGTGGAGGGCCTGCCTTTAGCAGTTCTTCTGCCTTGCGTTTCGCCGCCTCGGCTCGCTGAATGTCAATCTCTTCGATATCTTCTGCTGCATCCGTTAGCACAACAACCCGATCAGGCTGCACATCGACAATCCCACCCGCAACAGTGAAATAGTGTTCCTTTCCCTGTACACGCACTTCCATGATGCCATAATTCAAAGTAGAAAGTAAAGGAGCATGATTTGGCAAAATACCCATTTCACCTTCACTACCCGGCAAAATAACAATATCCGCCTCCCCTTCGAAAACCACCCGATCTTGTGAGACAATTTCACACCGAATCGGCATCGTTACTCCTTTTCACCTTCGAACCTATTGCTGCATTCGTTTCGCTTTCTCTACCGCTTCATCGATCGTGCCAACCATCATAAAAGCTTGTTCGGGTAAATCATCGTGTTTACCCTCTAAAATCTCCCGAAAACCGCGTACAGTTTCTCGCAATGGTACGTAGCGGCCTTCCTGCCCAGTGAACTGCTGCGCCACGAAGAAGGGTTGTGAGAAAAACCGTTCAATTTTGCGAGCTCTGGCAACAATCAATTTGTCATCTTCGCTAAGTTCATCAATGCCTAGAATGGCAATGATATCTTGCAGGTCTTTATATCGTTGTAATACCCGTTGCACTTCGCGCGCGGTTGTGTAGTGCTCAACCCCAACGATGTTTGGATCCAAAATACGCGAGGTGGATGCTAATGGATCGACAGCCGGATAAATCCCTTTCTCTGCAATGGATCGTTCGAGAGCAATTGTCGCATCCAGATGGGTAAAGGTTGCCACCGGCGCCGGGTCGGAATAATCGTCTGCCGGCACATAAACCGCTTGCATCGAGGTAATTGAACCGCTGCGGGTTGATGTAATGCGCTCTTGCAATTCGCCCATTTCGGTAGCTAAGGTAGGCTGATAACCAACCGCTGAAGGCATTCTGCCCAATAGCGCGGAGACTTCCGAGCCAGACATACTAAAGCGAAAGATGTTATCAATAAACAGGAGCACATCCCGCCCTTGATCGCGGAAGTATTCCGCCATGGAAAGCGCCGAGAGGGCTACACGCAGTCTTGCTCCAGAGGGCTCATTCATTTGACCAAAGACCATCACGGTGTCTTTCATCACGCCTGATTCGAGCATTTCTCTGTAAAGTTGGGTTCCCTCTCGAGTTCGCTCACCTACTCCGGCAAAAACCGAATTCCCCTGATGCACGGTTGCAATCGATCGAATCAGCTCCATGATAATAACGGTCTTCCCAACCCCCGCTCCACCAAAAATGCCTGTTTTCCCTCCGCGGGTAAAAGGAGCGATGAGATCAATCACCTTGATACCAGTCTCAAATACCTCAACCCGGGTAGCCTGGTCAGCAAAGGGCGGCGCAGGGCGATGAATGGGATAATATAGCTGCGCTTTTACCTCGCCTTTCTGGTCAATTGGCCGGCCTAAAACATTGAAGACCCGTCCTAAGGTTTCTGGACCTACCGGCACCATGATCGGGTTGCCGGTTGCATAAGCTAATGCTCCACGTTGTAAACCATCGGTAGAGTCCATTGCCACACAGCGCACCCAGTTGTTTCCTAAATGTTTCTGTACTTCTAAAACTAATGGATCAGCGTTTTCACGCGGAACCTCAACCGCATCGAACACTTCCGGTAATTGATCGGGTGGAAATTCTACATCAACCACACCGCCAAGAACCTGAACGACTCTTCCTCTTGTTTGAACCATCTTACCTCCACAATTGTCATTCTAAAGGGCATTATCTCAGGCTTGTTAAGGCTTCTGCTCCTCCAGCAATGTCTAACATCTCGTTCGTAATGACCTGCTGGCGGGCTTTGTTGTATTCAAGTTGCAACGAAGCTGCAAGTTCAGTGGCTGCGTCGGTGGCATTTTTCATCGCTACCATGCGGGCAGCATGTTCACTGGCCTGCGCCTCAAGAATCGCTTGATAGACTTGCAGGGCTGTGAAGCGGGGTACAATCCGATCCAGAATCGTATTCATATCCGGTTCGTAAATATATGTTGCGTCAATTCGATGTCGCGAATTCAGCTCAAAAGACTCCACTCGTCCTTCCTCATGTTCATACTCGAGGGGAAGAATTTTCTTAACCGTTGGAATTTGTCTCACCATATTGACAAAATCGGTATAAACCAGAAAGACTTCATCAACATCATGAGAGAGGAATTCGTCAATCGCTAATTTCCCAATCGCAGAAACATCATAGAAGGTAGGTGCAGCCGGTAAATTACTGAACTCAGCAATCACATTCTTCCGTAGGCGCACCAGCAAATCCCGTCCTTTGCGCCCTACCGCGATATAGCGAATGGGATGAGGATATTGAGAAAAATGTTGTAACGCAAAACGGATGATGTTGGTGTTATACGCGCCGGCCAAACCCCGATCGCTGGTAATGACAATAACCAGCGCGGCAGTGACATTTTGACGCTGCTTCAATAAGGGATGAAGGTTGTCTCGACCGGGTTGACGAGCGATATTCGTTAACACCTGCCACGCCCTGGTCGCATAGGGACGTGTCTGCATCAAGGCTGCCATTGATTTCCTGACTTTACTTGTGCTGACAGCCTGTAGAGCTCGCGTGACCTGCGAGATATTTTTGATACTGCGAATTCGCAATCGCACTTCTCTTGTGTTTGGCATCGCTCTCCGAACCTCTGTTTAGGGGGCTTATTGCCAGGAGGCGGTAAAATTCTCCAATGCCGCCACTAATTTTTCCCGTGTTTCGTCGGTGATCACTTTCTTTTCGGCGATTTCCTTACCTATTTCGGGGTAAGAGGATTCCATAAAACGGATCAGCGAGGCTTCCCACCTGCGCATATCCTCAAGCGGAATCTTATCCGCATACCCTTGCGTGCCAGCAAACAGGACAATCACCTGTTGTTCCAACGGCATGGGTTCATATTGCGGTTGCTTTAAGATCTCCTGGAGATGTAAGCCGCGATTAAGTTGGGCTTGGGTTGCTTTATCCAGGTCAGAGCCAAATTGAGCAAAGGCGGCTAACTCGCGAAATGCAGCCATTTCAAGACGCAGACGCCCTGCCACCTGCTTCATCGCTTTGGTTTGTGCATCTCCACCGACTCGAGAAACCGAAATCCCCACATTAACCGCAGGACGAATGCCAGCGTAAAACAGGTTGTTTTCCAAATAGATCTGACCGTCTGTAATTGAGATTACATTGGTTGGAATATAAGCTGAAACATCACCCAGAAGGGTTTCGATAATCGGCAAAGCAGTCAAAGAGCCACCCGAGCCGCGACGCTTGACGATTTTAAACCTCTCTGAGTTCTCCATCGCCTTTAGAGCTTCCTGTGCATCATGGAAAGCTCGAGGGCCGCCATAAACTTTGCCATCTACACTATCCTCGGCGGAAGCTAAGGTCTCCTCAAAGCTTTGCGGTACGATGACATATTCATCGGCTAATCGCGCTGCCCGTTCTAACAAGCGGGAGTGTAGATAGAAGACATCACCAGGGTAAGCCTCGCGTCCAGGTGGACGGCGAAGCAACAAACTGACCTGTCGATATGCCCAGGCATGTTTTGAAAGGTCATCATAGACAATTAAGGCATCCCGGCCAGTTTCCATGAACTCCTCACCCATCGCACAACCGGCATAAGGAGCAATATATTGCATCGCCGCTGGGTCATCTGCAGAAGCGACCACGACAATCGTATAATCCATCGCTCCAAATTTCTCAAGCAAGGCAACCGTTCGAGCGACCGCAGCTTTCTTCTGCCCAATAGCAACGTAGATGCAATACAGGTCTTTGCCTTTCTGGTTGATAATCGTATCAATTGCCAAAGCCGTCTTACCCGTTTGACGGTCACCGATGATCAACTCACGCTGCCCTCGTCCGATAGGAATCATCGAGTCGATTGCTTTAATTCCAGTTTGAACCGGCGTATCAACATCTTTCCTCAACACAACCCCTGGGGCAATGCGTTCAATCGGTCGATAGCGGTCGAAGCGGATCGGCCCTTTTCCATCAATGGGTTGCCCAAGCGCATTTACCACCCTGCCGATCAACCCATCCCCGACCGGGACAGAGGCAATCCGACCAGTTGAGCGCACTTGCATCCCCTCTTCAATGCCGGCGTAATCCCCAACGACGGTAATTCCGACATTGTCCTTTTCAAGGTTAAAGGCGATTCCCATCACACCGTTCTCAAATTCCACTAATTCTTGTGAACGAATGTTACTCAACCCACTAACACGGGCTATTCCATCCCCCGCCTCAATAACCGTACCAACATCTTTAAGTTGGTATTCGGGTTCAAAAACTTCGATTTGCTTTCGAAGCTCTTCTGAAATTTGTTGAATGTAATCCGTCATCTTACCTCCAGAGATTCCTTTCCCTTCAGGCGGTCAAGTCGGCTACGGTTTGGGCATCTAAGCGCTGGACTAATTCGCCGACCAAAGCAACAGCATGATCGTAGTCCTGGCGATGGATAATCGAACTATGCGAGTGGATGTGGCGAGCAGCTACACCAATAACCAGAGTTGGGACACCGATATGATGTAAATGGATCGCAGCTCCATCGGTTGCGCCGCCTTCGATATAAGAGAGTTGCACCGGAATAGATTTCTCTTCGGCTACTTTTAGCGCCAGGTCACGTAATTTCTGATTGGGAATCATCCTGGCATCAAAGATCACAACCGTAGGCCCTTTCCCCAATTTAACGCCAGATTCTTCCGGTTTGATTCCTGGAACATCACCAGCAATATCCGACTCTAAAACAATCGCCACATGAGGGTCAACAGCCCGAACGCTGGTTGTTGCTCCGCGTAACCCTACTTCCTCCTGAACTGTTGCAACCCCGTAGACTGTATTCGGATGTTGCTTCTCCTGCAATTGTTCGATAACGGAAATCGCTAAAGCAACTCCCACCCGATCATCGAAGGCTTTTGAGAGATAGGTTTGACCATTAGCAAGCTCAACAAAATCGGCGCGAGGAACAATTGGGTCACCGGCTCTGACCCCCGCTTCCTCGACCTCTGCTTTGCTGCAAGCGCCGATGTCAATGTACATTTCATTTTTTTCAATAACCTTTTTTCGATCTTCAGGGCTGAGCAAATGAGGCGGTTTGGCTCCAATCAAGCCCACAATGTCCCCCTTTTGAGTCTTGATGATCACCCGCTGTCCTAACAAAACCTGGTCGAACCATCCCCCCAGGGGCAGAAATTTGATAAACCCTTCATCGGTAACGTACTTCACCAGAAAACCGATCTCATCCATGTGGCCGGCAATCATCACGCGCGGTTCTTCAGCGGTACCCCGCTTTTTACAGATTACGCTACCAAGCTTGTCCTGGCTAATCTCACCGAGTTTTTGGAAATATTCTTTTACCACCGCTCGCACCGGGCTTTCAAAACCCGGAACCCCATGGGCTTCGGTTAAGTCTTTGAGTAATTTTACAGTTTCATCCATCGATTGTCACGCCCTTCCTTCGATAATCTTTAGGATAACATCTCAGTCTCAAAACGGATAAATGATACCCGAAACCTGCAAGCTTGTAAAGCATATCACAAATCAAAAGACAATGGGATTTGGCATCTTTATTCTTCACGGGTATGATTTTCCGGCGGTTTAGCTCTCGCATCGCGGCCCAGCTCTCTCGAACGCTCATAAGCTGCCCAAATCGCCCGCGAGATAGCCGTGCGGAAACCAGCTTTTTCCAGGTAATACAGGGCTGCTGCACTGGTGCCGCCGGGAGAGGTTACCTCATTACGCAACCGCGCCAGATGAACCTGATCTTCGCGTTTGGTGTAATAGTCAACCGAGCCTCGCACAGTCTTGGCTACCAATTGCTCGGCAATCCGTCTTGGAAAACCGAGATGGACACCGGCATCGACCATCGCTTCCATAAAAAGAAACACATATGCCGGGCCTGTGCCGGATAACGCTGTCGCCATATCCAGATAATTTTCTTCTTCGACAAAAATCTCATCGCCCAACGCCGAAAGTAAACGCCGGGCAGTTTGTTTCTGCTCTTGCGAAACTGACGGGGATACGGTCCAGACCGTAATTCCCTCCCCTATCTGAGCAGGTGTGTTGGGCATCGAACGCACAATATAGGGATGATCTAAGCCGTGCATAAGCTTTTCGATGGGAGCCCCGGCGACAATTGATACAACCAGAGCATGAGGGGCGATCGAGCCCTTTAAGCCGGATAACACCCTATCGAGTTTTTGAGGTTTCACGGAAAGCACCACGACCTCAGCATTGCGGGCAGCTTTGGCATTATCGCTTTCTACCTGAATGCCATATTTTTTTTGCAATTCATCCAACCGTTCCACTCGCGGGCCTGCTGCGATAAGGTTTTGAGGAGACTCTAGGTTCTGACGAATTAAGCCACCGATCATTGCCTCTGCCATCACTCCGGGACCGATAAATGCAATTTTGGCTGCCATATCCTTTCTACCTCCACCTTGAGAATCATGATACCATTTTACTAAAGTAACCCAAAGCCAGTCGCAAGCGCGTCTCTATCTCTTGAGGCGTGTCCTTTGGAATAGACTGAATCGCAGCCTGGGCTTCCACAACACTGTACCCCAGAGCAGTCAATGCAGCAAGGACTTCTCCATCAATATCGCTAAAAGCAGCAAACTGATCCCAGTCTCCTTCACCTCGAATTTTATCTTGCAAGGAGAGGACAAGCTTCTGCGCGGTTTTTCTGCCTAATCCTGGTACGCGTGCTAATACATCGATTTGATTTTGGATTATTGCCCCGCGCAGCACATCGCCGCTCAGGTTTGACAAGATGGACAAAGCCAGTTTATACCCTACTCCATTCACACTCACCAGTAAGTTGAAGAGCTTTAGAGCTTCTTTGGTTTCAAATCCGACCAGGGTTAATGAGTCTTCCCGCACGATGAGCTGAGTGAATAAGAAAATTTGCTCGCCGATTCTGGCGTGATCACAAAGGGTTTTGGGAACATAAACCAAATAGCCAATCCCCTGATTCTCAATCACCAGGGTATCGCCCTCAATTTCCCGTACAATCCCACTAATCGAGGCGATCATCCTTGCACCTCAGGATTGCGCATCCGGTAAGATTGTAGATGACAGATTGCTATGGCTAATGCATCGGCAACATCATCGGGGGTCGGGATTTCCCGTAAGGATAGGCGCAGTTTGACCATTTCTTGCATTTGACGTTTATCTGCCCCACCATAGCCGGTTAGAGCCTGTTTGATCTCAACTGGGGCGTACTCATACACTTGAACCTCGTTCTGAGCTAAGGCAAGCAAAGTTACCCCGCGCGCCTGCCCGACAGCCATTGCGGTGCGAGTGTTTTTCTGGAAAAATAATTTCTCCACCGCTGCGGCTTGCGGACGGTGGAGAGCAAGAATTTCATTCAGTCGGCGATAGATTAATAACAGACGTTCACTCTCATTACGACCAGACTGTGAGGTTACGATTGCGCCATAGTCCACAACAACAAGGTGCCCGTTTTCTTCTTGGCAGATGATCCCATAACCGGTGATCGCAATGCCAGGATCGATGCCAATAACAATCATGGAACCATTCAGGCGGTTTCTAGCTGCGCCATCGCCTCATCGCTAATGGATAAGGTCGAATAGACGGTTTGGACATCGTCCAACTCTTCCAGGGCTTCAATTACCTTCAACACCTGAATGGTTTCCTCTGGCGAGAGCTCAACCTCGTTATTTGGGATCATGCGGAGTTCGGCTTCTTCCGGATGGATGCCAGCTTGCTTTAATGCCTTACTGATGTCGTTGAACGATTCTACCGGACCAATAATTTCGATCAACTCGTCTTCTATGTTGACATCACTGGCGCCTGCTTCAACAGCCAGTTCAAATACTTTATCTGCATCCACATTTGCCCGCGGCAATGAAAAATACGCCGAACGGGTGAATTGCCAGGCAACTGAACCAGCTTCTGCCATACTGCCGCCAAAGCGGTTTAACACATGCCGAATTTCAGCCACAGCCCGGTTACGATTATCGGTCACTGCAAAGATAATCAAGGCAATCCCGTTTGGAGCGTATCCTTCATAGTAGACTTCTTCGATAGCATTCCCTTCTTTGAGTTCGCCGGTACCTCGCTTTATCGCCCGTTCAATATTTTCTTTCGGCATGTTGTTTGCTCGCGCCCGGTCGATTGCCAATTGAAGGCGGGTATTCGCACTTGGATCCCCTCCGCCATCGCGAGCAGCTAACACAATCTCGCGTGCTAAGCGGGTAAACAACTGACCTTTTTTGGCATCGGCAGCGCCTTTTTTGCGCCGAATGGTTGCCCAATGCGAATGTCCTGACATAAGCTAACTCCTCAAAACACAACTGGCTCTCAATAGCCACAATAGAGCCATTTGAAGATCCAATAACTTTACCAAAATTATACCATTAGTCTTCAGCAGTTTCACCGCGGATAAATGCTTCTGTCATCTCCCGGGCTACCTCATCGCGGAACTGCTTCGGAGGTGTTTTCATAAAATATGCCGAAGGACCAATGATCGGACCGCTTAAACCTCGGTCCAGAGCGATTTTTGCGCAGCGAATCGCATCAATCATGACCCCAGCCGAGTTGGGTGAATCCCAAACTTCCAGCTTTGCCTCCAGACTTAAGGGAACATCGCCAAACGTTGTCCCTTCCATGCGAATGTAACACCACTTTCGATCTGTCAACCACGGCACGTGATCGCTTGGTCCAACATGTACGTTATCCTCAGCTAACGCATATGGCAACATGCTGGTGACTGCACCGGTCTTGGAAATTTTCTTAGACTCCAAACGTTCCCGTTCAAGCATATTCAAGAAATCGGTGTTGCCACCAAAATTCAGTTGATATGTCCGGTCAACCCGCACACCACGATCAACAAACAAACGAGTCAATACCCGGTGCAAAATCGTGGCTCCGACTTGACTCTTCACATCATCGCCGATAACAGGCAAGTTTCTCTCTCGAAAGCGCCGCGCCCAATACTCCTGACTGGCAATAAAGACTGGAATGCCATTGACAAACGCGCAGCCGGCATCCAGAACCTGTTCCACATACCATTTGGTCGCCATCTCTGATCCAACAGGCAAGAAATTAACCACGACATCGGTTCGTGTTTCTTTCAATATACCGACAATATCTGCAGTAGGCCCTGGGGCTTTCTTCACAATCTGGTATAGGTACTTTCCAAGTCCGTCATGAGTCATCCCCCGTGAAACCGGAACATTGAGAAATGGCACCTCGGTAAACTTTACGGTGTTGTTTGGAAAGGCAAATATCGCCTCAGATAAATCCTTCCCAACCTTGGTATCCACTACATCGAAGGCAGCCGTGAACTCAATATCACGGATGTGATAGCCTCCCAGATTGACGTGCATTAAACCCGGAACCAGATCATCTTCTGAAGCATTTTTGTAATAATATACTCCCTGAACAAGAGAGGAGGCACAGTTTCCTACCCCGATGATCGCCACGCGCACTTTATGATCTTCACTCATTCTTTTCTCCTCAAAGCTAAGCTAGAATTCATATCCGCTTGATTATACGATTAGCCGTTTTCCTTGTCAAAGGTAGTTAAAGAGATTATAATCCCATTACTTTAGAGAATCGGGGCGTGGCTCAGCCCGGCTAGAGCACACGGTTCGGGACCGTGAGGTCGGCGGTTCAAATCCGCCCGCCCCGACTTCCGCA
>DAOTZA010000027.1:0-43827 GCA_034434515.1 Anaerolineales bacterium | reverse complement strand
CAAGATACCTATACTCCATCAGGCAATCAAAGAGATCATTGAAGCAGAGATCTCTCCCCGGTAAAGACCCGCCCAACCGCGCTTGCACCTGACGCCGCTCCGCTCCACTGCGCTTCGCGGCGCAGGTGAAGCACAGGCCGTTGGGCGGCATTTATGGAAATGCGTTGGTCCAGCAGAGAGTAGTTATGCTAAAAATTGAGGTGGAGCAGAAATATGGAAACAAAGATACGACAGACCCAGGCCTATTTGATAAAGGCCATTGCGGACATCGCTGCTACCATGCCGCTGGCGCGCACGGTGCAACTTTATCAGTTCGCGCTCTTTCTCAAGACACATCCGTTGCCTACCGAAGAAACCTTTGAGGAAATTGTGACGGATGAAGCGATATGGGAGACGCAATTTGCAGCAACCGACGATGATAAGTTGGCGGCACTGGTGGCGGCGGTCGAAGCCGAGATCGGTGAAGGTAAAGTATTGCCGATGTTCGATGAACACGGTGCATTCATCGAACATCCATGAAATCACAAACTACCCGATCATTCTGGCAACATTACTGGGCTTTACCACCAGAAATTCGCCAGCGGGCGCGGCAAGCCTACAAGTTGTGGCGAGAGGATTCAGCCCATCCAAGCCTTTTCTTCAAACGCGTGAAAGAGAGCCAGCCTGTTTACTCAGTGCGCATTGGTTTGGGATACAGAGCGCTTGGATTTACTGAAAGGTGATACGGTAACATGGTTTTGGATTGGCACGCATGACGAGTATGAACGGCTCCTCACGTAAGCATCAGCAAATCTTTGCCATGCCGCCCAACACGCGCTTCCAGCCGACGCCGCTCCGCTCGCTGCGCCTGCTCCACTTGCAACTCAACCGCAGGCCGTCAGGCAGGCACATTGATAGCGCAAGATTTCGTGGTATGATACAAGCAGGAGGTGGAAGAATGACGGAACAACAACTTCTTGAGCGTATTACCCTCAATCCCAAAGTTATGGTTGGCAAGCCAGTTATCAAGGGAACACGCTTGACCGTAGAATATGTGCTTAATCTGCTGGCTCACGGGGCGACAGCCGCGGAGATTCTTGAAGAGTATCAAGGGCTAGCCCCCGAAGATATTCAAGCCTGTTTATTGTTTGCCACAAAGTCTCTTGCAAACACTACATTTGTACCGTTGTTGGAGCCAACATAAATGCGTTTTCTGGTAGATGAATGCACGGGTCCAGCGGTAGCACATTGGTTACGCGCCCAGAAGCATGAAGTTTTCTCCGTGTACGAGGAAGCACGCGGCATGGAAGACGATGAAGTCATTACAAAAGCGTTTGCCGAGAATTGGATTTTGATCACGAATGACAAGGATTTTGGTGAGAAAATTTACCGAGAGCGACGTCCGCATAAAGGCGTTGTGCTCTTACGCCTTGAAGATGAACGAGCGGCGAATAAAATTGCCATCCTCCAACGATTGCTTGAAGGCTATGCGGGGCAGTTAACAGACCAATTTGTGGTTGTAACAGAAAGGCAGGTTCGTTTTGCTCGTATGTAGTAATAGGCGTCTGCCCAACATGCGCTTTCAGCCGACCGCTTCATCGCCATTCAATCGGTGCCGTCTGCAACACGCAGGCTACCCTGCACTCGCTCACTGTCAAGATAGCCAATCGCGGCCTGTCGACATAATTCTGCCATTAGCACATTGCCCGCAAAAGAAAAGGACGCTTGTGGGCAAGGGTATCTTGCTCATGGGGGCAGTTGCGCCAAACTAGCGCTTACATGCCTCCTGCCTTCGGCGCTTCCACCCATACCGGCATGGGGTAAGTTTCATAGCTTCAAGCGTTGAGAAGTGGCGTATCACAGCGGCGACCGAATCGCAAGCCGATGGGCACAATTTCTGAAGATTATAATCGGTAGAGCGAAGAAAGATAACGAGAGCCTTTAACGTGATTATCGATTGCGACGCAGAAGGTTACTTTGTAGCCAGTGTCCCCGAATTGCGCGGCTGTCATACCCAAGCTAAGTCGTTATATGTCTTAATGAAACGCATTCAGGAAGGAATCGAGTTGTGCCTAGAAGTCGACGGCGAAGAGATCTCGCCTCAAGAATTTATAGGCATTCAACGCCTTTGGGTTGAAGTATGACAAAACTGCCGCGCGTCAAAGAGCAAGAACTTATTAATGCGTTACGTTTTGAGGATTGCCCATTTCCACTCGGCTGCAAGAGGTAAAACCTTAACGTAACCGTCTGCCCATTTGCTTGTCTAAAGTCGAAATCACCCTCCTGTACCCGTCGGAAGAATGCTAGAATGAATTCATGATATCAGGAACTTTCGGATTCCAGAGTCAGCCCAAATCCGATGGCACGCCATCGAACGCGCTCGGTTGGGACTGGACCTCGGTTCTACTCACCTGGGGATTGATCCTGATCGTAACCAGGCGTTTGCTGGTCACCCATTGGACAGATGAGCTGTATATTATTGCCTATATCGTCAATTGGGCCTATCTGTTCGGTCTGGCTCTTGGAACCAGCCGTTTCAAGCCCCAAACCGTTGCTCTGCTATCGTTTTTCTATGGCATTTTCTTTGTGGGCTGGCGATTGGGTCTACTGCAAAGTTCTGCTCAGCTTTGGAGCGATAAAATCCTTGCCATCTTTATCCGCCTGGCGCTCATCTTTCAACGTCTCTCCGAACGCCAACCCGTTTACGACAATCTCCTGTTCTTAGGATTGATGATGATCCTTTTTTGGGTCATTGGGCTAAACACCGCTTACAGCCTGGTGCGTACCAGACGGCTATTGCGCCTTCTTGCCCCCTTATTTCTTGCCATCATCCTGATCCACACCTACGACCCGCTGATTCCCACCCGCAATGCATATCTTTATCTATTTTCTTTTGTGGCACTCCTTCTGATTGGTCGCCTGTATTACCTTCAACAAAGAGAACACTGGAGCAACAAGCGGTTCTACATTTCTCCACAGCTATCCTCGGAGGTCTTTCAATTTACCTTGGGGTCTCTGCTGGTCTTACTGACCCTCTCCCTGATCCTTCCGTCTAATCGCAGCCAACTTGACGCCGTCGTTCGGGTGTGGGATAAATTCAAAGAACCTTTTGTTTCCCTGCGCCAGGACTTCGAAAACGCATTTTCGTCTTTGCGAGTCACCATTCAAACCCAGCCTGAGCTCTATGAACGAACTTTAAATCTTGGGCGTGGAATTGAATTAAGCGAGCAAGAAATCTTCACCGCCATTGCCCCGGCAAGGCTTCCAGAACAAACGCGCCTTTACTGGCGCTCGCGCGTCTATGATCATTACGAAAACGGACAATGGCTCCTCTCCGAATTCACCACTCAGGATTATGAGGCAAATGCTTTCGACGTGCAAATGCCCTCCTTCCCCGCTCGTCCTTTGCGTCTGCAATTCTTCACCATTTATCTCCATCAACCACTCACGACATTAATTCTCCCATCTCAACCTTACTGGACGAATCTCGCCGTCCAGGTTGAGGTTATAGAAAACCCGGATGGAACAATCGATTTGCTGGCAGTTCGCTCTCCTGCACCTCTGCCAGCAGGGAAAGCTTATAGCGCCCGCTCATCCCCTAGTACAATAACCGTCAAACAACTTCAAGAAGCGGGCGAAAAATACCCCTCCTGGGTTACGGAGAGGTATCTCAGCCTTCCCAACTCTCTCACCAAGCGCACCAGAGATCTTGCCCTGGAAATCACTCAAGATCTAACAACTCCCTACGACAAAGTCCTTGCCATTACCGAGTATTTGCGTTCTCACATAACGTACATCGAAACCATCGATGAGCTCCCGGCCAATCAGGAATTGATCGATTGGTTCTTGTTCGATTATAAAAAGGGCTTTTGCAACTACTATGCAACCGCTGAAGTCCTCCTGCTCCGTAGCTTGGGTATCCCAGCCAGGCTAGCCGTTGGCTTTGCCGAAGGAACCTTGGAAGATCTCCAGACGGCAAATGTCTATGTCGTTCGTCAACGTGATGCGCATGCCTGGCCAGAAGTATTCTTCCCCCATATCGGCTGGATCGAGTTCGAACCGACCAGTTCGCAACCAGCCCTTTTTTATCCACAACAACTTGAAAAAACCGAACCACTGGCTGAAGCCACCACCCCAGAAATCAACCCTCAAGAAATTTTTCAGAAATTTCAGGAAGGAAAAGAGAATCAACCAACCATTTCTGCTCCTGGTTCAAAACTGTTTCCTTTCTTTGTCTTAACCATAATACTTTTATTCGTGATTATCTCGATTTGGACAAAGTTGAATCGCCAAAAAGTCTCACAAGCATACCGCCAGCTACCCGAAGTTTTGGAAATTGGTATCAGAGCGATGGGTTTTTCACCCCCGCCAATTGTAGTTCAATGGAACCAAAGGATGAAACTCTCCCCGCTCGAAAAATCCTATCAGCGCATCAACACGGCTCTCAGGATAATCCGCTGTCCCCCTCCCATTCATTACACCCCATCTGAACGCGCAACAACTCTTCTCAAAGCGCTGCCAGAAGCCACCGTGGAGATCAACCAGCTTCTGGAATACTATCAGCAAGTTCTCTACGGAAAAGGTAAAGAACTCGAGATAGAAACCAGGCCACTCGAGCAGAAGATTTTACGTCTGGCCTGGAAAAAACGTCTACAGGACGAGTTGGCGAACTTATTCAGCAGAAACGAATAACTTCTCGTACAGGTCAGCAAATAGCGCCGGTATTCCACCGGTATGCCAGAAAAGCACCGAGGCGCTGAATGGAATAACCTCGCGCTTTACTAGGTCACACATTCCCGCAGCCGCTCGACCGGTATAAACCGGATCCAAGAGGATGCCCTCATAACGGGCAAAATCGCGCACAGCCTGGATATCTGCATCCGTTGGAAGCCCATACCCCATCCCGCGGTAAGAATCAATCACCAAGATTTCATCCCGATTGATCTTCAGTGGAAATGAATAGGCATCAATTGTTTCAGTGATCAGTTGATCAATGCGCGATTGAAGCTCTTCAGCACTCAGGTCGACACTAATCCCAAGGATGCGTGCGGAAAGGCCACAAATTTTACTACCCAGGAGCATGCCCGCTTGGGTACCCCCGGACGAGGAAGGGAAAATCACCCAATCCACATCTACTCCTTGCTCAGCAAGTTCCAGCATCGCCTGGGCAAAGGCCAATGCCCCTAACGAATTAGAGCCACCGTACGGAATCAGATAGGGTCGTTTGCCCTCACTCCAAAGGTGTTGAAACACTTCCTGCAGCTTCGTTTCGCGATGCTCCTTTGGACACCAAATCAGCTTTGCGCCGAATAAATGATCGAGAAGAATATTCCCGCTAATCCGCTCAGGCGAATCGCCGGTCAACACTAAGACGCACTCAAGCCCAAATTTCGCTGCCGCGGCCGCAGTTTGCCGACAGTGATTGGATTGTGGCGCTCCAGTGGTAATTAATGTTTTTGCGCCATGAGCAAGGGCAGCCGCTATCAGATATTCCAGTTTCCGGGTTTTGTTTCCGCCCAATGCCAATCCGGTTAAATCATCCCGCTTGATCCACAATTCTCTCAACCCGATTTTCGCTGCCAAGCGGGTTAGTTTCTCGACCGGTGTAGGCAAATTTGCAATCTTCATCCGTGGCACTGCCGATAGGGTAGCTTTCATGAATTTATCCTCCTTTTCATCCGCAAAAATCCCAGGTATTTTGGCAAGATTTCCTGATAGATAAGATGCTTCCAGGGGGAAACCGCATAATCCCAAGCGCCAATATGCTGAATAGTCTCGCCGCCAAACCCGATTTTGAACCGGTACACTCCAAACATTGTATCGGATTCATCAAAGCGATCCGGTGCTCCCCATAGATCATACACTCTTACCCCAATCTGACGTAAAAATTGTATCGCCCGCCAGTGTAAGAGATAATTCGGCATTTTCTCCCGATGTCTGTCGGTAGACATCCCATACATATACCACGCCTTATCTCGAAAAATAAATAGCACCAGAGCCGCGACCGCCTCCCCTTGGTATTCCGCAATAAGAATTTGCGCAAAAGGATTCTTCAAAAGGTGAGAATCTGTCAATGCATGCCGATTTTGACCATCTCTCAGTCCCGATTGCCGATAATTCAAGAATGTCTGCCAGGCTGTCAAATAATAGTCTTCGTTGCGAATGATAAAACCGTCCCGCTGGCTGGTCTCCCGATACAATCGGTAAAGCATCGGGAGATCATCCCTACTCCCTTCTCGGATCAGAATCCCTTTCCTTTCAGCTAAACGAATGTTATACCGCGTTTTCTGTTTCATTTGACCTAATAACTCGTCTTCGGTTAATTCCAGATTCAATACGACCGTGTTCCGAAATTGCACCTGTTCGCGCGAAAACATCCATCCTCGAGCTCTTAGCATGGAAACCAACCGTTTACCGCAATCGGCATCATTTTGAGAGGTAGATGCGGGACCGATCCCTTGCCCAGTTAGGTCATTTTTTACCCAATCACCTCCGCTCTCACCGCGTGCATAGATAACATCCGGATCGATTTTTATCAAAACAGCCTTTTCCTCTCTAGCCAACGACTCTAAATTTTGTAAAACCTGCTCAACCAGAGCACGATCTTCCCAACTTTTCAAGAGAGGCCCTTTGGGGATATAGAGCAGACTTCCCCAATTACCAATTAGTGGCAGAGAAATCTTTCTTTTTAAGACCAGGGCAGCTCCTGTGAATTCATCCCCATCTCTCCATACTTTAGGAAGCATCTCCCAGCCAAATTGTTGTTTAACCAAACCCCATTGCCAGGTTTGTAAAACATGGGTTATTGGAAAAGAGCTTACAATCCGATTCCACTCTTCAGCGTTGATCATGACCGGACGCCTACTCGCCTGGTGTAGATCTTATACAACGAGTAAACAAGCGGTGAATCCACAAAATCATAAGCTCCTGCGTAGCGAACAACCCGACCACCAAAACCTCGCTTAAAGCGATATACCCCCCACAATCCTCCTTTGCGTTCACCAAAGTATTCCTCCAATACGGTTTCCTCATAATCCGGGACTCCCCATAAATCATAAACCGTACAACCGCGCTCTTTTGCCCATTGGATTGCTCTCCACTGAAGCAAGTACGGAGCCATCACCTCGCGGTGTTCATCTCGCGAGGCACCATAGAAATAAAAGGCGCGTTTGCCTTGCGAAAATGCCATCAGACAAGCCACTGGATTACCCTGATAAACTGCAACAAAAAGTTTAGCCTGTTCTTGCTCATCAAAAATGGAGTATACGCTCTTGTAATAATCTCTGGTATGGACTCCAAAGCCATCTCTCTTCCCCGTTATTAACATCATTTCATAAAACAAATCAATGTCCTTACTCTGTTCAACCTCAACCCCTCTTCGTTCCGCAAGCCGGATGTTATAGCGCGTTTTTTGTTTCATGCGGGCAAGGATTTCTCTCTCATCTAAGTTGACATCAATCAAAATTGTCCGCAGTGGTTGAATTGCATGAGAGCTGGGTTGAAATCCTGGTGGACAGTCTCCTGCATCTACTCGCCCACCCAAGAGAACATCCGGCTCGATTTTAATAAAAGCCACACCCTTCTCAGAGCAGAATGCCTTAAGTTGGGCGATGATCGAATGGCTAATCTCATCCCCACTTTGTCTGGATAGCCATTGTTCAAGCTCAGGTTCAGAACCTACGGGGCCTTTTGGAATATAGCCTAAGCGAAAGCCTCCTAAGATTTTCTTCACCAGAACTTGTGCTCCCCAACCGTGACTGATAAGATGATAGACCTCCCAACCAAATTGCTCTTTCACCTTTCCCCATGCACTGGTTTGCAAGAGATGGACATTTGGGAACTGGGCTAAAAAATCATCCCACTGAGAGTAATCGTTCAAAAAGTTCATGGAAATAACAACGGTCAGCGCCCCTTCAAACCGAGCACCGTTGAAGGGGTGCGTAGCAAGATGAGCAGATCAACGAACAGATTGCGGTTTTTGATATAGTACAAATCGTATTCTAATTTCACCGTTGTTTCTTCAATTGAGGCGGCATAGCCATAATTGATCTGCGCCCAGCCGGTTAATCCAGGTTTCACCAGCAAGCGAGCGCGATAAAACGGCACTCGTTTCTCAAAGTATTCAACCAGTTCCAGCCGTTCGGCGCGAGGGCCGACCAGGCTCATTTCCCCCCGCAACACATTAATAAATTGTGGCAATTCATCCAAGTGAGATTTCCGCAGGAAGCGGCCGACGCGCGTTGCGCGTTGATCGTTCTCCTGCGCCCAGCGCGGTTTGCCATCCGATTCAGCATCGCGGCGCATGGTTCGATACTTTATTAGCGGATATGGTTTCGCCATCCTTCCTAAACGAATCTGAGTGTAGAAGATTGGGAAACCATCATCAATGAGTATCGCCAAAGCGATAAAAGGAAACGTCACTAAAAAGATTACCATCCCAATCAGACTGCCCAAAATATCGAACAAGCGCTTGAGAAGATCATCGAAAATACTGACCGACGCTTCGTCCACGAAAGAGCGTAAAACCCAATCCGCTTCCAGAATTCGAATTGGCACCCTGCCTAACAAACGTTCATACATCTTCGGCATTCGGGTGATTTCAACACCGCTTTCTTGAGCCGTGATTAACGCTTGAAACATATTGCTGTTCAATGGGCCTGAAATAGCAACAATGATATCCGATATATCGTGTTTCTTGATAAGATCGAGTAAGTCTTCGCTCGTTCCGAGAACCGGTATCCCCTGAATATCTTTACCCTGTTTCTCTGGATCATCGTCTACCACACCGATCACCACAAACGGCGGTGGAGTAATGGACTTATAAACCTCAACCATCAACGTACCTGCATTCCCACCACCAACGACCAATACCCGGCGCATAAATTGGGGCATTGTAAATATCCGGATGTAAACCCACCGCCAGACGAGAGTCAAGAGAGAAGCTGAGACAAGAAAGGTTGCAACCCCTCGGCGTGGCAACATTGCCCGGGGAGAGTTTGCGTAATAGAAAAATAAAACAAGATAAACAACAAAGCCTACTACGGCAGCAGTTGCAATTCCCTTAATGGTGGCGCGCCAATCTGAGGCGCGGTACAAATCATACAACTCAACTAACAAAAGCATCCAGATTAACGGAATCAACCAGAACCACCATGGCACCCTTCGCTGAATAAATTCAACGGAGAATCCTAAAAAGCGCTCACTTAAACCCCAAAAGTATAATGCTAACAGGAAAGAAATCGAAGCTGCCAGAAAATCCCCCAATAAAAGCAAGGGACGGCGTTCGTAGAATCGCAGCCGCCACGGCCGCGAGGGAATCTCTGTGCGTTCATTTGCCATGTGCAGTCACTATACTCCATAAAAAAGCGATTCCCCAAGCCAGATGCATGGTTGCCATGCTCAGTGGCAACCCTATGAAAAGACAGACTTGCTTTCGCCTTAAAGCCTGTTGGACACCGATACCAAATAGTACTAGAAGATAAGCGCTTACTATAAAGAGAAGCGCGTATCTTGCTAGAGACATGAATGGTGACAGGAACAAGAAAATCAAAAGCGATAACACAAATAGCGGCGGTAACAATTGACGCCAACGGAGTGTTTTGGGATGGATTCGCAACATTATTGCTTTCCAGTATCCGTACCGCCAATATTGTCTGGCTAGTTCACCAAGATTCTTGCGCGCAAAATATTTCGTTCGAATCGCGGGATCAAACCAAATTTTACCGCCATTCAGCCGAATGCGGCTATTGAACTCGTAATCTTCGTTTGTCAGTAAATTTTCATTGAACTTTCCAATGCGTTCAAAGAGGCTTTTCCAAAATGCCCCAAAAGGAACAGTATCCACATATTGTGCCTTTCCTCCAACCCGATAGCGAGCATCTCCGACTCCAAGGGGGTGAGCAGCCGCCACAGCAATCGACCGCGCGATCCACGTTTGAGCACCGGCTTCAATTTCCCACATCCCGCCCACATTTTCTCCCAATTTCTGTTCCAAAGCCGCCACACACCTTTCAATGTAGTCTTCGCTGGGAAGTGAGTGAGCATCCAGACGAACAATAATTTCCCCTTTAGCAGCTTCAATAGCACGATTGAGCGCTTTCGGGATGACCCGCTCAGGATTTTCGATAATTCGAATGTTAAGCTCCGGATGATCGGCGATAAACGTTGCAATCACCCGAAGCGTATTGTCATTGGACATCCCATCCGCAACGATGACCTCAATTAGTTGAAGCGGATACGTTTGGTGAAAAATTGCCGTTAACAACGAAGCAATGGTCTCTTGCTCGTTGTAACAAGGGATAATAATGGAGACAATCGGTTTAGTCAATTCAGGGGAGATTATACCCGGAATTAACCGATAAACTGTTTACCGAAATGCGATTGCCTCGATCTCAACTGCTGCGTTCTTTGGTAGAGCACCAGCCTGAACGGTTGTCCGCGCCGGGCAGTTTTTCGGGAAAAACTCTCCGTACACAGCATTCATCTGGCTAAAATCAGCCATATCCCGCAGATAGACAGTGGTCTTGACAACATTCTCTAAACTTGAACCGGCTGCCTCGAGAATATTCTTGATGTTGGTCAAAGCCTGGCGTGTTTCTGCTTGAATGCCTCCTGCGACAATTTCACCGCTTTTTGGATCGATTCCTAATTGCCCTGCAGTGAAGATCAGGTTTCCGATTGTCACACCCATCGAGTAAGGTCCAATAGGTGTCGGAGCATTTTCGGTTTGGATAATGCGCTTTTCTTCCATTGATTTTCTCCTTAGGATGTTCTTCGTATAAATATTCAGGCAACAATGTTCACCAAACGGCCACGCACATAAATGACCTGTTTTGGTGAATTGCCGCCTAAGTGCTTTTGGACAATCGGACTATCCAAAGCCGCTTGTTTCGCTTCTTCCTCACTGACCGGAGCCGGCAATTCTACCCGGTCGCGCACCTTGCCATTGATCTGGATCACTAGGGTGATCATTTCTTCCTTTGCCGCTTCCTCATCAACCTGAGGCCAGGGTTGGACATGGATCGAGTAAGGTTTTCCCAGTAAACTCCAAATTTCCTCAGCAATGTGGGGCGTTGCTGGAGCCATTAATCGCAAGTAACTATCAACCGCTTCTTCCCATTCGGGCGTTCCAAATGCGCCAGCTTCTTTGGCATCCACCATTCCATTGAGCAATTCCATCAAGGAAGAGATGACCGTGTTAAATTCAAACTGCTCGTAATCCCGGGTGACCGAGCGGATGGTCTGGTGCACTTTGCGACGCAAGGTTCTTAGGGTATCCGGTGTTGGGTGTTTGGTTTTTCTTGGCTCTTCCAAGATGGTTGCCCAAACCTTTCGTAACCATCGGGCAGTCCCTTCGATACCACTGCTACTCCATGGAGCTCCCATATCCCAGCGAGCAAAGAACATCAAATAGGCTCGCACCGTGTCTGCCCCATATTTTTCAACCAATTCATCCGGAGCAATCACATTTCCCCGACTTTTTGACATCTTTTCTGAATCTTCTCCCAAAATAATGCCTTGATTGCGCAGTTGAATCATTGGTTCAGGGCCCTTTGTGATCCCCATGTCCCGACAAGCCTTATGGAAAAAGCGGGTATAGATTAAATGCATGGTCGCATGTTCAATACCACCTGTATAAGTATCTACGGGCATCCAGTAATCGTATTCTTGCGGATCAAATGGACCCTGGTCATACTTCGGACTGAGGTAACGCAAATGGTACCAGGAAGAACACATAAAGGTATCCATTGTGTCCGTTTCTCGTTCTGCCGTCGAACCACAGCTCGGACAGGTAGTAAAGCGCCAGGTGGGATGAAGTTTCAATGGGCTTTCCCCAGTAGGCAACCACTCAACATCCTCAGGTAACAAAACCGGTAGCTGGTTCTCGGGCACAGGCACTACCCCACATTGAGGGCAGTAGACAATCGGAATCGGCGCTCCCCAATACCGTTGGCGGGAAATTAACCAATCTCGCAACTTGTAATTGACTTTCGCTTGACCAAGTCCCTTTTCCTCCAGCCACTGGATAACTTTCTGAATAGCAGTTTCCCCCTCTGTACCGCTAAATTCTCCCGAATGGATCATATCACCATGCTCAGCGTGATACAGAACATCCCGATAGTAGGGAATATCCCACAAATACTCCATTGTTGTCCGATAACCTTGGGTATTGGCGTCCAACCCTTGAATGCGTTTCAGGATTTCACGATCTGCCCCTATGGAAGACAATGTCAGCACATGATCAGAAAAGATAAACAACCACTCTGTCCCCACAATCTCCATCCAGCCACCCACTTGCAATTCTTGTTGAGCTTTGCCGACAAATTCCTGGATTTGATCCTTGCCTAAAACAACAGCAATAGTATCCTCATTTTCCTCTTGAATAAGACCTTTTGACCGAATGGTTTGAGTGAATCTTTCAGAGATAAAAGCTTTTCGAATTAACGATTTCGCTTGCGATTGAGGTTTTTCAATGACCGGTATAATTGGTAAACCGAACTTTAATGCAAATTCAAAATCTCGTTCGTCATGGGCAGGTACAGCCATAATTGCGCCGCTGCCATAGGTCATTAAAACGTAATCCGCAATCCAAATTGGTATCTTCTCGTTATTGACCGGATTAATTGCATAACCACCGGTAAAGACACCCGTTTTCTCTTTTCCCACCGCTTCGCGTTGGATATCGCTTTGCCGTAAGGTAAAGGCAACATACTCCGCCACAGCCGTTTGTTGTTCTGATGTAGTGATCTTCTCAACCAAAGGGTGCTCAGGGGCTAACACCATAAAAGTTGCTCCCCATAAGGTATCCGGGCGAGTAGTAAAGACATCTAAATCGTCCCCCTGCTCGGTCCTGAAGCGCACTATTGCTCCTTCAGAACGACCAATCCAGTTGGTTTGAAGTAGCCTTACCCGTTCCGGCCAGTCTAAATTGGAAAAATCCAGTAACTCCTCGGCGTATTTCGTGGTACGGAAGAACCACTGCTCTAAATTCTTTTTGATCACCGGTGTACCACATCGCTCACAATGACGATCTTCACCCCACACCTGCTCGCGGGCTAAAGTTGTATTACATTGTGGACACCAGTCAACTGGCGCCATTTTCCGATAGGCAAGGTCATTCTGAAACAGCTTGATAAAAAACCATTGCGTCCAACGATAGTATTCAGGATCGGAGGAGATGGCTTCGCGTTCCCAGTCAAACATAGCGCCCATACTGCGCAATTGTTGGCGCATTCGTTCGATGTTGGAATATGTCCATTGTTTAGGATGTATCTTATGTTTGACAGCCGCGTTTTCGGCTGGCAGTCCAAAGGCATCGAACCCCATGGGGAATAAAACATTAAAACCGCGCATTCGCATAAAGCGGGCGCGGGCATCCGAGGGAGCCATGGCATACCAATGCCCGATATGCAAGTCTCCTGAGGGATAGGGAAGCATTGTCAAGGCATAATGTTTCGGTTTTGAATAATCAATTACAGAGCGATAGAGTCCATCTTTCTCCCATTTGGTTTGCCATTTGGGTTCAATTTCTGCGGGTTGATAGGGTTTAGGATGATTCATCATTGCCTCCGTTTTTTGCATATTAGAGTTGGCATAACCGTTGCACCTATCCGACTGGCATGTCTGTCAATTTTGGAGAGTCTATGAAACCTAATAATCATCAAAGATGGCTATCCTTCTTTTTACACTTATCCCAACAAATCGATTCTCAAGTCACCTACTCGGGTTCGCATAGCTCACAAGTTGCTCAGCTTGCGCGCGAAACGGCTCGCAAGATTTCTCTCAGCGACGTTGAAGTAAGAAGGTTATACTGGGCATCCCTTTTCCATGATATTGGAAAAGTAGGGGTACCAAGTGAGATTTTATCAAAAGAAGGCCCATTGGACGAGAAGGAATGGCAACTCATACGGCTTCATCCCATCGTTGGCGCAAATTTTCTTCGTTTTTGCGGTTCACTCTCATCAGCATATCCAATTATTCTTTATCATCAAGAAAAGTTTGATGGTTCAGGATATCCTTTTGGATTGAAGGGCGAATCGATACCGATCAGTTCACGCATTCTTGCTGTAGTTGATGCATACGATGCAATGACCAACCGCCATGTTTATCGACAACCGCTCAGTCCCAAACAAGCCATTGATGAGCTTTGGAAGCACCGCTACAAACAATTTGATCCGCGCATTGTTGAGCAATTCATCGATGTCCTAAACGAACTAACTTTCTCTATATAAACAAACCCTTAAACTAAAACCTCCGTCCCACAGGGACGGAGGCAAACTCCGCGGTGCCACCCTGTTTACTTGCATTTGCAAGTCAACTCTTTGGTGATAACGGTCCCACCGGCAATAGTTACTCGGATTTCACTATTGCAGATCGTTCATCCAACTGCAGGCGAGTTCAGCTTTAACGTGTTCCGCTAACACATTGTCTGGCTCGCACCTCTCTCTCCAGACTCGCTGGCGGATAGCCTACTACTCCTGCTTCCGTTATCTCTTCAATTGTGTGGACCCAGTGGGATTCGAACCCACGACCTTCTCAATGCCATTGAGACGCGCTCCCAACTGCGCTATGGGCCCATATGGTTTGGGTCGGTTCTCTTTCCCTTCCCAGTGGACCTGGAGGGATTCGAACCCTCGACCTCTTCAGTGCGATTGAAGCGCGCTCCCAACTGCGCTACAGGCCCTTGTCAGGCTATCCCTGATTGTACCTGACCGACCGAAAGCTGTCAAGAAAAACTTTATTCGCAGTTCGGCTGAAAAACGGTCGTATAATACCTATGTGCTCATCCAAGACACACACCCTTTTTACTACCCAGGCAACCAGATTGCCTGCCTGCTTGTTCATGGATTTACAAGCTCGCCGAGGGAAATGTCTCTCCTAGGTGAATTTCTCGCTGCACAAGATTTCACCATATTAGCAATTCGCCTTTTCGCTCATGGCACACGCTATAAGGATATGCCCCGCGCTCGTTGGCAAGACTGGGTTGCGAATATTGAGGATGGTTGGTACATTCTGAACGGTGAGAATCGTCCATTGATCCTGATTGGCTTTTCGTTAGGCGGTTCGCTTGCATTATATTTCGCAGCCCATTTCCCGGTTCAGGCGGTTATCGCAATCGCCGCTCCACATCATCTGCCCAAAGATCCTCGGCTTCCATTCTTGAAGATTCTCTCTCTGTTTTCCCCTTATCTCTATCGCTCTAAGCCCCCACTCTGGTTTGAACACAGCCAGCGCCATCGGCATATCCGCTACCCCAACGACTCAACCAGAGCCTTAGCAGAAGTGCACTCCTTTTTACTTCACCTGCAAGACGCTTTGCCTAAAGTAAAAGCGCCTGCTCTTTTGATTTATTCAAAAAATGACCCAACTGTAACGGTAGCGGAACAGCACATGGAAAAAATTGCGGCTGCAATCCAAAGTCCCATCAAGGAAACGCTTATTTTAGAAAACAGCGGCCACATTTTACCTTTGGATGCCCAAAGGGGACTGGTAAATGAAGCCTGTCTCAAATTTATTAAGCGCGTGACTACACAAAATGAATCGTGATTTTGGTTTTTTGATCCTCTCTCTGATATTGTGGGGGATCGGAGAAGGTTCGTTTTTTTCCTTTATCCCCCTCTATCTCCAAGAACTTGGAGCAAAAGCCTTTCAAATTGGGGGGATTATGGGAGGGTTGAGTTTTGCTGCCATGTTATGTCATCTGCCAGCCGGATATTTGGCTGATAAACTAGGAAGGCGAACGTTAATCATTGCCTCATGGGCAATTGGATTAGTGGCAACCATCCTGATGTTCTCGGCAAAATCCTTACCTCTGTTTGTGCTTTCTCTATTCTTATATGGTGCGACAGCCTTTGTCTTAGCTCCTCTTAACAGTTATATCGCTCATGCAGCTCCCCACGGCTCTCTCAATCGAATTTTGACCATAATTTCCGCTTCATTCAATTTTGGATATATGTTTGGGCCATTAATTGGCGGCTTTCTCGGCGAAACTTTTGGATTAAGAAATCTTTTCGTCTTTGCAGCTATTTTGTTCCTCATCTCTACCATCTTGGTTTTTGCACTTCGCCCTCAACCGATCACGCCATCACCAAAAGGGATGGCGTTCATTCGCTCAATATTCAATCTTCGCTTCTCAAGTTTTATTTTTGTCATTGCACTGACAATTTTCGCCACCTATCTTCCGCAACCGCTTTCTCCAAATTACCTGCAAAACCAAAAATTTCTTCCGCTAACTTCAATTGGTTTTCTTTTCTTTGTCAATGGTGGTGGAATTGTGACTTTCAATTTATTACTGGGAACTTTCGCGCCATTTGCAGGCATTATCACCAGCCAATTATTGATTGTTGTGTTCTGTTATATCCTGATCAACACAAACTCGATCCCGACATTTGCCCTTGCCTTTTTCGTCTTAGGAAGCTATCGAGCGGCGCATACCGTCAGCGTTGCTCAGTTACGTAACTATATCCAACCTGAAAGCATGGGTTTAGCCTACGGTTTTGCCGAGTCGGTTTTTGCTCTGGCGATGATACTGGCTTCATTTTTTGCGGGTTATTTATACGATAATGACCCCACTGCAATGTACTCAACGAGCATTCTCCTCACGATGGTTGCACTGGCATTCACACTTGGCTTTATTTTCCTCACCCGTCCCAGAGTAGAGAAACCCAATCCCCATCGTAACCCTGAAGGCGAACTAAACGAGCTTTCTCTTCCCGAAAGTAAGCAAATGTAATAAAAAAGAGCGTGTCGGGTTTCAATCCCGACACGCTCAACAGGTGTTTATTCCTCTTTCTTGGCTTCCAATTCTTTCTGGCGAGCAGCAATGACCTCTTGAGCAATATGGGCAGGAACGATTTCATAGTGGGAGAATTCCATCGTGAAAACCCCCCGCCCGCCGGTAATAGATCTGAGGTCAGCCGTGTAGCGTAACATCTCCGCCAGAGGAACTTGAGCAGTCACCACAGAGCGACCTTTTTCGGTATCCATTCCTTGTACCCGCGCCCGGCGGGTGTTTAAATCGCCCAGGACATCTCCCATGTTTGCCTCGGGAACGATGATCCTGACGTTCATGATTGGCTCAAGCAGTACTGGAGCGGCATCTTTTACGCATAGTTTAAAAGCTTCTCGCCCAGCAATTTCAAAGGCAACAGGTTTTGAGTCAACCGGATGCTCTTTTCCATCATAAACCGAAACTTTGACATTTTTCACTGGGTAACCAGCCAAAACGCCTTCTTTCATAACAGCCTTAATCCCCTTCTCAATTGCCGGCATGAAACTCGATGAAATTGCCCCACCAAACACATCGTTTGAAAATGCGTACTCACCATCTGGATAAGGTTCAATCCGCATTGCAACCTCTGCAAACTGTCCCGCCCCGCCGGTTTGTTTCTTATGGCGATAGGTAGCCTGTCCCTGTTTGGTGATTGTCTCCAGGTAAGGCACTTTCGGCAACTCAATCTGCATCGCGGTTTGGAATTTCGTCTCCGCCTTGCGGATCGCAACGTCAATATGTTGATCCCCCATTCCTTGTAAGATGGTCTGATTCGTTGAGGGTTCTTGCCTCCAGGATAAGGTCATATCCTCTTCGCACAAGCGGGTTAAAGTAGGCGAAATCTTGGCTGAGTCAGCTTGCGTTTTCGGAAATACCGCAACCTGATAGAGGGCATTTGGATATTCTGGGATGGGTAACTTGACTACTTGCGTCCGATCACACAACGTATCGCCGGTCGAAGTAACGCTCAGTTTCGGAACGGTTGCAATATCGCCGGCATGAACAATTTTTACCGGCATGGCTTCCTTACCCCGCAAAATGCTCAAAGTCCCCAATCGCTCTTCCGCCTCTTTATTTGAGTTCCATACTTTTGTATCGGAATTGATCACACCAGAATAGACTCGGAAGTAAGTGATCTTACCGACAAAGGGATCTGCAGTCGTCTTCCACACATAAGCTGCAAAAGGTTCTTGATCGTTGCAGATCACCTCGATCTCTTCTCCATTGCTTCCTATGCCTTTTGCCGCAGGAACATCTTTTGGAGAGGGGAACAGTTCCAAACAAGCGTCTAACAAGGGAAAAATTCCGATTTCAGCCGCCCCAGCAGCTACAAAAACCGGGATAAATGAACCGTTCGCGACAACTCTCCTCAACCCTCTCACAATTTCTTCACTAGTGAGTTCCTCTCCCTCTAAATATTTCTCCAGCAAGACGTCTTCGCCCTCTGCTGCGGCTTCAATTAATTCCATGCGCGCCGATTCAGCCTCTTCGCGAAATTCAGCGGGAATTTCCTGAGTTTGACTTCCCGCCCCTGGATAGGCTTTCATCGTTATTAGGTCAATCACCCCTTTGAAATCGGCTTTTTCTCCCCAAGGTAGTTGAACTGGTATCAGGCGCGTCTCAGAGAGTTCGCGAACTGACTCTAAGGCTTTGCGATAGTTCGCATTGTCGCGGTTCATCTTGTTAATGACGACGAAGCGTGGTAGATGAAACTTGTCGCAATAACTCCAGGCAATCTCTGTCCCAACTTCAGCTCCTGCCACCGAATCAACTAAGATGAGAACGCCATCAGCAACTCGTAAGGCAGAGATCATCTCACCGATGAAATCATTGTAGCCAGGAGTATCAAGAAAATTCAATTTACAATTTTTGTATTCTACGGGAATAACTGCGGTTGAAAGAGAGATTCCCCGCCGAATCTCCTCTTCCTCAAAATCTGCCACCGTAGTGCCGTCTTCAATCTTTCCCAGGCGAGTGGTCGCCCCAGTTTGATGTAAAAATGCCTCCACCAACATGGTTTTACCAC
The DNA here is from genome assembly GCA_034434515.1 of Anaerolineales bacterium. GTDB lineage: Bacteria > Chloroflexota > Anaerolineae > Anaerolineales > UBA4823 > NAK19. The sequence goes on along the minus strand of DAOTZA010000027.1, from coordinate 25,051 downwards.
TGCTACTATGCGAGGCAAGTGCAATGTTACGAATGCTTTCTGTTGAATATTCTTTCATAATTTCTTATCCTTTTTTGCGAGTCTTGATCAGCCCATCATTGTAAAAGATGTCTGAAAGATTGTCAAAGTATTTTACATATTGAATCGTCAACCTTCTAATTTTATCGATTAAAATCAAGATTTGGTAGGATATTTTCATGAAATTTTGGCGGCGTTTCTTCTTCGAATGGATGTATTTTCGCTCACCGCCTTGGGACAGCGGCATCGTTCCGCCTGAAGTGGTCAATTTTGTTTCCCATCATCCGCCTGGCAGAGCGATTGATTTGGGCTGTGGAACAGGGACAAACGTCATCTATCTGGCAAAACAGGGTTGGCAGGTAGTCGGTGTAGACTTTTCTCGCAAGGCGCTCTCAATGGCTCGGCGTAAAAGCAAGTCCGATGGCGTTATGGTGAATTTTATCCATGACGATGTGAGTGTACTCAGTAAAGTTCAAGGTCCTTTTGACCTGGTTTTAGACATCGGTTGTTTTCATAGTCTTTCTCCTGCTCAAAAACAAAATTACCTTCAACGAGTAGAAGAACTGCTTGCTCCAGATGGTTATTTCCTGCTATATGGATTTATCAATCGACCGCCCAATACCACCTCAATCCAACCCGAGGACATCCAGGCTATCCAAAACTCTCTGACGATTGTCAACCAACAGGTTGGAGAAGACAAAGGTCGAGCTGCGGCCTGGTTTCTAATCAGGAAAAAGACCCCTCGTTCTCAGATTGCTCTTAAGCCATGAAAGTCATTTTTCTTTTTCTCGATGGCGTTGGTGTAGGAAACCCTGAGCCTTCACAGAATCCATTTCTCCTGGCGAATACGCCATTTTTAGATTCTATCCTGCATGGACAGAAACTATCCAAGGGAATCAACGCTTTTCACAGTGACCTGGTCTCTGTATTCGAGCTAGATGCGTGTGTCGGAGTAGCAGGCATTCCCCAATCCGCTACCGGGCAAGCCATGCTACTAACCGGTCAAAACATTCCGCAACATTTGGGATACCACTACGGTCCAAAACCCAACCCGGATATTGCCCGCTATCTGACCAATGGAAATCTATTCAACGTTCTTCAAGCTCGAGGTTATCACACCTGCTATCTCAATGCCTTTCCCCCAACGTATTTCGAGAATATAGCTTCGCGAAAAAGACTGTACTCAGCTATACCGTTGGCAGTCACTTCAGCAGGAATAAGGCTGCGCAGCCTGGCTGATTTGGTAGCCGGCAATGCCCTATCAGCAGATTTTACTGCTGAAGGCTGGCGCACTCATCTCGGCTTTCAAAACATCCCCACTCTCTCCCTTGATCAAGCTGCGAAGAGGATTGCTGAAATAGCTTGCCGGTACGATCTGGCCTTCTTTGAATATTGGTTGACCGATTACGCGGGTCATCATCAAAACATGGCAGAAGCGATTCGGATTTTGGAAACCATCGATCGGGTGCTGGCGAGCTTGGTAAACCATTGGGAGCTCTCACAGGGGATGATTTGGATGACATCGGATCATGGAAATATCGAAGATTTAAGTCACCGTCATCATACCTTGAATCCGGTTCCGCTCCTCATCTTTGGCTCTCCCTCGCTGCGAAAAGAGCTTCCGTTCTTTCAATCTCTACTGGATATCTATCCGGCTATCCTGAAACTTTTCTCCTAAGCGAATGCTATTTTTTCTGCTATTGAAAGAATAGAAGGGTAGACGCAAAATCTACCCTTCAAATAGAAACCTCAGTGTAGATATTTTGTTATCAGCGTCAAGTTATGCTACTTTTTCCTTATGCTCCCGTACCAGTTCACGGCGTAAAATCTTTCCGACTGTTGTCTTGGGTAACTCTGCCCGAAACTCAATCTGGGTCGGAACTTTATACTTTGCCAATCTTTCTTTGCACCAATCTAAAATCTCCTGTTCCGTGAGCGTCTCTCCGGGCTTGGGTACTATCCAGGCTTTCACTGTTTCGCCTCGATAGGGATCGGGAACACCTGCCACGCCCACTTCCAGCACTTTCGGGTGCCCCATGATGACCTCTTCGACTTCGCGCGGCCAGACTTGATAACCACCGGGTTTTATCAATTCCTTCTTTCTATCTACAATATAGAAATAACCTTCTTCATCCATACGAGCAATATCGCCGGTATAAAGCCAGCCATTTCTTAGTGTGTTTTCTGTTTCGGTTGGCATATTATGATAACCCTTGAAAACCTGTGGCCCTTTGATCACCAATTCTCCCACTTCTCCAGGAGGCAATTCGGTAACTTCATCGTCTAAACTGATAATCTTGCAATCCACATCTGGAAGAGGTAAACCAATCGAGCCAACCGGGCTATCTGTAGCATAAAGCGGATTACAATGGGTGGCTGTAGGTGCTTCGGATAAGCCATATCCTTCGACAAGTTTCCCCCCGGTCAGTTGTTCGAATCTCACTTTTGTCTCACGCATCAAAGGCGCTGAACCCGAGATACACGCCTTGATCGTATTGAGTTTGTATTTACCGGCTATCACATCGGGATGATTGTTGATCGCATTATACATGGTTGGTACGCCGGGATAGATCGTCGCTTTATATTTCTGAATGCTATCCAGAACATCCTTAAGGTCGCGAGGATTTGGAATCATGACCATTGAAGCCGCTGCTTTAATTGCAAAACACATCCCGGCTACCATCCCATAGACATGAAACAACGGAATCGCCATGAGCACCACCTCTTTGCCCTCTTCAATATCTGGCATCCAACTGTGAATCTGCAGGGAATTAGCAACCAGGTTACGATGAAGGGCAATCGCTCCTTTTGAAATACCAGTAGTGCCGCCACTATATTGAAAGAGTGCCACATCGTCCGCAGAGATATCAATCTTGGGTCGCGAGGTGGGGGGATATTTGGTTAACAAGTCTTGAAACCAATAGTCCCCATTCTGAAGTTGAACGCGAAAACCGCCTTTCTTTTCCTTCGCCAGGGTGAATAGCAAGCGGAGAACAGGTGGCAAAGTTTCTTTGAGATTGGTGACAATCACTTTCTTAATCGATGTGTCTGGCTGTACCTTTTTGATTGTGTTATAGAAGTTACTCATCACAATCATGACTTCGATGCCGGCATCTTTGACTTGATGCTCTATTTCGCGTGGTGTGTACAATGGATTGGTAGCCACCACTACTCCACCCGCCTTGAGGATTCCAAAGTAGGCAATGACAAATTGCGGAGTGTTGGGCATAAAAATCCCCACCCTATCTCCCTTCTTTACCCCTAGATCAGCCAAAGCCCCTGCCAGGCGATCTGTCAACTCACTTATTTCCTTATAAGTGATCACTGCCCCTTTAAAGATTGTACAAGGTGCATTGGGGTACTTTCTGGCAGATTCTTCAAGCAACTCAAACAACGGGATTTCTGGATAATCAATATGGTATGGTACTCCCTTATCGTAATGCTTAAACCACGGACGTTCAAACATAGCCTCCTCCTTTTGGCGTATCAAATGAAAAAAACAAGCCTCACCTGATTTAAGTATAGATGAAAACTCGCAGAAGTCAAATAGTTTACGCCACTTTTATGCTAACATTCCGTAACGTCGCATGGCCGTAGTTAGAATCAAATTAACCAGTTCGGTATGGCTGATCCCCAAGGCGGCTGCTTCTATGACCAAATCCGAGACCCCTGGTGATAAACCGGGTAAGGGATTGATCTCCAATATATATGGCTTCCAGTTATCGTTTTGATCTAAGCGAAAATCAACCCTTGCCACATCTAATGCCCCCGTCACTCGAAACACGGCTGCTGTGTACCAGTTCAATTCCTGTACGATTTCCTCATCGAGTGGAGCAGGACAAATGTAATTCAACTGATCAGCCAGATCGACTTTTAGGCGATTACTGTAAACCACATCACTGTTTTGAAATGGGCTCAGATCCACTTCCAAAGGGGGTAAAAACCTTAAGCCAGCTTGAATTCTTGGCGAATCTTCATCCTCCGGCAGCCGCCGCGCGGCTGGGGGTTTAAGGTTGCCGATCACTCCCACAGTGACTTCTCTGCCCTCAATGTATCTTTCAACGAGTGCTGGTTGTTGATACCTTATGAGAATGTCTTGAATCTGTGGTTTTAACTCATTGAAGTTTGTCACAATCGATTTTTGCGAAACTCCGATCCCGGTCCCCTCTCGGCTCGGTTTGACAAACAATGGGAACTGCAGATCGGGACTAATAGGCTCATCAGGGTCTTCAAACACCTGAAACGGTGGTGTAGGTAAATCATGATAGGTCAACACTCGCTTGGTCATTGGTTTGTCCAACGTAAGCGCTAGGGTAAGCACCTTAGAACCCGTATAGGGAATCCGAAGCATTTCCAGGATCGCCGGCACTTGAGCCTCGCGGGCATCTCCAAAATGACCTTCACAAATGTTGAAACACAGATCAGGTTTGTACTTCCGGATTGTGTCGATCAGGGTAATATCCCCCTCTAAAAATTCACACTCATGGCCGCTCACCCGAATCGCTTCGACAATCGCGTTGACTGTTTTTTCGGAGTCCAGATCATCCCATTGATCCAGAGGCATCCCTGGATACTTTGGAGCATTTTTCTTTAAGTTAGCTAAAACCGCAATTCGTTTTTTATCCATCGGGTACCTTCCCAATCAGATCAGATTTTTTTAATGACTTGTCCGTTGATATCCATCATTTCTTGTTGCCCATCTTCATTATTAATAACAATCCTGGCATTAGCCAGATGGCGAGAGAGTTCAATCAGCCTTCGGAGGACTACATCGTAATCGACCGAGGGAGGACGCCGACTGGCATTGGTCAACCAGTATTGCCGCAGCGATAAGAGTTCCTGCGCAGCTTTTTGACGCAAATCTTGAATTTGCCCGGCAATTTCAGGAACTTGACCATAGCGGCGTTGTTGGATTTCCCACAAACGGTCAAGACGTTGAATATCCGCTTCAAGGCGTTCAATACGAGCCTGCTCTTGAATAGCCCATTGCTCATATTGAAGGAGCTTTTCAAGCAGGCCGCGATAACTGCCAACCAAATCACTCAATGTTCTTACGAAGTGGATTACTGATGTCGGTTGGCTCTGCAACTGTTGCCACTTTTCCTCCAACTGAGCCATCTCATTCCGCTCAACAGTTAATAGCAAAGAGTTCGGTGGCCACTTACGTTGGGCGGGGATCAATTTTTCTATCTCCAGATATTTTGTCTGGGCATTGCGGCGAAGGGTATCAAACTCCTGATATAACGAAATCAGAGGTGACTCAACCTGTTCTCCTAATTGCTTGCTAACCGCAAATCCCTCCTGCCAGGTATCGAAGACCAATTTCATTGCGCCAACTAGTTGGTCCATGGGAATATTTACCCGCGCCGTTCGTCGAAAATTGAAAATTCCCTCTTTCCTGGCAAGCAATTCCTTTGTCCGATGAAGGAAGGGGTCTTCAAGGGCTACGATTTGTTCCAGGCGATCCACCCTTTTTTCCAGATCGTTCAGCAGCTTCAAACAATCGCTCTCAACAATCGACATCCAGCGATTCGCAGCTTGTTCGACATCGGAGATTAATTGTTGCAGTTTGTTCTGTTTGCGAGCAAGGGTATCCTTTTCGCGCTGACGTAAAGATGCCTCGCAGAGATCGAAGCGGTGATCTAATTGAACAATCTCTTTCTCTGCTCTCTCAGCTAATAAGGGTTGACTTAAGACAAACAGGGTGATTTGAGCAAACTGGTTTCGGACGGTTTTCAATAAAGCCAGGCTATGCTTCTCGCTTGTAACCAGATTGCGAAAGACCTGTTCGATCACATTCATCTGTTCTCGGAATGAAACGCTTTGACGATAAACCTCCTCAATAGCACGAGATAAATCTTCAATGGCGCTTTCGGCAATGGTCTGTTCGGATAGTTTTTCGTTAAAGAATTGGAAATTTGCCTCGAGTTCTTGAAGTCTTTTCTCAAAACTCAGCACACCTTCACGGTTTGGCCAGTTGCGCGAATCGTAAGGACGAATGGCGTTTGCCAGATTTTTCGCTGACTCAATCCACTGTTGCGAATTTTTGATTTCTGGAGTTTCTATCATCCTTTCGCAAGTTTGATGTATCGCTGTCACCTTCGCGGTTTGTTTATCCACTTCCAGCAGGTGATTGTTCAGCCAGGAGGCCTGCTCAACAAACTTCTCCAAGACCTGTGGCAGATAAGGTTGATCGATGGATTGGAGAGTGTGATAGGTTTCATAAAGATGCTGGTATCGTTTGCCACTCACATCCCAATCAATTTTCAAAGCAGCTTGAGCAAGCGAATCGAATCGCTGTTGAATCTGGGTGATGATACCTTGATTGGATTGCATGAATCGCTGATATTGAAAAAGACGTTGGCGGCTATGGCGTAAGAATTGTTGCGTAGATTGAATTTCATGAATAAAGTGGCTGATTTCGTCTGCCAAACGATTAATCTCATCAACGCTCAAATTCTCTCTGCGCCTATCCAACTCTTGTAATCGTGTCTTCCATTCGGTGTATTTTGATCTTTCTGCTATCAAGTCGATTTCGTCAGGCATGGAAGAGAGGATTTGGTGCAATCGATCAAGCTCTTTCCACGCGAGTTCATTTTGATTTCCAAGAGCTAAAAATTGATTTTTCCAATGTTCTGTCTGCTGGATTATTTTTACTACAGTCGGCAACCCCGTTTGAACGATTTGATGGGCATCTCGGATATCTTCCTGGCTAGCTTCAGTGACCAGCTTGTCGTAGGGATCGGTAAAAAAGTATAGCGGTATTTGTTGCGCACTTTCCTCAACTTCCTGCAACTGATTGACAATTTTGGTATAGGCTTCTCCATAAAGCCCAAAAGTGGCTAACTCACTCGACAACGCTTTTGCCTGTTGAAGATACTCCATCAACTCGCGCAATTGCAAGGCAACCGACCAGGGAAATTCCCTGATCTGATCAAAACGGGCTTGCACTTGCTCGATTTTGGTTTCCAGTGCGTGATGATTTGCTATGTCCTTAAGGCACCTTTGTCGATACCGCTGGAGCAAGATCAGATTCCAACGGAAATGGGTATCCCACCAAGGCGATACCTCCAACCGAGTCAGCCATTCTCGATATTGAATATATGTGCGGAATTTATCTCTAAGGTCAGCGCGAATCTTTTCTAAGGTGTCATCAATATCCATCAAACTGGTTACAAACGGCTCTTCTTTATAGGTATCAAACGATCGGCGCAGGGAGAACAAAAGATGGCTTTTCTTCTCCAACTTACGCAACTGCTCTCCCATAACCTGACAATCGTGTTTCAATTTCTTTTGCCAGATCGAACATAGAAAACCATAGACCCCAAAAGCCAAGAGGATGACGACAAGAACGCCAGGGATTATGACGCTCATCGGATTTCATCCTGCTCCAAGAGGTGAGCTAACCACTGCTGAACTGCAAGGAAAACCTCTGAGGCTACCGTTTCAGAGGCCTGAAACCAGTGAATTCGCGGATCATCGGCGCGAAACCAGTTGGCTTGCCGTCGGATCAGTGTTCGCGTACGGCGCTTAATTTCGATAACAACTTCTTCCAGAGTGAGCAATCCGTGAAGATAAGCAGCGATCTCCCGATAGCCAATTGCACTGAAGGATGGCAGCTCAGGGTCGTAACCTTTGCGTAAGAGAGTCCTGACTTCATCAACCCACCCTTCTGCAAACATGCGCTCAATTCGCCGATCACATCTCTCATACAGCTCGGCCCTTGGCAAGGCTAGTCCGACGATATAAGTAGGATAGGAAATCGGATTCCCTTTCCGTTGCCGGGAGAATGGAACGCCGGTGGAAAAAATCACTTCAAATGCCCTTACCATCCGGCGCACATTGCGCGCATCAATCGTTTTGGCTGCTTCGGGGTCAAGCAAAGCTAAATTACGCATTCTATCCTGAGGCTGAAGTTGAATCAGCCAACGCTCGAGGTTGGTTCTCAACTTTGGATTGGGCGGTACAGGCGGTGGTTGCCAACCTTCCAGGATAGCCCGATAGTATTGACCAGTACCGCCAACGAATATGGGTAATTTTCTTCTGCTAAAAATCTCCTCAAGAGTCTCAGAAACTTTCTTTTGGAAAACAGCTAAACTCCAGTCCTCATCAGGGTCAGCAACATCCACCAGATGGTGACGCACGGTTTCTCTCATTTGCAAACTCGGTTTAGCGGTTCCAATATCCATACCACGGTACAGGTAACGAGAGTCGATCGACACAATCTCGCCATCCAGAGCCAGGGCGAGATGATAAGCGCACTCCGTTTTTCCCACACCAGTTGGGCCAACGATGATAACCAAACTACGAATCGGATCAGTTCCCATTTCATTCGTTACGGTTTGGTAGATTTAAGGGGACGGTGATATTTTCAAGATGAGTAATTTTCGTCTTCGTTCCCATCTCAATCGAAAGTACATCAATTTGCCAATCAATGTCTTCTTTCAGGTGTTTCTGAAGATAATCTTGACTGGCAAGGATGAGGTGTTGAAGTTTTTTAGGAGTTACGCTCTCTTCAGGATATCCATATCGTCGGTTCCGTCGCAGTTTGACTTCAATAAACACCAGGCGTTTTGTTTCCTGAGGTGGAGTCCAGGCAGCAACGATATCAATCTCACCGAAGGAGGTGGTATAGTTCCGTTCGAGTATTTGATATCCCTTTCTTTCCAGGTACTTTACAGCAAGGTCTTCACCTTGGCGCCCTAAATTGTGCATTGATCGCAAAGGCATTTCTCATCCTACTCGATCGAGCAAACGACGGAAGCGCACTGACAGGCTACGTCGTCTTTGCGCTTTTCCTTCGATAGCTTTTTGATAAATTTCAACCATCTTCGTCCCTGTCTGGTCAATTGAGAAACGTTCCGACTCGCGTTGTGCATTTTCACCCATTTTCAATCGCTCCTCGCTATTTGAGATGAGGCGCGCCATTTTTGCCGTCAAGGCTGCCATATCTTCCTCACCAACCAGAAAGCCACTCACGCCATCTTGTACCGAGTCACTGATCCCCGGAGAATGAATTCCCAAGACGGGTAAACCCGCTGCCATTGCCTCGATGACCGATAGCGGATGAACCTCGGTGACCGATGCCGTTACAAATACATCCGCCATCTTAAGATATTGACAGACTTTTTGATAGGGTACCATGCCGGTAAACCGTACAAAACCAGCAAGTTCACTCTGATCAACCATTTCCTGTAACGTTTTTCTTTCAGGCCCGTCTCCGACTAACAATAAACGAGCCTGGTCAAAGGCCTGTACAATCCCCGCAAAACAACGAATGAGAAAAGGAAGATTTTTTTCAGGCCCCAACCTTCCAACGTAGATAAAGACAATATGTTGCTCGTCAAATCCTAAATCTTCCCGCTTTGCTGCCACAATCGGCTGTCTAAATGCTGTCAAGTCTACGCCGTTTGGAACGACTTGAATATCAACGGTGACTCCTAATTTCCTCAAAACATCTCGCATCCCATTCGAGGGTGAGATAACCACATCAACTGCTTGGCAAAACACTGGCAGATAGGCCTCGAGAGCTTGTTCGCCAACCAGTTCCCCCAAAACGGGCAAATAGGCTCTGGCATAGAGATCATAACGGGTATGGTTGGTAAAAACAATTGGAATGCCACGCGGACGACAGTACCTCAAAGAGAGCGACCCACTGAGAAAGGGATGGTGAACATGAACTACATCCATCATCCGCAATTGGCGAATGGCTTCGCTACTGTAACGAAAACCCAAATAATAGCCGGTATCTAACAGGGGCAAGCCCGGTGATCGAATCACATTTTTTTCTTCATCTTGATAAGTTTCACCTCCAAAAGTAAAGATAAAAACATCATGCCCTTTCGTTTCTAGCCACTTTTTATTCAACTCAATGTAATTGGTGATCCCACTTACATGAGGTTTATATACATCTGCCAGCATGCCTATGCGCATCGTATCACTTTGCCTTTTTACAAAACAAATTTCTAGTATTATAATCTTCTATTGAGATTTCATTTCCTTCGCCATCGATTCATACGATTTTCATAAGCTACACAGTTTCTTGAATAAACGGGTCAAACGCCTTGCAAAAAAACAGCTATTTACCTGACACTGATCACATCAGCCTCATTGCCGCAACAATCATCTTGACATTTGCAATATCAGGCATTGTCTCTATCCCAGAGCAGAATATCCGCTTCGACTTCTGGAACATTTATATCGTTCTTTCTTTAAGTACTCAGACACTGGTGATGGTCATCGCGTCTGTTCTGGCCGCTGCAGGCTCAGATTGGCTAATCCGCAATCACCCGCTATGGAACAAAAAGAGCACCATCGAGCATTGGGTAATTCCCCTCTTAACCGCTTTTGTACTGGGCTTTTTAATTAGCAATTTAGAAGGTGGCCTCTATGGCTGGCTGAGTTTCTTTCTCGGTGCGGGTTTTCTGATGGGAATCTTAATCGCAGAATTTATCACTGTAAATCCAAACGATCTGCGTTATCCTGTAGCAGTAACTGTTCTGATTGCAGTTTCCTATTTGCTCTTTCTCCTCTTTTGCCTACTAATTCGTCTCCTTAACTATCGCTTGATCTTTACCATACCGGGTCTGTTTACAGCAACCCTGCTTGTCTCCTTAAGAAGCTTGAAACTTCGCCTCCCGCAGGGCTGGGCATTTACAGAAGCCATCCTGATTTCAATCATCACTACTCAGATAGCTGCTGCCCTACACTATTGGCCAATCTCACCGCTCTCTTTTGGATTAACGATCTTTGGAATCGCCTATGCTCTTTTTCTATTGATCCATCGGGTTCAGTCCACGCATTTCTCAAAGCTGGCTTTTGCTGAACCTGTCTTTCTCTTGGTTGTATCCTGGCTTCTGGCGTACTGGTTGAAATAATTGTTGAAATAATTATGGATGAAGCGTACTTTATCCCACAAGAACTCATCGAACAAATCCTTACTCACCTCCAGCAAAACCTCCCACAAGAAGCCTGTGGGCTCTTGGGAGGAAAGGATCACACTTTCCAATGCTGGATTCCAATTCCTAACGTCCTCAAAAGTCCTACCCGTTATCGCATGGCTGCACAACCACAATTGAAAGCTTTTCTTTATTTTGAAGAGAACCAACTAGACTTATTAGGCATTGTGCATTCTCATCCAACAGGACCAGACAGACCATCTCAAACTGACCTGAAAGAAGCCTATTATCCGGAGGCTATTTATTTTATTTTCTATCGCATCGATGAACAATGGCAATATAAAGCCTATCGCATCAACCATAACCAGTATGAAGCGGTTGAAATTCACACCGTTAAGTAACCATTCTTCAATAAGGGTGTTTCTTCATCTGAAAAAATGGTTAAGAACGCTTAACGAAATTAACATTTTGGGAGTTTTAAATGATCCTTAAAGTGCTGTTGTTATCCCTGATCTGTTATCTTCTTGGCTCAATTCCTTTTGGCTTAATTCTCGTCAAATTGCGCACCGGCAAAGACCTGCGTCAAATCGAAAGTGGACGCACAGGCGGCACCAACGCTGGGCGAGCGGCAGGTTTTTGGATAGGTCTTTTGACCGCTTTATTAGATGGATTAAAAGCTGCCATTGCTGTTTGGATTGCAAGGACTGTGCTTCCTAACCAGGCCTGGATGGAAGTGTTTTCTCCGCTGCTCGCTGTTTTAGGCCACAATTATTCGATGTTCCTCGTTGAACGCTCAGAAAATGGGAAATTGAAATTGCGTGGCGGCGCGGGAGGTGCTCCTTTTGTGGGTGGCGCTTTTGGCATCTGGATGCCCAGTTTGTTGATTATCCTCCCTGTCGGAGCCTTTATCCTGTTTATCATTGGATATGCTTCAGTTACAACCATGAGCACGGCGCTGATCGCTATCATCATTTTCTCCATCCGCGCCATTTGGTTCAATTCCCCATGGCAATATATCTTATACGGCGTAATCGGAGAAGTCCTTTTGTTGTGGGCTTTGCGACCAAATATCCGTCGCCTGCTTAACGGCACAGAACGATTGGTCGGTCTGCGCGCCAAACGCCAGCGGTCTCCCTTGAATAGCAACAATCACTCCTCCTCTTCCTCCGTATCCTCTTCGTAGTAATCATATTCGTCTTGAGGAGATCTATCAGGTAGTTTCCCATAAAGCTGTTTATACAACGCGCTTAAATTCTTGCGGTGTAATTCTTCAGCCAAACCGCCGATTAATACACGGCTTTTGCCACATTCCTCGACGCTAATCGTTTGTAACAAATCCATAGGGTACTTCCGTGTCGCCGCTTTACGAACCGCCTTTTTGATGGCTGAAAGATATGCCAGATTCTCTCTGATGAAATTGTCTATTTCGCCCCGCAAGACGATATCCCCATGTCCTTGAATAATGTTTTCCAACCCCATCTTCGCCATTAACTTCAGGCTGTTGACCATGTCATCAAAATCGCCATCTACAATGTATGGCAATGCCATACCAGCATCACTGGCAAAAAGCACTTTATCTTCCTCCACTAAAACGCCCAGATTATCCTTGCTGTGACCTGGTAATCCAAAGATCGTCAGGGTCTTCTTCCCAACCCGAAGGGTCATCTTGCCTTGTTCAAACGTAATGTGCGGTAGCACAATGCGTATCGATTGATAGACCGGATGTTGTTCCTGTGCAACCTTTAGGGCCGGCATTCCTTTGCTCTCGAGATACTCACGGCAAAGTTTGTGGGCGATAATCGTTGCGCCTTGAAAAAAGCAATTGCCCCAGGTATGATCAGCATGATAGTGAGTGTTAATGACGTATCGTATTGGTACATTGAGTTCCTGTTCAATAAAATCTCGAACTTCAAGTGTTTCCTCCGGCACTGCTAGGGTATCGATCATCACAGCCCAATTTGGACCGATAATCGCTCCGCAAGTAACCTGAGCATATAAATCGCTTTGAAAAGAGTAAACATTTTCAGCAATGCGCTCTCTATGAACCATGCAGCCTCTCCCGGCGGTAGAATAGGATTAGCATAGCACAAATCGAACCCGAAAGTCAAGAAACTTTAATCAAAAACTCATCTTCTTCAAAAATATTGACCAAATCTAAGGACATCGTTATAATCAAGCCAAATAATCCTTGGGAAGAGTAAGTGGCTTTCCATCGACAGAGAAGGAACGGCCGTTGGCTGAGAGCCGCCGAGATCGGAAATCGCTGAACGTCGCCCAGGGGAATGCTGAAGAAATTGGCTAACCAAGAGTAGACCAGCACGGCTCAGTCCGTTATCACTGAACCTGATGGAGTGTTCAATCAGGGTTGAGTGCACCAATTTTGGTGAACTGAGGTGGTACCGCGGAAGATTTTCCTTTCGTCCTCAAGGACGAAAGGTTTTTGTTCATATGGAGGTTAATCTCTTATGACAGACAGACAAATTCCGAAATCCTATCAATTCAAAACCACAGAAGAACAAATCTATCAATTCTGGGAAAAAAGTGGTTACTTCCAACCTTGGAACGATCCCAACAAACCTGACTTTGATCCCTCGGTAAAACCGTTTGTTATTTCTATTCCACCTCCGAATGTAACCGGTGAACTTCATTTGGGTCATGCAATGTTTGTTTCCATGGAAGACCTGATGATCCGTTACCACCGCATGAAGGGTGAACCCACCTTGTGGGTTCCTGGTAGCGACCACGCTGGAATTGCCACGCAATTACAAGTCGAAAAAGCTCTTGCTGCTGAAGGCTTCACCCGCGAGCAGGTCGGGCGCGAAGAATTTCTTCGACGAACCTGGGCATGGAAAGAGAAATATGGCAATATTATCTATCATCAGATTCGACGTCTTGGTGCATCTTGTGATTGGACGCGTACCCGCTTCACCCTTGACGAGGGCTTGTCACGGGCGGTGCGCGAGGCATTTGTTCGCCTGTATGAAAAAGGATTAATCTACCGCGGTTTACGACTGATCAACTGGGCGCCCGGGCTGAAAACTGCGGTGTCTGACCTTGAAGTTGAGTATTCCCAGGAAATGGGCACGCTATATTATTTTAAATATATGCTTGTACCAGAAGGAGATTCATCAGCCGAGGAGTTTATCCCAGTCGCCACCACCCGTCCGGAAACCATTTTAGGCGACACAGCCGTTGCTGTTCATCCTCAAGACGAACGCTATCGCCATTTTATTGGCCGTAAGGCAATTGTTCCCATACTCGGTCGCCAGATCCCGGTTATTGCCGACACTTATGTTGATCGAGAATTTGGCACCGGTGCACTGAAAATCACACCCGGTCATGACCAAAACGACTACGAGATTGGGCTTCGTCATGGACTGGAAGTCATCACGGTTTTAGACCAATCAGCGCGTATAAATGAAAACGGTGGGCCGTATGCGGGGCAGGATCGATTTGAAGCGCGCAAGAATATTTGGAAAGATATGCAAGCTCAGGGTCTGACCATCAAAGAAGAACCGTACCTGATGAACATCCCCCGCTCCCAACGAGGTAATGAGATCATCGAGCCACTGATCTCAACTCAATGGTTCGTGAAAATTCAACCCCTGGCTGAGGCTGCCTTGAAAGCTGTCCAGGATGGTCGTATTCGGATTATTCCGGAACGGTTCACCAAAATCTATATTAACTGGCTTGAGAATATCGAAGATTGGTGCATTTCCCGCCAGCTCTGGTGGGGACACCGCATCCCGGTTTGGTACTGTGCCGATTGTGGCGAACTAACTGTCTCGCGCACCGATCCGGTAGAATGTCAACATTGCCATAGTCCACAGATCGAACAAGATCCCGATGTGTTAGACACCTGGTTTTCCTCCGCTCTTTGGCCCTTCTCCACCCTCGGCTGGCCGGAAGATACCCCTGATTATCGTTACTTTTATCCCACAAGTGTGATGGAAACCGGTTATGACATTCTCTTTTTCTGGGTTGCCCGAATGATCATGACCGGGTTAGAGTTCACCGGTAAAGAACCTTTTCATACGGTATATTTACATGGCTTAATCCGCGATGAACATGGCCGCAAAATGAGTAAAACGCTGGGCAACATTATCGATCCGCTTACGGTAATGGAAGAATTCGGAACCGATGCACTACGTTTCACCCTATTAGTCGGATCAACGCCTGGCAATGATATGAATCTCAGCATCAAGAAGGTTGAAGCTAATCGAAACTTCGCCAATAAAGTATGGAACATCGGTCGTTTTATCATTCACTCCCTAGACCAGGTTCCAAGCGCTCCTGCCTCACCCCCTCAATGGACTTTACCTGACTCCTGGATCTGGGCAAGGTTGCAAAACCTTATTCGAGATGTCGAACGTCTTTTCCAGAGCTATCAATTTGGGGAAGCTGGCCGATTGATCTATGATTTCTTATGGAGTGAATTTGCGGATTGGTACATTGAGATTGCGAAAATACAAATCAGAAAAGGCGGCGATCGCGCCTTTTACACCGCCCAAACGATGGTTTGGGTGTTTGATCAATGCTTGCGTCTGTTGCACCCCTTTACCCCCTTTGTTACCGAAGCGGTATGGGGTTATTTGAAAGAAGCTGCCCAAAAATGTTCTCCTTCCCTATCCCCCAAACAGGGATGGGAAGAAGCGCTGATTGTTGCTCGTTGGCCACAACCGCGCGATCGTGAAGGATGGGAAGAAGAAAAAATAGCCCAGTTCAGCCTCATCCAGGAGATTATTCGTGAGATTCGCAATACACGTTCTGAAAAAGGCGTTCCCATCAATCAACCGCTTGGGGCTACTTTCCTTACGACCGAGTACCTCGACTTGTTACAAGACCAGGCAGAAAATATTCAAAAATTAGCCAACATCGATCCTAATCGCCTGCAGATTAACAGAGATCTCCCTGAAAAGCCTGAAGGGAAAGTACCCTTAGTCGTAAAGGAAATCGAGATTTATCTAGACCTGGAAGCGGCGATTGATCATCAACGCGAACAACAACGACTACGCGCTGAGTTAGAAGAAGTCAATCAACAAATCCTACGGCTCAGGCAGCTTCTGGATAGTCCTTTCTCGCAAAAAGCTCCTTCGCCGATTGTGGAAAAAGAAAGACAAAAACTGGCCGATTTCGAGATTGCTGCCGAAAAGCTCAAAAAACAATTACGTGATTTAGGAGTTGAGGCATGAAGTTCGCCGAATTTGAATCTTTTAGAATGGCATATGATGAAGCAGGGTCGGGTATCCCAATCCTGTTCATCCATGGTTACCCTCTCAACCGTCGAATGTGGCAACCGCAAATCGACGCCCTATCCATAGATGCGCATGTGATTGCTCCCGACCTGCGCGGCCATGGCGACTCCACACCAACCGAAGGTGTCTATTCTATGGACCTTCTGGCTGAAGATTGCGCCAAACTGCTAGACACCTTGAACATCACTGAGAAGATTGTCGTGTGTGGGTTATCTATGGGGGGGTATATCAGTTTTGCCTTTGCCAGAAAATTCCCCAATCGATTGGCTGCGCTTATCCTGACTGCTACCCGCGCTGCGCCAGATACAGAGGAAGGCAAACTGAACCGCCAGCGTAGCATAGCCCTTGCCAGAGAACAAGGCATCGCACCCATTATCGAATCTATGCTGGCGAGAGTCTTGTCCCCCGTCACCCTTCAAAATAATCCTGCCTTAGTCGAAACTGTGCGGCAAATTATGCAACACACCTCCTTACAAGCCGTAATGGGAGACTTGCAAGGGATGATAGAAAGGATCGATTCGCGCCCCTTCCTCAAGCAAATTTCTGTCCCCACATTGATTATCCATGGTAAAGACGACAATCTAATCCCCATCGAAGAAGCCCAAGCCATGCAAGCCGCCATTCCGAGCTCCCGGCTATTGATTCTGGAAAACGCCGCTCATCTTCCCAACCTGGAAGCCAGCGAACGCTTCAATCAGGCTATTCGGGAATTCATAAAGACCTTATGAAAAAAGAGTTTTTCTCCTTCGATCAACCAAACCTATTGGCTCAACGGGTTCAAACATTGCGCAACCAACTGGCCGACTGCGATCCCCAGCAGCTCGCCAGAAACACTGCTGCGAACTTTTTCGCCAATGAGGAAGGCAAGGGATATTTCCGTTTCCCCTACTGGCAGGAAGAGATCCTTTTAGAAGTCCCCCATTATCTGGCAATCTCCGCAAAGGATCAAAAGGAGCTGGGAGTAGCTCATCAGGCGTTGATTCTGTATTATTTTATAACCGCTCGCCCGATACCCCTGACCGAAAAGTGGGTATCCTTCGCTGAATTGCCTGATGGTCGCTTTTATAACCAAGCCTTTCAAGGATACACGGGCAACTTGTTGAGGCGTCATTTTGGAAATCAACTCGAAAGGACAGAATTGGCTATTCAAAAGCTCAAAGGGGTTGAAGTTTCCTTTGCTGATCGCGCCTTTCTCTTTTGGGTTTTTCCGCGCGTTCCTTTGCTTTTGGTCTACTGGCAAGGCGATGAAGATTTTCCGCCCAATTACCAGATTCTATTTGATGCTTGTGTCGCATCCTATCTGCCCACAGACGCTTGCGCCATTGCCGGCAGCATGTTGACCAGAAAACTGATCGCTTCATCTTCCGTTTAGCGCACACTCCCTTCAGCAAGCAGCCCCCCTTTTGACAATGCATCAGGGCGTGAACGAACACGCTCGTCTCGGCCTGCAATTATGGAAACGGCGTATTGGTGAAAGTAGAAGTAGGTGTTGAGGTGTCCGTCATGGTTGGAGTTGGAGTCAGTGTATACGTTGCGGTCGGCGCTGTTGTACTGGTCGGAGCGATTGTGGCTGAAGGAGCAGAGGTTGCTGTAGGAGCTGTAGTTGGCTTCGGGGTTGGCGTTGCCGATTTAGCCGGCGCAGTAATCTGATTCTTAACCTTAATCTCAACCCATAGATAGTCTGTACCACTTTTTCCAACCCCAAAGATGTGACCGGCGTTGTCGTTGATCATCCAGGCCCCTTTATAGGTTCCATCTGCTTTCGGGGCAACCAATTCAATCTGCAAATCAACGGTTTGGCCTGGTTGCACTGCTCCAGGTATTGCTACCTGACTTTTGGATCCTAACGGATCTCCCGCTACCCAAATCAACGTATAATTTCGCGTCCAAGTGCAACTGCCAGCATTCTCAACTCTCCAAATCTTGATGAACTTCGTCCCCCCATTAAATACTGTGCCAGGGGGTACATTGATATCCTGGACAAATCTTGCCAGTAAGCAGGGTAATGGCGTCGGCGTGATTGGGGTTGGGGTCGGCGGTTCTGGTGTGCTAGTTGGGGTTTCTGTCACCGTTGGGGATTCTGTCGGAGTTGGAGATTGTTCGACTACCTCTTCAATTTGCTCGCTACCATTATTAATAAACGGCAGAAACACTTTATAATCTTCTTTCGCAAGCTCCTGATAGGCCGTTAAAGTCTCCGCAATAGAAGTACCGATCAAATCCTTAACGGGGGGTGGCAATTCGGGGGTTGGCTGCCCAGGCAACACACAGGCTGAGAAACTCAGAGCTATCCAGGCAAGACAAAACACTCCCCCCAATAAACGCCAGGAAGCTGTAGAATACTTCTTCCTCTTCACCGAGCTGAGTTTCCCGTTCATGGTATCTCTCCTTTTACATACTTGCTTCGCCATTCATAAATCTTATTCAACGCTTCAATCGGGGTCAATGAGTTCGGGTCGAGCTCGTTTAATTCTTTCAAAAGCGGGCTTTGTTCTGGAAAAAGAGCCAACTGTTGAGGATAAGACGGCTGTGCCTGTACAGCTTTGCCGGCCGATTTCTCCAATTGTTTGAGAATCTCATTTGCCCGCTGTAAAACCGCTTTTGGCAATCCGGCAAGCTGGGCAACATGAATGCCATAAGAGCGGTCAGATCCTCCTTCAATGATCTTATGCAAGAAGATAACTTTACCATCCACCTCACTAACCGCTACATTGCGATTGCTTACTCCAGGCAATAGGTCGGCTAACTGGATTAGCTCATGATAATGGGTCGCAAATAATGTCTTAGCGCGCAGTTTCGGATGATTATGAATGTACTCTACAATCGCCCAGGCAATCGAGACACCATCATACGTGCTGGTACCGCGCCCAATTTCATCCAAAATGAGCAAACTGCGTGAGGTAGCATGATGCAAGATATTTGCCGTCTCAATCATTTCCACCATAAAGGTCGATTGACCGGCATGAATCTCATCTTGAGCGCCGATGCGGGTGAAGATTCGGTCAATCACTCCAATCCTCGCTTCGGACGCCGGCACATAACTCCCAATTTGAGCTAACAAGACGATTAAAGCCACTTGACGCAAGTAAGTAGATTTCCCGCTCATGTTAGGGCCGGTAATGATCTGAATCCGTTCACCATCTTTAAACTCGGTGTCATTGGGCACAAATTTTTCACCGCTGAGGGTCTTTTCTACAACTGGATGGCGACCATCGCGAATTTCAAGAACATCCTCCTCGACCACTTGAGGACAGGTATAGTTGTTCAGGACAGCAACTTCGGCAAGGCTACTAACCACATCCAATTCAGCCAAAAAGCGCGCAGTCTCAAGTAAGCGATCTTTTCCTTGTGTTATCCGGTGACATAGTTCGCGAAACAACTTTTCTTCAATTTCCCGAATGCGATCTTCCGCATTCAGGACGAGAGTCTCGTAGTCTTTCAATTCAGGGGTGATATACCGCTCCGCATTGACCAAAGTCTGCTTACGGATATAAGTAGACGGAACCATATCCCGATTTGCGTGAGTAACCTCAATGTAATACCCAAAAACCTTGTTGTATCCCACTTTGAGAGACTTGATCCCTGTCCGCTCACGCTCCACACTTTCAAGATTAGCGATCCACTCCCGTGCCGATTGAGATTTTTCGATGATCTCATCCAATTCTGCCGAATATCCAGCCCGAAAGATGCCAATACTCTGCAAAGTTGCTGGCGGTGAATCAACCAGGGCACGCTCCAACAATTCCCGTTCCTCAGAACAAAGGCTCAACGAGTGCTCCATTAGGTCAGTAAGTTGAGGCTTCTCTGCAAGGATGCCCGCCAGCTTCTCCAGTTGTTGTAAACCTGCTCGAAGGGCAGCTAAATCTCGAGGTTGAGCTACGCCTCCGGCAATCCGATTGACCAGTCGTTCCAGATCAACAATGGGTTTCAATGCGTTGCGAACAGCAGTGCGAAACATCCCATCGTGATAAAAAATCCCAATTCTCTGCTGGCGCAATTGAATACGCCGGATCTGAAGCAACGGTTGATGCACCCACTGACGGAGCAATCTCGCCCCCATTGGGGTTACTGTTTGATCGATGACACCCAAGAGCGTCCCCCGACTGCCTGAATTGCGGATCGTCTCGGTTAGCTCCAGGTTACGCCGCGTTGCCGCGTCGAGAATCATGAAATCCTCAAAGGAGTAGCTTTTCAGGTGAGTGAGGAGGGATAGCGCTTGAGGTTGATTTTCGCGCAAATACTGTAAGATTGCACCGGCTGCCTGAACACCACAAGTATAGCCTTTCAGACCAAAACCATCTAAAGAAGCCACCTCAAAATGGCTTAACAGTTCCTGCTCACACCGTCCAAACTCAAATCGCCAATGTGGTAATGGCGTTCGATGCCCGGAATACCCCAGCTCATCCAAAAAGGTATCAACGCAAAGCGTTTCGGCTGGCTGTAAGCGATTCAACTCCGCTCGCAACCCAGCCAGAACATCTCCATCTCGAAACTCCGCGACCTGAAATTCACCGGTAGTAATGTCGGCATAGGCAATTCCGGCGCGTTGGTTGTCTGCATCCACAATGACACTCGCTAAATAATTATTCGAATGGGTCGGTAGGAGATTAGGTTCAATGACAGTGCCGGGGGTTACCACCCGCACAACCTGACGTTGAAATAAACCCCGGTTTGGCTGGTCTCCAACCTGCTCACAAATCGCAACATGGTATCCCTTTTCGATTAGCCGGGCTAGATAATTATCGACCGCATGATACGGAATGCCCGCCATCGGAACGCGCACACCCTTGGCAACGCTGCGCGAAGTCAAGACGATGTCAAGTTCCCGCGAAGTAATCTCTGCATCTCCATCGAACGTTTCATAAAAATCCCCCAAACGGAAGAAGAGAATAGCATGTGGATACTGATTCTTGATTTCCAGGTATTGTTTTCGGATGGGCGAAATCTCATTGTTCTGTACCATATCTTCATTCTAAATTGGGATGGCGCTTTCGACAAGAGAACAATAGAAGAAAAAGATTTGTCATTTTTACCAACTCAAGCTATAATACAGCCACTATACAAACAAGGAAAGGAGAAAAACCATGGCTAGCGTCACTTTTGATCACGTGACAAAAAAGTTTGGCGATGTAATCGCCGTCAACGATTTGAACATTCACATTGATGATAAAGAGTTTCTGGTACTGGTCGGTCCTTCAGGTTGCGGAAAGTCAACCGCGTTGCGTTGTTTGGCTGGATTGGAAGACGTTACCTCCGGGCGAATCTTGATCGGTGATCAGGTTGTAAATGATATTCCCCCCAAAGACCGCGATATTGCAATGGTCTTTCAGTCCTATGCCCTCTATCCGCACATGACAGTTTTCGACAATATGGCCTTTGCTCTAAAGCTGCGCAAAGTACCCAAAGATGAAATTAAGCGCCGGGTGCATCAGGCAGCCGAACTGCTGGGTATTCAAGACCTGCTGAATCGCCGTCCACGCCAACTTTCTGGGGGACAACGTCAACGAGTAGCCGTTGGTCGAGCCATTGTGCGCGAGCCTAAGGTTTTTCTCTTTGACGAACCACTCTCAAACCTAGATGCCAAATTGCGTGTGGAAACGCGCGCCAACATCAGCAAATTACACCTCCAACTTCAGACCACCTTTATTTACGTCACCCACGATCAGGTTGAAGCGATGACCATGGCTTCGCGAATTGCCGTGATTAACTATGGTGTCCTGCAACAGATAGATACACCGCAGAACCTGTACGACAAACCGAATAACCTTTTCGTGGCCGGGTTTATTGGTTCACCGGCAATGAATTTCTTCCCCGCTCATATTCGGCGCGACAACGGTAAGATGGTTGTGGACGGAAAAACCTTTGCCGTTGAGATTCCAAGTGAACGACACAACACTTACGCTCCATATATTGATAAACCGGTTATCCTGGGCATTCGCCCCGAAGACATTTATAATCCCCAATTCGCCCCACCCGGAATTCTTGCTCAACCGGTCGAAGCTGTTGTTGACGTAACTGAGTTGATGGGCAACGAAATCTTTGTCTATCTAAAAAGCGGCGATCACAGCTTTATTGCTCGAGTCGATCCGCGCTCCCGCTATACGATAAATGAACGCACTCAGGTCGTTTTCAATATGGCGAACATGCATATCTTTGATCCAACGACCGAACTGGCGGTTCGTTAACATAAACCACAAAAATTGTTGACTCGGATTCAGCGCATCTTCATAAAAGTACGGAGTTTACATCCATGTCAGAAACACCTGCATATAAACTCGTCTTAGTCCGTCACGGACAAAGTGTTTGGAATCTTGAAAATCGCTTTACCGGTTGGACGGATGTCGGTCTGACCGAACAAGGGGTTCAAGAAGCGATTAACGCCGGTCGAATGCTAAGTGACCAGGGCTATCAATTTGACATTGCTTTCACTTCGGTTCTAAAACGAGCGATCAAGACGCTCTGGATCATCCTCGAAGAGATGAATCTAGAATGGTTGCCCGTGATCAATGCCTGGCAACTCAATGAACGCCACTATGGCGCGCTGCAAGGCTTAAACAAAGCCGAAATGGCAGTTAAGTACGGCGAAGCACAAGTCAAACTCTGGCGACGAAGCTACGACGTTCCACCGCCCGCACTCGATTGGGATGATCCCCGTCATCCTCGTTTTGATCCCCGTTACGCTTCGTTAACCCGTGAACAGCTTCCCAGTTGCGAATCGCTGAAAGACACGGTCAATCGCATGTTACCTTACTGGTTTAGCACCATTGTGCCAACCATCAAAAGCGGCAAACGGGTTTTGATCTCCGCCCATGGCAATAGTCTGCGTGCCCTAGTTAAATATCTCGACAACATCTCTGATGAAGAGATTGTCGAATTAAATATTCCCACCGGCATTCCGCTGGTCTATGAACTTGACCAAGAACTAAAACCCATCACCCACTACTATTTAGCCGATGAAGAAACCGTTCGCAAAGCGGCCGAAGCAGTAGCCGCTCAGGGAAAAGCGAAAGTGTAGCCGTTGGGATATACGAAGTAAGCGCCTACCGGGTTTAATTTTTTGACAACTTTTATAAAACCTACGGGCCGTTTCGGAAATCAAAACCGCTCGTCTTGTCTTAAGAAACCGAGCGGTTTTTTCTTTTATGCCATTGTTTCACTCAATCTTCCATTTCCAAAGGAAAAGTCCTCCCAACATGGCTAAGCCGCCAACAAACAAGAAAGTATCTCGCCAGAAACGTTCCGGAAATAAGCGAATGAGGGTATCCGACCAGAGAAAGGTCCATGTGCCGGGTTCAAAAAAGACGTTGTGAAAAGCCACAAAAAAGATTCCAAATCCAATCAGAACAAAAAGTAAGATGCCACCCAATAAAATTAATGTCCATAGGCCACCGCGTTGCAGGGCTCTTCGGAAATCCAGCCATCGTCCGCTTTTCCAGGCAAACATGGCAGAAGCTAAGAAGAGTACCAACAATCCATACCACACCTGTAAAGCGGCTCGAACTACATTCTTTACATCTACCATGTGGCGTAGTTCCCGCTGGTTGTAAACTGCAGTTCCATCTTCAAAACGCAGGTTGGCTAAAAACTCGATCCCGGCATCATTGAGCAGATATTCCAGAGCTATCCCCGACCAATAGAGTCTCTCTTGCTTCGTGAAACCATAAGGGTCGGCGGGAAAACCCGGCAGATTATATTCAATTTGCAAAAAAACCGGCGTCATCAGTAATCGCACCGCGGTAAGGGTCAGGACTACCGGGGTGAAGATACTAATCAACCACCACAGAATGGCTAAGGCAAGGTTTTTCATTGTAATTTCTCCACTTCTCCAGAAAATAGGAAGCGCAACATTAATTGATTGGTCATCCATTCGATGGGAGCCCGATCATCGGTAAATACGACCTTCGATTGGGGAACTGGTTGCTGATAGATGACAAATCGTTGCATGACTTCAATAAGTAGGGGGTGAATGTCCTGGCGCTGATAAAAGGCTAATAAGTTTTGATAGAAGTTTTCAACCTGGGTGTGGGTTTTAGTCGCATAAATGATTGAATTGAAGGTATCAGGTAAATCCATCACGTAAATCGAGGGGAAAACTGCACTTAGAGTTCCCACAAAGCCATCAATCAAGCGGCGATCATTCGGTGCCCGACCTACATTGATAGCCACCACTCCATCTTCGCTTAGATGATCGGATAGAATTTGGAAGAATTCTACCGTGGTCAAATGCCAGGGGATATATGGCGGACGATAGGCATCCACCGCAATTAACTGATAGCGATAAGGACTATGCGCAATTCCCCAACGACCATCCTGGGCGATTGCGTTTAGATTTGGCAGTTCCATTCCAAAATACTTCTTGCCAATTTCAATGATTTCAGGGTCAATCTCGTATCCGTCAATTGGAATGGCGCCAAAAACTGCCGTAGCTTGCCGCGCGGTCGTTCCGGCAGCTAAACCAATAATGGCTATCCTCTGGATGTTTCGCGGTTCATAAACCTCCCCGTCGGCTGACAAATTAAAAAAAGGAGCCACCAGGAACTGCTCCCATGGCCCTCCAAAAAACAATTCATCCTTATGCCAAATCGAGTGAATCCCTTGGCCTTCGTTCAAGCGAAGGTAGCGATAGCCATTATTCTCTAACACCTGAATGTAGTTGTAAGCCGATTCACTTTCATAAATCTGACCATAGCTGCTCTTTAGCGGCTTGCCTCCTAAGAAAAATAAACAGCCCAGCAAAAAAATCGCCATGCCGCCAAAGATAATCCTTCGTTTTGCTCCATATTTCCAGGCCCCAATCAGGCAGGTCAGACAAACCAACAGACCAAAAGCGTAAAATGTGCGATAAGTACCAATGATTGGGATCGAGATCAAAACCGGTAT
>DAOTZA010000026.1:0-17689 GCA_034434515.1 Anaerolineales bacterium | reverse complement strand
TAGCTATTGGCTGAGGTTGGTTTGGGTAATGGGGTTGTGGGTGGGATGTACCCTCACCTCCAACCCCTCTCCCACGGGGAGAGGGGAGAAACCCTCACCCCCAGCCCCTCTCCCACAAGAGGAGAGGGGAGTAGTTTTCACCCCCAACCTTTCTCCCACGGGGAGAGGGGGGATGACCCTCACCCCCAGCCCATCTCCCACGGGGAGAGGGGGGATGACCCTCACCCCCAACCCCTCTCCCACCGGGAGAGGGGAGAATGCCCTCACCCCTACCCCCTCTCCCACCGGGAGAGGGGAGAATGCCCTCACCCCCAACCCCTCTCCCACCGGGAGAGGGGAGATTTGTGAAGGAGAAGTTTGTGTCTTAGCGGCCGCGTTTCCCTTTGAACGCCCGATTTATCCGCCGGGGACAGATACGGTTGACCCAACCTATCGGTATGGCAGTACGCAAAATGGACAACGCGAGGTGCACCATGGGGTAGAGTTCATCAATAAAGCCGGTGTGCCGGTTTACGCAGTGGCAGATGGGGTGGTGGAATTTGCCGGCGAGGATGAATCCGTTTCCCTGGCTTCCAAAAGAGGCTTTTACGGGAAAGTGATCATCTTAAAGCATCAAGTCCCCGAATTCACCATACCGGTCTACACCGTCTATGGGCACGTATTAAAGATCTTCGTTCAGAAGGGGCAAATCGTCCAGCAGGGAGATCAGATTGCCGAAGTGGGTTTAGGCGGTGTGGCTGCAGGCACCCATCTTCACTTTGAAGTGCGCTTTGCAGAAAACGATTATCAAGCGACTCGCAACCCTGAACTCTGGCTATCGCCAGCCCTGCCAGATAGCGGTGTTCTCCTAGGGCGTTTTCTTGATCCCCAAGGCGAATGCCTGATGATGGAAAATATTGTCCTCGAACCTCTGGGAGGGGAAAATTCTATCCTGAATAGACGCTATCTTTCCACCTACGAAGACCCTGCCATGCGCTGTCTGCCACCATGGGAGGAAAGTTTTGGCATCAATGACTTGCCGACTGGACGATATCGTTTGAGTTTTATCTATACGAAACCAGAAACGATCGAATTTGAGATTGTAGCGGGAAAGGTCACCTACCTCAATATGCGTATTCCTTAAGACAAACCGACTTTTTGGAGCGTTGATATGAGCACTTTGGTCAATGAAAGCCAACAAGCCCCACCCAATCGGTTCAAATCACCGAAGATATGCTGATTGTGGAATTGACGGATGGGCGTGTCATCAGCGGACCGCTTGTCTGGTAGCCGCGGTTATGGTACGGAAGTAAGAGGGAAAGGGAAATTTTGAAATCATCGGCGCAGGGGATTATATTCACTGATTAGACCTGGACAAAGACTTTAGCGTCAGCAGCATCCTCAAAGGCCATTGCTCCATCGAAAGTTCCGAATCGCTCAAAAAACGGCTGGCGTAACGGAAAAAGCCAGGTTAAGATTTACCCAGCTCACAACCGCCATCGTTGCTCCATCTGCTCTCCCATTCTTGACGCTCAGCGTTGACGAAATCGAGTTCGATGAGCGGCAAGCGGTGAAGGCGGAAGCGGGCTTTTATCAGAATTTTCATCCGCCGTTCTCACACATCGCTTTTGCCTTTCAGCATATCCAGACCAATATCCAATGCCTGGCGCAGGACACTGGCAGCCGAGCGCCGCTGTTTTTCGGCAATGCAGTGCAGCCGCGCCTTCTGTTCTGGTTCGGGTAAGACCTGATAGCGTTCCATGACTGAACTCTTATATTTTACCCCTTGCACTGGTTGACATTCTCTCAAATAACCTATAAAATCATATTAATCCATATCTCATCCAATAAAGCATAATTCAGCAAAGGAGGAAGCAGTGATGGCAGTCAGTGAGGTTCAGCGATTGGAGGGGGAAGTCTATTATCCCGCTGCGGAAGTCAGAGAACAAGCAACCATCCAGGAGTATGAAACCTTATATCAACGCTCCATTGAAGACCCTCAAGGCTTCTGGGCAGAACGCGCTGAGGAACTGGAGTGGTTCGAAAAATGGGAGCGGGTACTCGATGACAGCAATCCCCCTTTTTACAAGTGGTTTGTGGGGGGCAAGGTCAACATCATCCACAATGCCCTGGATCGGCACGTGAAAACCTGGCGTAAGAACAAACTGGCCCTGATTTGGGAAGGTGAACCAGGCGATATGCGCACGTTTTCGTACCACGCGCTGCATCGCGAAGTGTGCAAGTTTGCCAACGTTTTGCGCAGCATGGGGGTTAATAAGGGGGATGTTGTCACCATTTACTTACCCCGCATCCCCGAACAGGTGATTGCCATGCTGGCTTGCGCCAAAATTGGGGCGGCTCACAGTGTGGTTTATGGGGGATTTAGCGTCGAAGCACTGGCAGAACGCATTGAAGACGCCCAGAGTCGCGTGCTGATCACAGCCGATGGGGGATGGTTGCGGGGAAAGATCGTGCCGCTTAAAGATACAGCCGACGAAGCCATGGCGCGCCAGCCAACCATTGAGACCTGTATTGTCGTCAAACGCACCGGTCAGGAAATTTACATGGAAGCCGGGCGGGATTACTGGTTTCACGATCTGATGGCTTTACCGATTGCAAATCAAAACTGTTGCACCGAAGCGGTGGATGCCGAAGACCCTCTTTTCATTCTCTACACCTCTGGAACGACCGGCCGTCCCAAAGGGGTGGTTCACACTCATGGGGGATATATGGTGCATGTTTACACAACTCTCAAGTACGTCTTTGACCTGCGGGATGAGGATCGCTGGTGGTGCGCGGCTGACCCAGGCTGGATCACCGGCCACTCGTATATCGTGTATGGACCGCTGCTGTTGGGAGCGACCTCTTTCATGTACGAAGGTGCGCCAAACTATCCCTATCCCAACCGCTGGTGGCGGATGATCGAGAATTACAGTATTACCGTCTTATACACCGCTCCGACAGCCATCCGCGGCTTAATGCGCTACGGTGACGCCTGGCCGAACCGCCATGACCTGAGCAGTTTGCGTTTGCTGGGTAGCGTGGGCGAACCCATTAACCCCGAAGCCTGGCGCTGGTATTACACGGTGATCGGGAAAGAGCGCTGCCCGATTATGGACACCTGGTGGCAAACCGAAACGGGTGGGTTCATGATCACGCCCCTGCCCATCACGCCCTTAAAACCCGGTTCGGCAACGCGGCCATTTTTTGGCATCGAAGCAGAGGTAGTCGATGAACAGGGCAACCCTGTCCCAGCCGGCGAAGAGGGATATCTGGTCATCAAAAAGCCCTGGCCAGGGATGTTGCGCACCATCTTGAAAGACCCGGAGCGTTACAAAGAACAATATTGGGGCAAATTTGGCTCGATGTACCAGACGGGTGACTCGGCTCGCAAGGATCAGGACGGCTACTTCTGGATCATCGGGCGCATGGACGATGTGATCAAAGTCAGTGGCTATCGCTTGGGCACAGCCGAGGTCGAAAGCGCCCTGGTAGCACATCCGGCGGTTGCCGAAGCTGCTGCTATCGGCTTGCCCCATGAGGTCAAAGGCAACGCGATTTACACCTATGTGATCCTGAAAGCCGGGGTGGAGAAAAGCGAAAAACTGGCTGAAGAATTGCGCAATCACGTTGCCCATGAGATTGGTCCCATCGCCCGCCCTGAACAAGTGACCTTTGTAGACAGTCTACCCAAAACGCGCAGTGGCAAGATAATGCGCCGGGTGTTAAAAGCGCGCGCCCTGGGTCTGCCTGAAGGGGATGTGACCACGCTGGAAGAATAGAACGAAAAACTTCCCGCAGTAGAAAGACTGCGGGAAGTGACTCAACAGAGACATAAAGTAGATACTCTAGCAGAACCCTTCAGCCCCGGGCAATTGTTTGACCCGACTACACAACGAACTGAAACAGTTTCAAGAGGCTGGTCTGGCTAACTTTGTTTTACTTCCGTCAGGACTTCTTCAGAAATCAGGAAAATCGGGTCGGCAATATTTTTCAACCAACCCTTCAGTTTCTCCTGATAAGCAGGATCGTAAAAGGATTGCTCAAAACTTTCCCGATCCACAAAATAGGCTTCGGTCATATAGCGGTATGGGGCTCTCTCCATGTTCCAGGCATCAGTTACGATATAGAAATCGCTCTTGATCAGACCTGGCATCTCCATATTTTCTTTTTGATGCTCAGTCGTTCTCCATTTCAAAAATGCTTCGTGATCGGCATCTGGAGGTAAGTTATATAGCACAGTGAGCTTGATCATTTTTCCCTTCCCAATCAGGATGATTTAACCACCAGATCGTGAGAGGTCTGAGAGAGAACTCGCACACCCTGGTCGGTTACAGCCACAATATCTTCAATGCGGATGCCGTATTTTCCCACCAGGTAAACTCCGGGCTCGATGCTAAAAGTCATCCCGGCTTGCAAAGGTGTCTGGTTTCCTTCCATGATATAGGGGGGTTCGTGAATATCCAATCCAATCCCATGTCCAGTGCGATGAACGAAGAAATCAGCAAGTCCATGCTCTTTCAAGGTATTTCGAGCCGCGCGGTCAACTTCCTGAGCGCTGACACCAACTTTAACCTGAGCCCGTGCAGCAAGGTTAGCCTGATCTACGGCTGCGTAGGCATTCAGGAACTCAGCAGTGGGCTCACCTAAATAGACCATGCGGGTAATATCCGATTTATAACCGTTTAAGGTTGCTCCGATGTCAATGATGATCGCATCCCCACTTTGCAGCATGCGCTCCGAAGAATGGTGATGCGGAAAGGCGCCGTTCG
The DNA here is from genome assembly GCA_034434515.1 of Anaerolineales bacterium. GTDB lineage: Bacteria > Chloroflexota > Anaerolineae > Anaerolineales > UBA4823 > NAK19. The sequence goes on along the minus strand of DAOTZA010000026.1, from coordinate 12,938 downwards.
GACCCGATGCGATCAGGGTAAAGTCAACCTGCTCTGCGCCATCCTGGCGGAAGAAAGATTCAACCACCCAGGCGACTTCTCGTTCGGTAATGCCAGGACGACAGACTTGCATGGCGGCTTGCATGGCGCGGTCTGCCTGGGCAGCCGCGAAGGCGAGCTGATCGATCTCGTCCGCAGACTTAACCTGACGTAGCAAAGCAATGATCGCGTCTGCCGACTGACTATTTTGAGGTCGGGCAACTTCTTGCAAGCGAAGCAGGAAATCCGCCCGCCCAGCAGCGTCAATTCCCAACGAGCGAGGCCGGCCCAGCATCTGCAAGGCTTGATGAATGGCGTTTTGCGGACCCTCATCATCGCGCCAGGAGATTAGCGGGAAATGGACGTGTGCTTCGATTTGTTCACGGTTCAATTGCGGGGCAACCCACACGACTTCCCCTTGACTGACCAACAAGGCATTAAAGCGCTCATCGAGATGGGGCACAAAACCACTGAAATAGCGCAGATTAGGAGCGGTAGTGATCGCCACAAGATCAATACCAGCCTTTTCCATCTGCACTTTCAAGCTCTCGATTCGTTCCCAAAAGACACTCATGGATCGTTTCCTTCCCTAAAGCAAGTTTTTTGGATCGATGGGCAGCGGCTCAAAGATTCGCCAGGCCTGAAACTCCGATTCAGGAGGCGGTTCGCTTCCACCTACCCGGCTCGGCCGCCAGCCGACCCGCTGCCCTAACTCTACCATAAATTCAGCTTTGGCAGTTCAATCAATTCCTTTTGTGATGCTTACCTGAGTAAAAATATCATAAGGTTCCAATTCCTTGAGAAACGCAAGCGGATCCAATACGATTTCTGGCGGATATACCCCTGCAGGAATGCGTTTCTCACCCAGCCAGATTGCGCCAATTGCCGGCGCAACTCCGGTAGGCAAAGCGCCTTTCGCGGTCAGGGTTCCAATGCGGTAACAGATTTCTTTACCATCCTTCGTGCCTTTCACCTCGGTGACAATTTCCTTCGTCCAGTTGGGAGGGGAATTTTTCGGTGGGGCAAGATATTCTTCGATGGATGGGACATATTTAGCCATCATCGCCATTAGAACCTGGCGCGGAACCACCGTTTGTCCCTCTCCCAGGTCCAACGGTTGCGAACTATTGAACCCAAATTCCTCCAACACCCGCACTTTCTCAACCGTCTCTTTGGCCATCCCCCAGTAGTTTATCTTGAAGAAACACTCTCGAATCCCTTTCTCCTGATAGCTCAGCGGCAAGGTTGCAACTTCGGAGTGTAAGGAATAGTGCATGGGCAAGATTCCTAGGGGAGGCGTAAAGGCATAATCTTCAAAGCCCGATAAAGGTTTTTGGCTGATAAACTCGCCATTGCGGAAGATGATGGGTTCCATTGTCATTTCGTCAAGGATTGTCGGCACAGCGTAGGTAAAACGCAGATCATCCGGCGGTGGAGGTTTGATCCCATCGTAGATGTGAATATATTCAATGGTATCCAAACGTTCGGCAGCATAGCGGGCTTGCACATTTGGTATTCCCGGCGCAGAACCGAGGCCCAAAACGGCGCTAAGTCCTTTTTGCATAAATCGCTCATGAAACATAAGCTGTTTGCGGGTGGTATGGAACAAACCTCCAAGATCGGTGTAAGACACGCCAGCTTCCAGGCAGGCCTCCATAATTGGAAGGTTAAAATAATACACACTGGCGTTTAGACACACATCTGCACCTTTTAGACAAGCCACCAGAGCCTCTTTCTGTTCAACCTGGACCCGGCAAAAGCGTACTTTAGGGTTTTTCAGGGTCTGCATCACCACTTGGGCGTTTTGCTGGTTCATATCGGCAATAAGCACTTCACTAACGCGTGCATCGCTTGCCAGCGCCTGCACAGCAATACAGCCCATCTTGCCCGCCCCTCCGACAACGACAATTTTCATTCTATCCTCCTCATCTGTTCAGTTTGTGTTTGCAATTAACTGGCTTTCAATTGTGGCTTAACAGCTTGAAGGGTATCGTTAAAGATATTGAGGGTTTCCTGAACATCCTCTTCGCTCAATGCGGCGCACAAGAACCACGGTTCCCGGCCATCGATGTCCGGCAAAACCCCTCGCCGGGCAAGCCCCTGAACCAGTTGATGGTATAAGGCGGCATTGCCCTTCAGGAAATCTCGAAAATTGCGCGGTCTCTGTTCACTGCCCAGATAGATACCAAACATCGGTGGTAAGCCCATCATCACATGCGGAAGATCTTGATCGGTTAGGATGTCATCAATGCCTTTCATCAGGGCTTTGCCTCGCTGGTAGATTGTCTCAATAATGGACTCGTTTTCAAGCAGATCCAACGTTGCCAGGGCTGCTGCTACTGCCACCGTATTGCCATTGTACGTTCCCGATTGAGACACTTGCCCAGGCGCGATAGTCATCATTACCTCCCGCTTGCCGCCAATTGCCGCGATGGGATAGCCATTGCCCAGGGCTTTGGCATAAGTGACCAGATCAGCTTTCAGGTTGAAATATTCCTGCGCCCCACCTATGGCAAGGCGAAAGCCGGTCTTAACCTCATCAAAAATCAGGACAATGCCATGCTCATCACATAAACGGCGCAGGGTTGGCAAGAAATCCTCATCTGGGAGAAGCCCCGCCACATTGCCCATTACAGGTTCAACGAACACGGCTGCAATCTCGCCCCAGCGCGCTCGGATTGTTCGTTCCAAAAGTTCTAAATCGTTGAAGGGCAAGATAATCACCGTCTCAGCAATTGAGGGAGGGATGCCCGAACTCATCGGCGCAGCAATTGGGCTGCGAGGTGAACCCAGCATGTTCAGGCTGGCTGAAGCTGTGCTATACATGAAATAGTCCGCTGATCCGTGATAATGTCCTTCGAACTTGATAAACTTCTCGCGACCAGTATAGGCACGGGCAATGCGTAACGCTTGCATGGTCGCTTCTGTGCCGCTATTGGCAAGACGGACCATTTCGATGCCAGTCAGACGAACAATACGCTCCGCCAATTCTACTTCTATTGGTGTAGTCCAGGCAGACAATGTTCCATCCTGAATCGCCTGAACAACCGCCTGGTTAACTCGTTCATCAGCATGGCCAACAATGATCGGGCCAAAACCCAAACGGTAGTCAATATAGCGTCTCCCGTCCATATCCCACAGATAGGCGCCTTTTGCCCGTTGGATCACCAGGGTATCCTGATCCCCCCAGTAGCGAAAGTTGGAGTTAATTCCATAAGGCATCACCTGGCTGGCTCTGGTAAACCATTGGTGTGTTTGGGGTCCTTGCAGTGTCATCAGAGTCTCCTTATTTTTCGCTCAGATTCAATCTTCGGCTTTCCCGTTGCCATTTTCGGAGGCAGAAACCAAAATACCACTTTCGAAGTTCCAACCAACGCAAACCTGCTCACCGGTTCTCAACGCCGGAGCCGATTCCGTAGCAGGGGTTTGGATGGATAACCGTCGTCCGTCATCCGTTTGCACAACAAAAGTACGCGCGCTTCCTAGGTAAGCAGTCTCTAACAAGCGTCCAAATACCCGATTCAGGGTTTGAGAGGTTTGCTCTGGCTCGCAAGGTTGAATCACCATCCGTTCCGGCCGCACTACAATTGCTGCACTTGCGCCGCGAGCCAGACCGGTTCGTTGCACTTCCGCTCTTGACACCCGATAGGCGTTGCTGTTTGCAACCACCACCCAATCGTCTGCATGGCTTTCCAAACGCCCTGAAAACACATTTGCCTCACCGATGAATTGGGCCACATAAAGATTGGCAGGAGTGTTGTATAGTTCTTCAGGGGTACCGATTTGCATAACCCTTCCCCCTTTCATGACCGCTGCGCGATCAGCCATTGTCAACGCTTCCTCCTGATCGTGGGTGACAAACACAAAGGCAATCCCCACCTCGTTTTGCAGACGCTTTAGCTCCAGGCGCATTTCGACCCGCAGTTTGCGATCCAGGGCGGCTAAAGGCTCATCTAAGAGCAGAACGCGCGGCTGCTTTACAATTGCACGCGCCAGAGCAACGCGCTGTTTCTGTCCCCCCGAAAGACTGGCGGGTTTCCGTTTTGCCAGTTCGGGCAAACCGATGAGCTCAAGCACCTGTTGGACGCGTCGATCGATCTCGGCTGAGGACAATCCCTCTTGTCGTAATCCATACGCGATATTGTCATAAACCGTCATGTGTGGAAAAAGGGCGTAAGACTGGAACATCATATTCACCGGCCGCCTCCAGGGCTTGACATTGGTCAAATCCTTGCCATCCAGGAGAATCATCCCCGAATCCGGCGTTTCAAAGCCAGCCAACATGCGCAACAAGGTTGTTTTGCCACAACCGCTTGGGCCTAACAAGGCAAAAAATTCACCCTCCCCGATTGACAAAGAAATCCGATCGGCTGCTACTGTCGACCCAAAGCGCTTGACCACATTTTCAAGGCGAATCAATTCTTTCCATCCATTCATTTAGAAGAAACCCTCCGACCCTCCCATGCGTTGAGAGATCAGGATAAGCAAAGCGCTTATGCTCAGCACGATGGTTGCCAAAGCATTCACATCAGGGGTTACCCCAAAACGGACCATCGAGTAGATCAAAATAGGCAGGGTTGGCCGTGACGGCCCAGCAGTGAAAAAGGCAATGACAAATTCATCCAGCGAGATGGTGAAAGCCAGGAGAGAACCGGCAATAATGCCCGGAAGGATCAACGGCAAGGTGATCTTGAAAAAGGTCTGCACGGGTGGTGCGCCTAAGTCTAACGAAGCTTCTTCCAGGGTGTTATCAAAATAGCTCAAGCGGGTGCGGACAATCGCAGCCACAAATGCGATGTTAAACACAATATGTGAAATCGTAATGGTCAGCAGACTCAACGGCATCTCGATAAAGGTAAAAAACGACAATAAGGCAATCGCCAGGACAATATCCGGAATAATCATCGGCAGAAAGACAAAGGCATCCAGCACAACATTGCGCGCAATGCGTTCTAAACCCATCGCTAGTAAGGTGCCAAACACCGCCGAGACCAGTGTCGAACCGCCGGCAACCAACAAGGAATTCAGGGCAGCGTTCAGCAAAGTTTTATTGCTTAAGAGTTCCTGATACCAGTGCAAAGAAAAACCGCCCCAGGCGGTGGGCAATCCCGAGCGATTGAACGAAAGTAGGATTAACATCAGGATTGGACCATACAAGAAGAGGTAAACCAAACCGGTATGCAAACGAAGCCAATTCATTACGCGCATATACCTCTCCTAAGCCTGCTCTGTGCGACGCGTGACCCAGGCCTGAAACAGCAGCAGCAACAATACAATCGCCATCACACCAAACGCCATTGCTGAACCATAGGGCCAGTCACGTGCCTTGAGAAACTGGCTATTGATCATATTTCCGATCATAAAACGTTGCCCCCCGCCCAATAATTCCGGGACAAAAAAATTTCCCAAGCTGGGTACAAAGACAAAAATTGCTCCCGTTACCACGCCACGAATGGTCAAAGGTAAAGTCACCTGAAAGAAGGTTTTCAGGGGTGTTGCCCCTAAATCGAAAGAGGCTTCTCTTAATTCTGGGTTGAGCCGCTCAATTGAAGAATATAGGGGTAAGACCATAAAGGGTAAATAGCCATACAATAAACCAATGAAAATTGCCGTGTCATTATAAAGAAACGAAATTGGCTCGCGACTTAACCCAAGAGCGATAAGGAGACGGCTTAACACACCCTCACGGTTGAGCAATACGATCCAGGCGTAAGTACGGATTAAGTAGCTTGTCCAGAAAGGCAAAATCACCATCACCAGGAGGGTGTTCTTCCAGCGCGTTGACTGTTGAGTGATGAAATAGGCGGTTGGATACCCTAACAGGAGTGCTAAACCGGTCACCAAAGAGGCAATGCGCAGAGAGTTTAAGAATACCTTTAAGACCGTCGGGTTGAACAAGCGGGAATAATTTTGTAAAGTGAGTTGGGGGACAATCTGCCCAAACGCGCCGCGTTGAAAGAAGCTATAGGCAAAGATTAATGCCAGGGGTAGCACCAGAAATATTCCCAACCAGGTGAGAGCAGGCCCTAACAAGACCAGGGGTGATACCAGTTTCTTCACCGCAGGTTCTCCACAAGAAGTGCTTTCAGGGTACAAGAGGGGCTAGAGAACAGTCTCTTGTACCCTGAAGCTGAGGAGAAGTTATTGACCACTTGCCAGAATTTCGGCAACCACCGCAGAATACAGGCTTTGCGCTTCACCGACATCCTGGAGGGCCTCTTGTTTGAGGAGCTCTTGCGGCGGAATGGTAAGATTTGGATAGGAATTGAGCAGGTCGGCAGAAAGCTGCCCCATCACTGCCCGGTTGGGAACCTTGTAGAGGATATTTTCTGCTACCCACGTTCCAATTTCGGGGCGCAAGACATAGTCTATAAAGGCATAGGCAGCCTCTTTGTTCTCGGAAGGTTGCGGAATCACCATCGTATCAACCCACAAGTCGCTGCCTTCTTGCGGAATTACAAAGCGAATATCGGGGTTTTCAGCGATACCATAATTACACCAACCATCCCAGGCTTCAACCAGCAGAGCTTCACCAGAGACCAGTTTTGAATAAAAGGTTGTATCATCATAGGCCAGCAGGGTTTTCTTCGCTTCGATGAGCACCTCTTTGACCTGCTGCATTTCCCCTTCATCAGTGGTGTTAGCCGAAAAGCCCAGGGCTTTCTGGGCAGGTAACAACAGCCACCGATCGGTGGATAACATGGTAATCTTACCGGCTAACTCAGGCTTAGGTTTGAGTAAGTCATACCAGCTATCGGGTTCATAGTTCACTAAATCCGAACGATAACACAAGCCGGTCGTCCCCCAGGTATAGGGAACAGCATATTTGGTGAAGGGAATACGCTTGACCTCATCGAAGAGATTGGTCGAGTTGGGCAATTTAGCATAGTCAATCTCGCTCAGCAACCCCATCTTCGCCATTGCATCCGCAAATTGACCGGTCATAAAAACCACGTCGAATCCCCGTCCTTTAGATGCAACCAGCTTACCAACAATCTCTTCGTTAGTAGCATGGAGGGCTAACTCCACCTGAATCCCTGTTTCAGCAGTAAACCTCTCCAATAAGTCTGCAGGCATGTAAGCATCCCAGTTTGAGATAACGATTTTGCCTTTTGTAGCCGCTTCGGTTACGGCTGGCGGACTTTGAGTCTCTGCAGGGCTGAGCGGCGAGGGGGTTGCCGGTTGAGAAGAAGTTCCCCCGCAAGCAGCTAAGGCAAGGGCAATCAACACCATCAAGCTTACCAGGATTTTTGAGCCGTTCATCTCTACCTTCCTCGATCTTGGGTTATTTCTTGACATTCATAAAGTCAATTACGACCGTGTTAAGATAGACCATATCCAGCATGGTGTACTTTCCACCGATCCGTCCATGCCCACTCACCGTGCCTCCTGCGCCGCCAAATGGCACATGGGGCTCCCAGTAGTCCGTATTATCGTTGATGACAAGGTTACCGGTGCGCAAACGCTCCATAAAATAAAAAGCACGCTGCAAGCTAGAAGTGAACAGTCCCATCTGCAAGCCATAGCGGTCGATATGTGCCAGGCGCAGTAACTCCTCATCGCTTTCAGCGGCTGTAATCGCCGCCAGCGGCCCGAAGGATTCCTCATAGTGCATCACAGCACCTTCTGGAACTTCATCGACTACCGTAGGCTCAAAATACAAATTGGTGGGAAAGCCGCCAGCTCGTTTGCCCCCATAGACCAGGCGAGCGCCCTTCTCTACCGCATCTTTGATGTGTCGTTCCATCTTCTGAGCGGTCATCTCGTTACACAAAGGTCCCATGGTGACCTTTTCATCGAAGGGGTTACCCAAGACGACATTCTTCGCCTGCTCGGTAATGAGATCAACAAAATCCTTATGCACTTTTTTGTGCACCAGAATTCGTTCGGTCGCACAGCAAACCTGTCCAGCCTCATAGAAACAACCAAAAGCCGTTAATTCGGCTGCTTTTTCAAGGTCTGCATCATCAAGAATAATCGTCGGCCCGTTGCCACCCATTTCCATGAGGGTATGCTTCAATCCGGCCCGAGAAGCAATGATACGCCCCGTGCGATCAGAGCCGGTAAAAGCAATGGCATCCACCCCATCGTGAGTAACCAACCAATCGCCAACCGTTGGGCCATCGCCAGGGATACACTGGATAATGCCGGGTGGCAAATCGGCCTCCATCATCGCTTCTACTAAAGCCAGGCCGCTGAGAGGTGTGTACTCAGAAGGCTTAAAAATAATCACATTGCCAGCGGCCAAACCGGGAGCTAACGTTTCGGATGGAATCAAGGTCGGGAAGTTCCAGGGGGTGATGACCGTCCAAACCCCGTAGGGACGATAGAAGGTCAAAATGCGTTTATGCCCATCCCGCGATGGGATGATTGGACTCTCCAGTCGCTTGATGTCTTCTGCAGCAATGCGAAAGTTCTCGGCTGTCTCCTGCACACAGGGAATCGCTTCGGCTTGATAAGGTTTACCGTTTTCAAGAGATTCGAGACGCGCCAGTTTTTCGAGATTCCATTCAATGGCATCCGCCATGCGATGAACGAGGGCAGCTCGCTCAAAAGGAGGCGTCAAACGCCATTTTTCAAATGCTCGTTGGGCAGCCTTTACTGCCCGATCGACATCTTCCTGGGTAGCTTTAGGGTAATACCCCAGAATCTCGCCGGTTACCGGGCTGTGAACAACGATTTCCTCACCACTGCTGCTATCCACCCACTGACCATCAATCAGCAATTTATAGTGTCTTGCTTCGGGCATCTCGGTTTGTTTTGGCTCAACAAGTTTAGGCAGAGGGGAAGGCACACTCATCGCAATTTACTCCTTTCTGACTTTTGATCATTGATTTACCATTTTCAAGGCAGACCGCACGACGCGTTGCCCAGCTTAACCACAAGCGTTATTTTTCAGCGAGATCAGGGAGTACCCATTCGTAGGTGCGCTTGGTTATTTCGAGATAGGGAAAAGTGACCGTTTCACGCACACCTTCAACAACCGAGATTTTATTGGAGAGAATAGCCAGCAAGTGTTCGTTGTTGTCGCACACCAGTTCGAGAAGAATATCGTACTGCCCGGCACAGATGACCACCCAGCGCACTTCGGGTAGACGGCTGATTGCCTGCGCCACCGCGTGCAATTTTGTCCCGTCGGCTTTGATCGCAACCATCGCCATCACGACATCTTCGATATCTGCTGGATGAACAATGCCCTTAATGACAATCGCGCCACCCTTGATCAAACGATTGGCGCGTTGCTGAACCGAAGAAGCCGAGATGTGCAGCTCAGACGCAATTTGAGCATAAGACTTTCGGCCATCTTCCTGGAGATGGCGGATAATTTCTAAATCTAGGGGGTCGAGATTTTTCTTCACCGGTCCGCAAGAGTATTCGCAGCAATACGATAATTTAACCCCATTTTATATAATATCACTATTTTTGTCAAGATTTTTCCACCGATTCGGTAGAATTTAGGCGTCGATCATATAAATTCAGCAGTCTCTATCATCAACCAGACCGCTTTTAGATATCCAAGCCAAAGGGGAGGCGCCTGATTGTCTCCATGCAATGCATCTACACATTCGCAAATACAGGTATACTACAAGTGCATCAATGATTTGTTTGACCTGCCAGTGCAAAAGGAGGAACCATGCGAACCGTGCGACGTGGATTGATTGTGACGGGCATCATTGTTTTGATTTTGGCGCTTATCCTTTTGGGTGCTTATTTTTATCTCTTTCCCTTTTACATCCCCAATACTCTGGCAAAACAATCTTTCCCCCAAACGAAGGGACAAATTCAAATTTCCGGGCTTGACCAGGCGGTTGATATTTATCGCGATACCATGGGCATTCCCCACATTTACGCTGCCACGCTGCACGATCTGTTCTTTGCCCAGGGTTATGTTCATGCTCAAGACCGCTTCTGGCAGATGGATTTCTGGCGTCATATCGGCTCGGGCAGGCTATCCGAAATGTTTGGCGCCTCACAAGTGAAAACCGATGCTTTTTTGCGCACCCTGGGCTGGCGTCAACTTGCCGAACAGGAGTACACCCAACTGAGCGCCGAATCGAAAGCCATCCTAGAAGCCTATAGCGAAGGCGTCAACGCCTATTTGAAAGACCATCAAGGGGCAGCGCTTAGTCTGGAGTACGCCATTCTCAGCATAATGAATAGAAATTACCTTCCCGAGCCATGGACGCCTATCCACTCCCTCACCTGGGCAAAAGTGATGGCTTGGGATCTGGCCGGCAATATGGATCAAGAAATCGAGCGAGCCATCTTACTGGGCAGCCTTTCACCCGAACAGGTTGCGCAGCTTTATCCTCCTTACCCTGAAGACCACCCTTCGATTGTGCCGGCGCTAGAGAAGGCGGCTCAAGGAAAGCCATCCAGCGCTTCATGGATTCAAGTGGATTGGTTTCAGGCCAAAGGTGTGCAACAGGCTCTGCGGAGCTCGCGGGCGAATGTACACAGCATACAAACCCTGCTCGGCTCAGGCGGCGATGGCCTCGGCTCCAATTCCTGGGTTGTGAGCGGTTCTCGGACAACCACCGGCAAGCCGATTCTGGCTAACGACCCTCATTTGGGGATTCAAATGCCTTCCATCTGGTATCAAATCACCTTGCACTGTCGACCGAAAAGCACAGCGTGCCCCTTTGAAGTAGGCGGCTTTTCATTTGCCGGCGTTCCAGGGGTAATCATTGGGCACAACGACCGCATCGCCTGGGGCTTTACCAACGTTGGGCCAGATGTCATTGACCTGTATATCGAAAAAGTGAATCCCCAGAATCCCAATCAATATGAAGTCAACGGGCAATGGGTAGATTTTGAGCTGCGACAGGAAATCATTGAAGTCAGCGGTAAGCAGCCGGTCACCATCACCGTGCGCATCAGCCGCCACGGGCCGGTAATTTCAGATACCTACGGGCCGCTCAAAGACGAGGTTGACGAAAAAGAACCTGATGCCCAGCCATTTCGTCAAAAGGTCGGCCTGGAGCTACCCGACTCGTACGCCATTGCCATGCGCTGTACGGCCTTAGAGCCTTCCCTGGTCTTCGAAGCCATTTGGGGGTTCAATAAAGCCAGGAACTGGCTGGAGTTTCGCCAGGCAGCCCAGGCCTTTGCCGTGCCAGCTCAAAACCTGATTTACGCCGATGTGGATGGCAACATCGCCTACCAAATGCCGGGCAACATCCCGATGCGCGCCAATGGGGATGGCCACCTGCCCGTTCCAGGCTGGACAGATGAATACGAATGGACGGGCTACATCCCCTTTGAAGAATTACCCTATACGCTAAACCCACCCCAGGGTTACATTGTTACCGCCAATAATCGTGTCCCGCCTCCCAATTATCCCTATCTGATCACCATGGATTGGGACTATGGTTTTCGCGCTCAACGGATTGTCGAATTGATCGAGCAGGGTCCTGAAAAGATCGATCTGGCAACCATACAAAAAATGCAAGGGGATAGTTATGACGCCAGCAGCGCTTTCGTCTTACCGATTCTGGTCCAAATTCCGCTGGGGCAGGCAAACTTACAGAACGCTCGGCAACTCTTGCAAACCTGGGACGGTCAGGCATCCCTTGACTCGCCGGCTGCAGCTCTCTATGCCGCCTTCTGGAAGCACTTGTTGCTCTTGACCTTTGGTGACGAACTTCCAGACGATCATCCTCCCACAGGAGGCGACCGCTATTTTGAAGTTCTGCGCCACCTGGTCGATCAGCCAGACAGCCCCTGGTGGGACAACCAAAACACCCCCGAAAAGCGTGAAGATCGGGACGAAATCTTTCAACGCGCCTTCGCCGAAGCCGTTCGGGAACTGCAAAAGACGCTTAGCAAAGACCCGCTTGCCTGGCGCTGGGGGGATTTGCATACCGCCACTTTTCGTCACGCCACATTTGGCCAGTCTGGCATAGCCCCGCTGGAAGCGCTCTTCAATCGTGGGCCTTTCCCTACCGGGGGCGGCGCTTCGATCGTCAACGCCACCGGTTGGCAAACCTCGCTTGGCTACTTTGTGACTTCGCTGCCCTCGATGCGAATGATTGTTGATTTGAGTGACCTGAACAACTCGCTCACCGTGCACACCACCGGGCAGTCGGGTCACGCCTTCCATCCCCACTACATCGATCTGGCCGATCTCTGGCGCACGGTCCAATACTATCCCATGTGGTGGGAAGAGCAAGCGGTGCAGCAAAACGCTGAAGGTCTTTTACGACTCATACCCTAGCGTGTCTGAAAGTAACTGCCCGGGCTCTTCACAGCTCGGGCAGTTAGTATCCCTGCCTGAGCATCGGATATAATCAAGGTATGATCCAGGAACTAACTTGGGACTCCTTTGGTGACCAGATCAGTAGCTGGCAAGATGCCAGTCTGGACTTTGCGATTCTGGTCAGCGAGGCTATTCCTGCTCCGCATCAACGAAACTTAACTTCCTGGCTTGATCAGGTCATTCGGGTCTTAAAACCAGGTGGGTTACTCTTCCTTCAAGGAACGCCTGAACGTTTACCGTACCTTAGGGTTTTTCTCGATCAGTATCTAACGTTCAAGTATTGGATTGCAGTTGAGTCGGCAATTCAATATAAGGGAACGGGATTGCCATCCAAACATGCTGCAATTCTTCTCTTTACGAAAGGAAAATCGTTTAGGATTCAACCGGTTCGCTTTCCTCACCAAACCTGCAAAGCCTGCGGTCGCTCATTGAAAGATTGGGGCGGAAAATCTCATTTGATGAACCCGGAAGGTTATTTGATCTCCGATGTGTGGAAAGATTTGCCTCATCTGGATAACCATCGATCGCTATCCATCCCGGTTTACGAAACCCTGCTCAAATTAATTCCCAATGCGCCGGAAGAAGCCAGAGGGATTTTGGTTTCTGACCACTCAAGGTCTATCTCGTTGCCTACCCCAAAGGATTGGGTGTTGCCAGAGAA
>DAOTZA010000025.1:0-11523 GCA_034434515.1 Anaerolineales bacterium | reverse complement strand
TGGACTGGAGAAACCGGATATTATTTTGCAGAATTGACTTCGGAGAACCGAATGATCACTGAGCAGCCAGCTTATCTGATAATTTTTCATTTCCTGAAATCCGACACCCCATCCCGCGCTATGATTGAGAAATTCGTTGTAACCGAAGAGGACAATATCGCCACAATCTATTTTATTCCCCCTAACGGGCTCAGCCGATGAACATAATGAAACGGAATTTATCGATTGAGTATTTACTTGTTTTTTTCCTGCTGATTTTTGGAGCCTTGCTAAGATTTTATGATCTTACCGATCCACCCTTGGATTACCATCCCTCCCGCCAGTTGCGCGGTGCCATCATTGCGCGCAGTATCTACTATCAAATCCTCCCCAACGCAGAGGTGAACAAACGAGACTTGGCTATTTCCCTTGCCCGCTCTACCGGCCGTTTTGAAGCGCCGATCTTAGAGACGCTCACAGCTTACACCTACCGCCTTCTCGGCGAGGAACAGCTTTGGGTAGGACGTGCTTATAGCATTTTATTTTGGTTAATTGGAGCGTTTTTTCTTTTTCTACTTGCCAGGCGGTTTACCACTCCTTTAGCAGCATTATTTTCTCTGGGCTATATGCTTCTCCTGCCTTTTGCCGTCCAGGTAAGTCGGGCGTTTCAGCCCGACCCAGCGATGAGCATGTGGATCGTAGTGACTGGGTATGCTCTCGTGCGCTGGCAGGAAACCCCTACCTGGCAGTGGGCGATCTTTGCTGCCGTTGCAGCGGGGATGGCGGTGTTGACCAAGCCGGTTGCGGGCTATATCGTTGCTGCGAGCACAGTCTCGGTGGTTTTGGGCGGCTACAAATTTAGACAGATCATCAAAAATCCCCAATTATGGGCAATGGCTCTCATCATGGCAGCAATTCCCTTTGCATATTATTTCCCCAATCGACAGGGAAATATTGGGGCTTATCTTGAAAACTGGACACTCTCGCTGGCTTACCTTCTAAAAGAGCCAGCCTTCTATGTGCGCTGGTTATCTTTTCTCAGCGATTTAGTAGGATTCGCCTCAATTGTTTTGGGGTTTTTGGGTCTCTGGTTAGCCTCCCCACGCTTCCGTTCGCTCTTGGTGGGTTGGTGGATTGGCTATTTCATTTACGGACTAACCGTTCCCTATCAGATGTACACACATAGCTATTATTCCATCCAGCTTGTGCCAATTTTGGCGCTCTCGCTGGCACCTGTGGCAGAAGTTTTGCTCGAACGGCTGAAGGATATTAAGGGGTTCTGGCGTCTGAGTTTCGCCTTTTGGGTACTCTTGCTTGTGGCTTATCCAGCCTGGATTAGCATAACGACCGCCCGTGCCGAAGATAATCGCGCCGCACCGCAATATTGGGCGAAAATCGGTGCGTTGTTGCCAGCCGAGGGGCGCATCATTGCCTTGACCCAGAGTTACGGCTATCCGTTGATGTATTATGGTTGGCGAAAGGTGACCCTATGGCAGACGAGCGGTGAACAGGAGCTAGCTGCCTTACGGGGACGCGAAAAGGACTTTGAGACCACTTTTACGAATCGTCTCGAGGGGATGGATTATTTTTTGGTGACCGCTCTGAATCAATTTGAAGCCCAGAAAGACCTAAAAAAGGCTCTCACTGAAAATTATCCCCTGATAGCAGAAGGAAAGGGATATCTGATATTCGACTTGACTCATCCGTTGCAATAACATGTGCCCACGTCCGCTGGTTAGTATTATCACCCCTTCGTATAATCAGGCTGCCTACTTAGAAGACACGATCCAATCGGTTATTCGTCAGGCTGCTCTTAGGGATTTGTTCGATTTGGAGTACATCATTATCGATGGTGATTCGAGCGATGGCAGCCAGATGATTATTCAACAGTATCAGTCCTACCTAACTTATTGGGTTTCCGAAAAGGATCATGGTCAGGCTGAAGCGATCAACAAGGGATTGCGCAGGGCAACGGGGGAAATCGTTGCCTGGCTGAATTCGGATGACCAATACTTACCCGGCGCAATAGCCCAGGCTGTTCGGGTGTTCCAGGAAGATTCAACCCTGGGGATGGTGTTTGGGGATGCAATCGCTGTAAATGAAACAGGCAGACCAATCAACCGCTGGTCATTTGGGGATTGGGGTTTGAGAGACTTTTTGCGTTTCCGGGTAATTTGTCAACCGGCGGTCTTCTTGCGTCGTTCGGTGGTCGAGGAAGTTGGTTATCTGGATGAGAATTATCACTATATGCTGGATCACCATTTATGGATTCGAGTTGCCGCCAATAGCCGCTCTCGGCATGTATCCTCTGTGTGGGCAGCCGCCCGCCAGCATCAGCAAGCTAAAAACGTTGCCCAGGCAGTGCATTTTAGCGAAGAGATTCAACGCCTGTATGAATGGGCGCTGACTCAGCCATCTTTAGCCCCAAAGATAGCCGCGGATCGCCGCAAGGTTTTAGGAGGCCTGTATCGCCTGAAGGCACGCTATTACCTAGATGGCACGCAACCTGCGCTTGCCTTGCGCAATTATGCCAAAGCGCTCTATTTCGATCCGCCTTATGCCCTGAAACACTGGCATCGGATCATCTACGCCTTTATGGTGTGGATTGGCGGCGAGCGGCTAAGGACGTTGGTGGAAAATTTGAACCGTAAGCGGAGACAAAAGTTTGCTAAGTACGTTGAAAATTTGTATATTCCAGCACCGAACAGTGAACACAAAAGATAGCATGATATAATAACGGATGAGATTCGGCCTTTAATTCAGCGGATCGTCAGCGATAGTGAGTTGCAGACAGAGTTTCGGCGCTATTTTGCCGCATGAAGAGTATAACTTGTTGAAGGCAGTTCGGGAACTCAATGTCAAAGTAACCTCCTTAACCGTTGCCGTTAACAATCTTGTCAAAGACCAAAAATGCACTGAAGAGCGATTAAAGTAACTTGCCGAAGCGCAGAAGAGCACTGAGCAGCGGGTGGGCAGCTAAAGCGATTTTCTTTTCGGTTTCCTAAAAACTACTGTAAAGGGGTTCCTTCAGGTGTAATCATATTCATACTGAACTTTGCTTAGAATTTGCTCGAAAATGCCTTCCAAGGTAAACAGACGAGCAACGCCGCTGTTCCTCTCTCCCAAGATGGCGAGGGGTAGGCGGCGTTTTTGTATCCTGTGTCGGAGTTTGTCAATCCGTTTAAATTCAGAAAATGGGCTAGCCGAGCCAGACAGCTCAAAGGAGTGTCTGCGCAGTTGCGCCTTTTAACGGGTGCTTTCCACCTCCCGAAGGCCGCTTTCCCAATCCAAGCGCAGAGAAGAGCCAAAAGCTTGAACTTCTACTTTCGTTCCACCAAACTCAACCTGCATAAAGGGGTTGTCGTAGCGGGGGTAGGCGTCTAACCGCACCGCTTGACCGTTGACCCGCAAGTCCCCTTCCCAACCGAATTCAATCTTACCATTGCCTGGCGAATCAAAACAAACGCTTAAACCTTTGAAACTTAATCTCGCGCAACAAATGGCTGTCATGAAAGCCTCGAACGAGCCATCCTCCGCTTGCCTGCCTAACTGACACAGCCAGATATTTTGGGCGCCATCCGCCAGAATTTCTCGCCCTTCATCCTCTGCGCGAGTGATACGCAGTGCATCCTCAGCCCCATAAACTGCACGGGCAGAAACAGGTTGTTGCCTGTTTCCTTTGAGTTGTCTACTCTCACGCCATTGATAAGGGTTACGGGAGCGCAGGGCAAGGTATGCCTGACCTCGCCGAGCAAAAATCCACTCGTCCCGTTCCACTACTTGGTCAAATTTATCCCTCGCTAACCAGGCATGAGTGTAAAAGTGACGAATTGGAACATATAAAGCAGGGATTTTCTGTAAATTGTAAACCACAATGACGACATTGCGATATTGTGCAGCCCTTGGCAGTAAACCACTCCCTGCCCAATAATTGGGTGTCTTTCCTTCAAATTTTGCCGGATGGGTCGTAAAACAAACTGCATCTTGTCCCAATGTGGCCTGCCAGATGTGCTGCTGGTCGCCGCCATAGCCTTTGCGATAGTCCTGAGCGGTCGAAAGCATATAGTCGGCGGTCTTATAGGTGTAAATGTTCACTTCCTCGCGGGTATTGCGGCAGACATCCCGCTCCACGATTGAAGCTAATACTGGCAATAAATCTAACTTGCGCAATGGTTTTACGAATGGCCGAAACGCAGAGAAAGGACGGAGAAAATCATTTTCCCACCAGTTGCATTGATCAAACATGCTGATCGTGTTGTTAATCGTTCGAGGATGAGCATAGGCTTCCAGGGTCAAATAGTGCATACCATCCTCGAAGTTGTCTGGCTTTAGTCCCCATTTTTCCATTTCTGCCAACCGAATGCCCATCCGCTGACGATTGATCATCCCATCTGGAGGATCGTATTGGGCTATTTTCTCAATCACTTCTGGCAGTTGATATCGGCTAAGGGCGAAGGCTGCAGCACTCATGTTATCATAACCAGAGAAAATTCCCCTCCCAAACAACAATTTCACAGTATCGGTCGTACCTTCCTGAGCAGCCCATTTCTTGGTGTTCTCATAGGCTCGACCATGAGTCGATCCAAACACCCCGCAATACGAATTCAACGCCATATCTAGCAGCAAAAGGTCAACGATCATCTCAGCACGGCGGCGCAACTCGTCATCGGTGGCAAAATCTACCAGCGAGAGCAAGGCGGTCAAATCCTCGTCATAATAGACATGGGAAAGCCACTCACTAAAGCCTGTGCGAAAGCGCAATTCCATCCAGCGCAAAATGCGAGGACGATTGAGGTTCATCTTTTGTTCACCGCTCTCACCGCTGTTGGTGAAAACTGTATCGGGATACAATTGACCGGCCAGATAGGCACCTGTGGTGTAGAGGATATAGTGATTTTCAGTCCAGGTACATAATGAGTCCACTCCTGGCTCATTCGGAAAATACTTGAATCCCAGCACTACCTGACGGGCATAATCCAGCAGTCTAGGGCTGAAACACTCTGGAAATTGGTAGAGCAGCCGTAAAATGGCATGCAAGACAAAATCGGAGCAGTCACGCCGCGCAGCAATGAATTGGAGCGCAGCCTGGACTATTCCTTCATGCGGTTGTTGTCCTAAGGAGCAGCGGATTAATTCGTACCATACGGGTTTGGTATTCATCGGTGCTGGGTTGCGCAGCACATGTGCCAGAAAAGCTTCTTTTCGTTGTTCAAAGGTTGGTAAAAAAGGTTTTTCAGTAAAGCTATCCGCATGTTCAACGGCAGGATAGCCAGGTGGAGGAGAAGTTAGGGATTTGATCTGATACTCATCTTGCGCATGAACCGTCATTGACTTTCTCCCATTTAGCCAAGCAGGGTTTTCACCAGGAATTCTTTTTCTCTTTCATCCACCGGGAGACCAGCGCGTTGGCGGCTCAGGTGTGCATTCAACTGCTGATGCAATAATGGCGTCAGGGGAAAACGCAGGGCAAATAACAATGCCAGCCCCAGAAGAATCACAGGTAGGAGAACGAAGATCAGACGGAGGGCTAAGAGGAAAGTCGGGCTTTGTGACTGTTCAATCAAGCGTAACCCTCCATCTATGGTTTCCTGGAGCGGAGGGATATAGCCTGCCCATTCCAACACCTGAGATACAGCAAAAATTGCCACAGCAGAGCTAAGTTTGCGGATGAAGGTAACCAACGCTGAATAAATAGCTTCACGCCGTTGACCGCTACCCAATTCGTCTACATCCGGTATATCCGGAAAAATGGCATAAATCATGACAACAACACCGCCAGTGCCGAGTCCCACACAAGCAGCAAAGAGATACATCCATAAGCGGTCCGAATGCGGTCCGATTAGCCAACTAAACACCATCGTAATCATCCAAATCGTCAAACCAACCATATAACCCCGCACTTTGCCAACTTTATGGCTAAGCCGCACGTAAAAGGGTAATGAAAGAACTTGTGCAATCAGCAAAGTGCCGTTGACAAAACTGACCTCTCCGCTCCGCTGTAAATAATACTTGATGAAATAAGCAACAATTGTGCTGACAGTATCGATAGCAACAAAAGCAAATAAGTACATGGCTAAGGTATAAACGAAGGTTCGGTTTTGAAAGGGAGTGATAAAAGCCTCCCGCCAGTTAAAAGGGCGCGGAGGCTTTTGAAATTCTGGCCGCTCGTGCACAGCGGCAACAGTCGCAATAAAGGGTAATGCAAAGAACAACCCAAAGCATGCCGCCATGGCGATGTAACCACTCCGAACATCGGCAAAAGCTTTGACAATCTCCAGCGGCAGTAGCGCTGCCAGGATGGAAGAAATGGTGGAAAAGAAAATGCGAATTGAACTCAACCGAGAGCGTTCATGGTAATCCAGGGTAATTTCGGAATGGAGGGCATTGTAATTCAGCATGACGATGCTGACAACCGTGGAAAAAAACAGGTAACTCAACACTACTGCTGTAAAACGCGCGAGCTCTGACTCCATTGCATATGGGTAAAACAGCGTAAAAAAAGAGAGAAATATGAGGGGGATACCAGCCAGCAGGTAGGGACGGCGCCGCCCCAACCTGGTGCGTGTGCGGTCACAAAGAATCCCTTCAAAGGGATCGGTGAGACTATCGTAGATTTTACTGATCAGAATCACAGTCCCTGCCAGCGAAGGCGATATCCGAACTACATCGGTGAGGAAAATCAGATAATAAAAACTGATGATGACCCCTGATCCGCCTCCGAAAATATCCCCCATTCCGTAGCCAAGCCGTGTCCACCAGCTTAACTTCGTTTCGTTTGGGGTGGGTTGTCCTGGGTTTAAGTGTCTATTGTCCATTATGACCGCCTTCTGGGTTAAGGTAAATCTTCTTGATGGAGACTTTCATATATATTCGAATGAGGAAGGCCTATAGGTTTTGGATATTGCGTATTTTTACCACTGCTTCGCGCTGACCGCTGCGCGCCGAGCGATAAATAGCCTCCACTGCTGCTAACACTGGTAACGCCTCTGCAGCCGGGGTCAAAAATGGCTGATTGTCCAGAATCCAACGGACGAATCCGTTCAGGCTACGCTGTAAGGCATGGACACCTGCCACCGGCACAGGATAGCGGTGCAGATGAACCCCACGGACTTTTAGATGGGGTATCGGCGAATCAAGATAAATTACCTGACCGCGTTCACCATACATTTCAATCCGCACGGCTTCTTCGACAGCAGCGCACATTGTGGAAGTCAGGCTGACCAGGGAACCACCTTCGGTTTGCAAGATAGCCTTTGCCAGAGTCTCGACTTCGACCTCAAAGCATGGGTTGGCGGTCCAGCCCATGGCCTCCAACGCTTCTTCCCCCAAAGCCCATAGCGCCAGATCCAAAAAGTGGCTTGCCTGGGTGATTAACGTCCCTCCACCAGCCTGGTCCAGTCGGCGATGCCAGGCAGCCGAACGAAAATACTGTTCGGTACGCCGCCATGCGACGTTGATCCGCACACTAAACACTCTACCCAATTCACCAGCCCGAACAGCTTGTGCCATACGGTATGCGGCTGCATCATAACGGTACTGATAGTTAACTCCTACCTTGACTGTCTTTCCCCTCAACCAATTTACCAGTCCAACTCCCTCGCTTAAGGTACGGGTGAGTGGTTTTTCAACCAAAACAGCTTTCCCCGCCTCAACTGCCATACGGATTATCTGCTCATGCAAATGATGCGGAAGCGCAAGATAAACCGCGTCAACTCCGTCAGATTGTATGACTTGTTCCACCTCTGTACAAGCAAACGGGATTCGGAATTGGCGAGCAAATTGAAATGCCCTTTCGCTATCCCGATCACAACAGGCTGTTAGCACCAGACGGGGCAAGAATCTCGCCAAAAGCGCCGTATAACGGGCGATCTCACCGCATCCAACCACTCCCAACCGCAACTTTTTCTTCATGTAGGGTTTAGCTGAGGGCGCCCCATAACCCAGGTTAATCCTCGCTGAATAATTTCCTGCACAGCGGGATGACGTAAACTGCTGCCGAGGTGGCCGGGCATTAGATAACAAACCCGTCCGGCACCGAAGCAATAAGTCCAAACAGCCGGAGTTTCTTCACCCGCAGCAGATGCCAGCCAGTGAACTTCTACCTTTGGTTGAAATTCGTGGCGATACAATTCATCCTTAATTGTAAAGTCATCAATCCCATCGAAGAGGTCCTCTCGCAAGGGGCGGAATTTTAGGCGCTGTATCTTACCATGACCAACGAAACGGCCACCGAGCAGCTCAAAAAAGGCCGATTCCCTTTTGAAAGACGCACTAGCTGAATGGACTGCCAGCATTCCTCCGCCATTGCGGACATAATCAATCAGCCGCCGAAGTGCACCTTGTTCTACGCTTTGGCGATGAATGTACAACACGATTGCTGCTATGTCGCTCATGTCCTGAGGGAGCTGCTCTAGCTGACGGCAAGACTTTACTTGCACCCCGCAGCCATGTAAGGCGCGCCGCAGCGCGAACCGCCCATCAATGGGAGGATGAAAAATGCCCTCGCTTACCACCCAGATGGTTTTCATGTGAGCTTCCGCTTTATGGCTGCCAATTGCTTGGCTTCCGGGCGATTTTTATAGAAATCATCGAGCGGAAAACAACCACTCACGAACCCCAAGCGCGGTGCAGTTGTACAGTCACTAAACGTTCGGCAGATGCGCTTGCGTTGCAAGGGTCTGCCTGCCAGAACATCGGCACACAGCGTTGGATAGGTCAATGCCATCCGCCCAATTCCGACAAAATCCACTCCGCCCCGGCGTACATTCCACTGAGCGATATGGGGCAGCCATTCTTGTAAATACGAATAAGCTGACCCCACAAAGATAAGGCGAGGATGACGAGCTTTTAGCTCAGCGGCTACCTGAATTTGCCGCGCAACACCAACCAGAGGGTCTTCTGGAGGAAGGTAGCCATCTATCGGTGGAAAGAGCGCCGGGCGTTGAATATGTGGACAATAGTAAGGGCTACCAGCGCTCAGATTGACCAGTAAAACCCCCATTGATTCAAGCAGGGAGAGAAATTGATTGGTTTCATAAAGGTCGATTCCGCTGCCGCTGCCGTCACCGCCAAAAGCATATGGATAGACGCTCTGACGTGGCCATTCTTCCGCTTGCCCAATTCCATCTAGTCCGCGTTTATATGGAATAAAGTCAAATGCCGAGAGACGCACGCCAATCAACAGATCGGGTCTCTCTGATCGAATACCCGCTACGACCTGGCGCAAGAATCGAGTGCGATTTTGCAAACTACCGCCATAATCGCCGGGGCGTTCAACTGCACTGAGCATTTCATGCAGCAGATAGCCGTGACAGTGTTTGATATCGACAAAATCAAAGCCGGCTTCCTGTGCCAGTTTAGCTGCCTGAATAAACTTAGCCGTCAAGTCATCCAATTCGCCATCGCTCAGCAAGGGATAATCGGGTGGCAGACCAAGTCTGCGATCCAGAATGGGGTGGTGATAAAGGATCAAAGGTTGTGGCTTTCCTGTTGGACGGGAAAATCGTCCTGAATGAGTCAATTGCAGCCCAAGGAGTAATCCATCTATCCCCCATTTCGCAGCATGAGCCTGCACCAACGTATGGCGTAGGCGAGCCAGATCAGCTACATTTTGCTGGTTAATCACCAATTGGTTAGGATTGGCGCGCCCGTGGGGGCACACTGCAACCGCCTCTCCGCCCCAAATCAGCTTTGCGCCGCTTTCACCAAATCGCTGCCAGCGACGCATTGTAAGCTCAGTTGGCTTACCATCGGGTGTGCCATCCCAGCCTTCCATTGGCTGAATGCACCACCGGTTGCCAATCCAACGGCCATCTTGCGATAGCCTCAACGGTTGAGCTAAGGGAGATTGGGGAGCAGGCAGCAACTCCTCGTCAAGGTCTAAGTTGACCCCCAGTTCATGCAAGCGAGCCCGCAAGGCGGTCGGGCTATTCAAACGTGCCAGACGGGGGTAGTCAGTCATCGCTAAACTGCTCCAGGCGGCGCAAAATTCGGCGTAGCACCGGCAAATCGCTTTGCGGCCGGCGGGGACAATTTGGGTGCGGCTGACTGTCTGTTATCCAGCCTCGCAGCCAAAGGAATTGAGCCGCTGAATGACGGTAAGCGGGCACCGGCTCACGAAACGCAAACCAACCGAGATACTGCAATACATCATTTAATTCGTAAAAGCGAGGATCACCCGTGTGCCACCAACGATCTCGCAGGGCAAAGTAATCCGGTGCAAAGGTGGATAGTCCTAGCAGGTAGTCCGATCCATAGATCACCATGTCAATCGCCAGGTCGTTGCCGCTCAGCAGTTGAAAATTGGGGCGAAGGCGGTTGCGCACCTTTAGCCGCTCCCATTCCAGTTGGCGGCTGAGCGAAGAATGCTTGGCAGCTACACATTGGGGAATGCTCAACAACCCTTCAAACACTTCCAAATCGTATATTTGCCCAAAAGGAGCAAACATCTTCCCTAATTCAAAGACGATGAAACGATCTGCAATATGCCCAAACAGGGCATAGCCTTTCAGGAGGCGATCAGGTGGCAGAGCAGTTAATCCGTAGGATTGGAAGATAACCGGAATGCCTCCAAAAGAGAGAACTTGTTCAATTTCGCGTTGATAAGCAGCGGGGTTAAACCCGTCACCCGGCTGATCCAACACAACTGTGCCGGCTGCAAACATAGCGCCGTCCATCACTTGCCGGGTTAGAGAAAGTACTTGACGGCGTATCGAAGAGTCCAGGAAATGCGCGTAACCGGTATCCATATTAACGGCTGGGATCAGTCCAGCTTGGGCTGTGCGATGCACATGCGCTGTGAAAGCCTCCCAATTTACTTCACCCTGCGCAGTGAATGGCAACAGGACAGCCGAATAGCCAACAATTTTTCGGTGCGACAAAATTGGAAGCATGGAAAAACTCGCCCACAGTGATCAAAGGTATTATACCCTTGTTTTGGACAGTAATTTCCTCGATAGAATAACACCTGTAGATCTGATTCAAGGGGATAGGTGTAATGTTTTTTAGACCATTGGGCATAAAATGGACTAGAGCCTCCCAATCATCAAAAATTAGACAGCGTATTGAGGCAAACCAAGGGCGATTTTTCTCCACCCGATTTTTTCGATTCGGAATCGCTGTGTACCGAACAGGGAACACAAAAGATAGCATGATATAATAAAAACGATGCTATCAACGGATGAGATTCGGGCTTTAATTCAGCGGATCGTCAGCGACAGTGAGTTGCAGACGGAGTTTCGGCGCGCCATTTTGCCGGATGATGAGTACAATTTGCTGAAGGCGGTTCAGAAACTCATTGTCAAGGTAGCGGATTTAACCATCGCGGTTGAAAATCTTGCTGAAGCTCAGAAACGCACTGAAGAGCGGATCGAGCAACTAGCCGAAGCGCAGCGGCGGACGGAAGAGCGGGTAGAAGAGCTAGCTGAAGCGCAGCGGCGGACGGAAGAGCGGGTAGAAGAGCTAGCCGAAGCGCAGCGGCGGACGGAAGAGCGGGTAGAAGAGCTAGCCGAAGCGCAGCGGCGGACGGAAGAGCGGGTAGAAGAG
>DAOTZA010000024.1:0-22009 GCA_034434515.1 Anaerolineales bacterium | reverse complement strand
GTGCGCTACTTCTGCGGCCTTTGCCAACCCCTTTATCCGCCATTTCCCGTGCCGACGTACCCTCTCTATGGACAACTCTCCGCCGCCTCCACTGCTTCAGACGTGGATAGCCTGATCGCCTATTTTCAAACCTGGTCGGTCAAGACCGTCTTTTTCCACCGCCCAGCCCCGGAATGGTTAACCGCGTTTGGGCAAGCTGGTTTTAACCTGATCGCCGATCAGCCGCCCCCGCCTGGCTTACGCGATCGCTGGATTGTTTCGATTCAAAGCCTTGATCTGGCAACTGAGTTGCGTTCGCTGATTCCAGATCTTTTGGAGGGCAAAGGCGGTCAAAACATCCACTTATCGCTGTCGCTCACCCATCTCAACGAAGAACACTTAAGCCCCGGCAGACAGGCTTTTACCGAGCAAATGATCGGCGAATTGCTCAGCGGCTATATTGATAGCGGGGTTGACCCCACCAGCGGCGAGTTTCTGCCCTGACCTGCCCACCAGCCAGTTGTTAGGTTCGACATTTTATTGGAATCTGCTGGCAGTTGTTCTAAGCTCAGCACAAATTTGCAACCTCGAAAGACCGAATGAAATACCTAAAAATTATGACAAATATCATATAAATAAGGTGATTAATAGCAGATGCTAATGTATAATATTAGCTTATACTAATCAAAAACCAATGGTCTTATTTTTTGTATCTCCCGAAGATTGTCATCCGGTGTTGAAATGTCTCAAAAGACCTATCGCGATGGGATAAATCCACATCCTTCGAAAGGAGTCATATAATGTTTCTCTATCGTCTCCTGATACCCTTGCTTTTACTAACAGGCGGTCTTACCGCTTGCGCGCAAGCCGCGCCCGAAGTTCCACCCACATCTAACGCGGGTATTGAAAACCTGCCCGCACCCACTTCTGCCGGCCTGCCGGAAAACACGGCAACCGATGCCCCTGAGTCAGCTAAGGTCACCGGAAAACTTGTTTTGTATTCCGGCCGTTCTGAAGCCCTCATCCAGCCAGTTCTGGATGCTTTTCAGGCAAAATATCCCCAAGTCGAAATTCTGCTCAAGGCTGGAAGCAACAGTGCCCTGGCAAATGCTTTGATTGAAGAACAATCCAACCCCCAAGCGGATGTCTTCATTACAACCGAGGTGTTCACGGTGCAATCGCTTGCCCAAAAAGGCATCTTCCAGTCTTACCTGCCTAAAGGAGCCGCGTCCCTACCCGCTGAATTTATCGGACCCGACCAGAGCTGGGTCGGACTCACCCGCCGGGCACGGGTTATCATGTACAATGCAAACCTTGTCCCGCCAGAAGAATTGCCCGATTCGATATTTGACTTGACCGATCCCAAATGGAAGGGACAGGTTGCCGCCGCAGGCTCGACCAACGGTGGAATGCAGGCTCAGGTTGCCACCATGCGCAAACTAATCGGTGAGGAAGCTACTGCGGAATGGCTGAAGGGTCTAATTGCCAACGAGGCAACTTTCTTCGGCGGCCATACCGACGTGCGCAAAGCGGTTGGTGCAGGCGAATTTAAACTCGGCCTGGTTAATCATTATTACTACCACTTGCAAAAAGCTGAAGGTAGCAACGTTGGCGTCATTTATCCTGACCAGGGCGAGGGACAAATCGGCTTACTTACCAACCTCACCGCTGCCGCTATTGTCAAAGGCGCAAAGAACCTACCCGCTGCCCAGGCTCTACTTGACTTCCTGGTCTCGCGAGAAGGCCAGATGTTATTCGCCGAAGGCAATTACGAATACCCGCTGCTGCCTGGTGTCCCGCTGCGAGAAGGAGTGATTCCGCTCGAAAACTTCCGCCTGGCAGAAGTAGACATTGCCTCCGCTGCGCTCGAACTGGATGCCATTTTTAAGTTGATGGAAAGCGTCGGCCTGCCGTAAGAACTCGCGCTAGGCTACATTCGTAATGGAAGTACCCATGCAACCCTGAAAAACAGCCCTACATTCCGGTAGCTTGACAACGAAACCTTTACCGATTCTCTTCAAACCCCTCCCCTTCAGCCCGCGGCTAGCATTGGCCGCAGGGCTGGTGGCTGTTTGGGTGGCTATCCCGCTGGTGTATATCTTCTTGCGGGCGCTAGGCGCTCATCCTGAAGACTGGCAGCGTCTGCTGCAAACCCGCATCTGGCGGTTGATGGGCAACACCCTGACGCTGACCACAGTTGTGACTTGTGGCACGCTGGTCGTTGGTGTTGGCATGGCCTGGCTGACCGAACGCACCGACCTGCCTGGGCGGAAAGCCTGGCGCTGGATGTTGGCCCTTCCGCTCGCCATTCCACCCTACATCGGGGCGATCCTGCACCTGACTTTGTTGCGCCCCCGCGGTGGAATCATCCCCCAGTGGCTTGAAGGCACGTTCGGTTTCTCCGTGCCAATCCCCAGTCCGGTCGGTTTTGAGAGTGCAGCTTTCATCTTGATCGCCTTCATGTTCCCGTATGTTTACCTGTTGAGTGGCGCAGCCTTCCGCTCGCAGCACGCGAGACTTAATGAAGCTGCCCGCTCCCTGGGCCGCACTCCCTGGCAAATCTTCTGGCAGGTCACTTTGCCGGCGCTGCGCCCCAGCCTGTTGGCCGGCGCGCTTCTGGTTGCTCTCGACGTATTGGCCGAATACGGCACGGTTGCCCTGTTGCGCTATGAGACATTTTCCTCCGCTATCTTCGCCCAATTGTATGGACGGTATGATCGCTCGGCGGCTTCCATCCTGAGCGGGGTGCTGGTCAGTCTGGCAACACTGTTCTTGTGGGCTGAAATCAAATTTCAAGGACAGGCACGCTTCACCCAAATGGAAGGGAACTGGCATCCCGCTCCACCCACCCCGCTTGGCGGGTGGAGACTCCCTGCCTTGCTGATCGTCGCAATGATGGTCTCAATCAGTTTGTTCATTCCCCTGATCGTCTTGGTGACCTGGAGTATTCAGGCTGTCTTCGATCCCCAAACGCTGGCGCAAGTCTTTCGCACTGGCTCGCAAGGATTTGCAAACTTTATCTGGAACAGCCTGTGGACCTCGGCATTGGCTGCCCTGCTGGCGGTGACTCTCTCCCTGCCGGTGGCATGGCTTTCGACGCGTTACCCCAGCCACTTGACCCGCTTTCTGGCACGTCTGTGCCAGGTCGGCTATGCCATCCCTGGCGTTGTTATCGCTCTCAGCCTGGTGCTGCTGTTTAACCGCTACATCTCTTTCCTGTATGCTACCCCTTTGCTGATCGTCATTGCCTACGTCTTGCGGCATATGCCCCAGGCCGTGCGCGCCAGTGAATCGGCCATTGGGCAACTTTCCGCTTCTCTAGAGGAAGCTTCGCGCACACTGGGACGCACCTCGCTCCAGACCCTTTTTCAAGTCACGCTGCCACTTATCGCGCCTGGTCTGTTGGCGGGCGGTGCGCTGGTCTTCCTCACGTCGCTCAAAGAACTGCCTGCCACACTTCTGCTACGTCCCGCCGGGTTCGATACGCTGGCTGTACGGGTGTGGATTTGGGCTAGCGATGGTTTTTATATTCAAGCCGCACCGGCCGCGCTACTGCTGGTGCTGGTTTCGGCTTTGCCGCTTTCATTTCTACTGCGCAGGGAGCAAATGTTCCGATGAAAACCCTCGAAGTTCAAAACCTAACCAAACGTTTCGCACCTTCCGCCCATCCCGTTGTCAACCAGGTCTGTTTTGCGCTGGAGAAGGGGGAGATTCTAGCCCTGGTTGGCCCCAGCGGGTGTGGCAAAACCACCACTTTGCGACTGATTGCTGGTCTGGAACGCCCCGATAGCGGCTTCATTGCCATTAATGGTAGAGTTGTTGCCTCTGAAACCGTTTTTATCCCGCCCGAAAAGCGGGGTATCGGGTTTGTCTTTCAGGATCATGCCCTCTTCCCACACTTGACAGTCTTTGAGAATGTCGCTTTTGGGTTACAAGGGCGCAAACGCGAAGAAATTCAATCCACCGTCTTTGACATGCTGCGCCTAGTAGGGTTGGATTCGCTTGCCCGGCGCTACCCGCACGCCCTTTCCGGTGGTGAAAGCCAGCGGGTGGCTTTGGCGCGAGCCCTTGCCCCTCGCCCCGTTTTGGTATTGATGGACGAACCCTTCAGCAGTCTGGATGCCGACATGCGCCTCGAAATGCGCGAACAGGTACGCAACATCTTAAAAACCACGCGGTCTACGGTCGTGTTTGTCACTCACGACCAGGAAGAAGCCCTGTTCATGGGAGACCGGTTGGCAGTCTTTCAGAATGGACAAATCGAACAGATTGGCGCGCCAGAGGAAATCTTCCACAACCCAGCCACACGCTTCGTAGCCCAATTCATGGGCGGCAGCGATTTCTTGGGGGGGATGGCGTGTCCGCAGGGAATCGAGACTGAAATCAGCCTGCTGCCACAAACCCACTCTCTGCCCAACGCCGCGCCGGTCGAAGTAGCCGTACGCGCCGATGACATTGATTTTATCCCCGATGAAACTGGCAACGCGGTCATTATTGCGCGATTCTTTCGCGGGGCATTCAACGTCTATCGCCTGCAGCTCGCTTCGGGACAAATCCTGCATGCCTTCAAAGAACATACCTGCCTTCTACCGGTTGGCACGCGAGTGCGGGCACGAGTCAGCGCCGGGCATCCGCTGACGATCTTCCACAAGACTGACAGGTGATTTCATAATTAGACAAAATTGGACTTTGCCCCGGATTTGAACCAAGTTCTTGAGTCAGTGAGCGTTTTGGAAGAAGTGAAAACAGCCCTGGTGTTTTTTGGCACGATACATCGCTACATCGGCATGCTTCAACAACGTTTCACCATCCTCCCCATGATCCGGGTAAACGCTAATCCCCAGGCTGGCAGTGAGCCGAAAGACCTGCCCGCTTAACTCGATGGGTTGGCTGATGGCATTTAGAACTTTGTTGGCTACAATATTACAACTCTCTCTATTCGCAATTCCCTCCAACAGGATGGTAAATTCATCTCCGCCCAACCGGGACACCGTATCACTCTTGCGCACACAGGATTGTAATCGTTCTGCAACCACTCTCAGCGTCTGATCGCCCCAACCATGCCCCAAGGTGTCATTAATCTCCTTGAAGTTATCCAGGTCTAACAGGAAAACAGCCAGTTTCCATTTTTCAGATTGTCCGATCCGGGCACGGCGCGAACGTACCAAAGCCTGATTGAGACGATCGTGGAAAAGCTCCCGATTGGGCAAGCCGGTCAGAGGATCGTGGGTTGCCAGAAAGCGTAGACGCTCTTCGGCTTGTTTGCGGGTGGAAATATCGGCAAAAATGGCAATATAGTTCGAGATACGCCCTTTCTCATCCTTTACGGTACTAATCGTGACCCATTCGGGATAGACTTCGCCATCTTTGCGGCGATTCCAGATTTCCCCTTGCCACGCCCCGGTCAGGGTCAGGGAATGCCACATCTGGCGGTAAAATTCGGCATCCCGCTGATCGCAGTGAAACTCCAGGGCATCTTTTCCCAGCACTTCTTCCGTCCCATAGCCGGTAATTTCGGTAAAGGCGCGATTTGCAAGCAGGATAACTCCATTCGCATCGGTAATGAAAATCCCTTCAGGGGTGGTTTCAAACGCCTGGGCTAATAAATTCTGGCGTTGTTCCATGAAATAGCGGCTTTGGAGATCGTGCAGGGTCACCAGGTAAACCTGTCCGTTGGTGCTGTAAGCCGGTTGGACGTTAATTTCAAACTGGACGGTTTCACCACCTGGGCGCGAGGTCTCGATGGTTTTGGGTTGGTTCACCTCAAGAGGATAGGGAAACGGCTCTTCAAACAGGCGCTGGATGGGAATGCCAAGCAGCGCTTCGGCGCTTTGATTGGCAAATAAAACCTGACCGGCTTCGTTGACCAGCAGAATGCCGTCGCGAGGATAAGAAGCAACCGTAGGGATAAAGCGCTGATGCGGGCGTTGAACACGAGACAGGGTCATAGCGTAACTGAAAGAATTATACATAAAAATCCTCGTGGCGTGAACAGGCTTTAACGCCGGCGTTACAACTTTCATGCCAAATAGAAAAGGCTGTCCGCCGCCAGACATCGAGTACAATACCTCTAAGCACGCAAAGAAAATGGAGGATTTGTTCAAATGATCAATCTCTGGTTTTTTCTGGTTTTGATCGTCGCCCTGGTAGATTGGTATGCGGTCTTCCGCGATCGGTATCGTCTGCGCTACCTGACCAAGCCCCTGGTGCTCATCTTGCTGATCGTCTGGTTCAGTGGCGCGGGAGGATGGCAGGGAAGCGGAAGGTACTTTGGGATTGCGCTGATCTTTTCCCTGTTCGGCGACATCTTCTTGCTCAAAGGCTTACTGAAAGCCCGCCCGGGGTTCTTTCTGTGGGGATTGGTTTCCTTCCTGATCGCTCAGATTGCATACGTGTTGGGCTTTAATCAGCCCCGGCCGCTGCTTTCGCTCCCCACCCTAGGCATCGTGATCGCAGTTGGCCTGGTCACTTACTTCAATGGAGGCCGCTTGATTCAGAGCCTGAAGGCGAAACCGGCGACCCAAAACATGGTGCTGCCGGTGACAATTTATATGACTGCGATCAGTCTGATGCTGGCTTCGGCTTTGAACACGCTCCTGAGAGGCGACTGGCTTCCCCCGGCTGCCCTGCTATCCGCCTTTGGGGCAACCCTGTTCTACATTTCGGACTCAATTTTGGCGCACGATGAGTTCAGTCAGCCCATCCGCACCGGCGAGATGCAGGTGACAGTGACCTACCACCTGGCGCAAGTAGGCCTGATCGCCGGTTTTCTTTTTCATGAAGTGCCGCTCTGGATTCCGTATTGAACCTGAAAGGGGCGATCCGGCAAGCGGTGCGCTCGCTCCCTAGCGCCGCCGACGCCGGGCACGGTAAATCGGCGGGGCGTCAACGGGGGTCAGGAACGATCCCCCACTGAGGCGAAAGACCAGCGTGTAAAGGATGGTCAGTGCCCCAAACCCCAACACCATCAACACCAACCCAATCAGCAGGTTGGCAAAAAGATGTGGAATTGGGGGAAGGGGCACATAAGGAATGCGCACCGTCATCATCAGCTCGGGAGGCATCACAATCCAGCGGCTCAGCAGGTTTGACTCGACAATAAGCACTGCGCCGGCATAAGACATCACCGGAACAATTAGAAACATGAGACAACCGATGCCGCGCCAGATGGGATGCACCGTCCAGGGGCGCTCTTTCGGAGGCGGACGTCGATCAAAGCGGGCGTATTTACTCATGGATTAGTTGAGCGGCTTTTTCAATGGCGCGCACGATGGAATAATACCCCGTGCAACGACATAGGTTGCCGCTGATCGCCCACTGGACATCTTCGCGGCTTGGCTGAGGCTTTTCTTCCAGCAATTTTGCCGCCGACATGAGAAAGCCAGGCGTGCAATAACCACACTGCACCGCCCCTTCTTCGATAAACGTACGTTGAACCGGATGTAATTGCTCACCTTGAGCCAGACCCTCAATGGTGACGATCTGGGCGCCATGGGCGCGGGGCGCCGGCACCAGACAGGACATCACCGCCATGCCATCCAGAAAGACCGTACAAGCTCCGCACTCGCCTTCCGCGCAACCTTCCTTCGTACCGGTTAAGCCAATATCTTCGCGGATAAAGCGCAGCAAGGTCTTGTGCGAAGCGCCGCGCACACGGTATTCCCTGCCGTTTACGGTAGTCACGATTTCATCTTGACGGTGATGTTCCACCGCCGAATCCAGAGCTGGGGCGTGCCCGTTATAGTCTTTGCCCCACAACAACACCGGATCGGAGGGCACAGCTTGCGTCTCGACGCCCTGAGCGATCTGGCGCAGGGCACGCGCAACGCATACCCGCACCATTTCATAACGATAATCGGCCGAACTGCGCACATCATCGATCGGGCGGGCGGACTCCCGCGCCAAACGGCTGACTTCCTCAATAACCGCTTCGCTCAGGGTCTTTCCGATCAGGGCTTGTTCAGCCTGGGCAGCATGCACAATAATGGGCGTCACTGCTCCTAAGGTGATGGCAGCGTTTTCAATGCGACGCTCCTGAAGGGGGCTGGCATCATCTTCCGCAAAGGTCAGCACCACAGCGGCGTTGACCACCGAAATCGCCTGGGCTTTCCGTAAGCCCAGCTTGATAAACGTGCCGCGTTGATTGGCGCGCATAGCTGGGAAGGAGATATCTACCAGGAGCTCCTCCGCGCCCATGACCGTTTGGCGTACACCCTTGTAAAACTCACTCAGCGGCACGACCCGCTCACCCCGCGCCGAAAGCAAGGTAACTCTGGCATTCAGAGCCATCAAGGGTGGAATCGTGTCGTTGGCCGGTGAAGCAGTGATCAGGTTGCCGGCTACCGTGCCGCGATTGCGGATTTGCGGCGCGCCGACTTCCCAAGCTGCCGCCACCAGGGGGAAGGCCCGCTCGTGTAACAGCTTCGAAGCCACACAATGATTGTGAGTCACCATTGGGCCGAGATGAATCACGTCATCCTCATCCAAAACGATCTGGTCTAAGTTCGGCACGCGGGTGATGTCGATAAGCGTCTCGATGCCCCGCCGCACGTTGCGTTCGATCTCGAGGATCAGGTCGGTGGCACCGGCGACGATGCGGGCTTTTTCTTTTTCCTTCGCCAGAATTTGAACGGCTTCTTGCAGAGAGGTTACGCTATGATAGTTATGCCACATTGTTCACTCCATTTCTATAGACTTATCCGCTACCGTTAAGTGCATTCTACCGCCGTGACCGCCGTTTCGCAACATAATGATCTCAGCCAGGATGCTCACGGCGATCTCTTCCGGCGTCTCGGCATTTAATTCTAATCCCATCGGGGAAATTACGCGCTCCAACACCTCCTTGTCAATCCCTTTTTCCAGTAACTTTTTCCGCGTGGTTGCCCAGCGCCGACGTGAACCAATCACGCCAATATAAGCGGCTGGGCTTTTCAGCAAGGCTGGCAATCCTGCCACGTCTAAATCGGCGCCGCGCGTGGTCAGCACCAGATAGTGCCAGGGTGTGATCTCCATGCATTGGGGCAATTCGGGCAGCGGGCAAAGGTGATATTCATCGGCATCGGGGATAAAATCGGGATTACAGAATTCCGGGCGGTCATCCCAAACCGCAACGCGGAAGCCCAACCAGCGCGCTAGAAAGGCAACCGCTTTGCCAACGTGCCCGGCGCCGATGACCACCAGGGTTGGCTTGGGATTGATCGGTTCAACATAGATTTCCACTTGCCCTCCACATACGCCCGGATCACCCCGCGACGGATCGGTCATACTGTAGGAAAGATAGCGAGGTTGCCCGATTTGAATGGCTTGTCTGGCTTCTTCTATCACGCGGCGCTCCATCTCGCCACCGCCCACAGTTCCCAAGATGCGCCCGTCCGCAAAGACCAGCATCTTACTGCTGGTATGGCGCGGGGTGGAACCCTGACTACGCACCACCGTACAGAGCGCCCCAGGGCGGTTTTGCCGTTCTAACTCAACGATGGCTTCATAAATACTGGTCATGCGCTTTGCTCCTGTCGCTGCGCTTGCAACGCTTGCCATACCTTCTCAGGCGTGATGGGGTTATCATCGATGTTCACTCCGCAGGCGTCCAATACGGCATTGCCCACCGCCGGCGCCACGCCATCCATTGGGATTTCGGCAACAGCTTTGACCCCAAAGGGATGAGAAGGCTCAAAGGTCTCGACGAAGATCGTTTCCAGTTCGGGCATCTCGTGAGCCTGGAAGATATGATAATGACGTAAATCCCGCTCGCGAGCGCGCCCTTGCTCATCGTAGCGCATTTCCTCACACACGGCATAACCTAAAGCCTGGGTCATGCCGCCCTCAATTTGACCCGAAGCTGTTATGGGGTTGACAATCACACCGCTATCCACGGCCATCACCAGTTTGTCCACCGTCACCTGCCCGGTCTCGATATCGACGGTCACCTCCGCAAACTGAGCCGCAAAGGGCGGCGGTGAGACCGGTGAGTAGAAGGAAGCCACCCCCATGATTTGTTCTTGGTCTTCGTGATGCAGGGCATTGTGGGCAACTTCTGCCAGCGAGACACTACGCCCATCGGGAGCAAATACCCTTCCCTCGCGCAAGGTGAGCACTTCCGGGGTCACTTCGCCGCTGCCGTTCGCCTGCTTATTCAGCATTCGAGCAGCGCGCAAGCGAATGCGTTCTGCCACCTGTTGGGCAGCTTTGGTCACTGCTGCGCCGGAGATATAGGTGGTGCTGGAGGCATAAGCGCCTTTATCAAAGGGGGTGAAATCGGTATCGGAGGAATAGACGATCACATCCTGCACTTCAACTCCCAGCACTTCGGCAGCCATTTGCGCCAACACCGTGTCCGATCCGGTGCCCAGGTCTGTGGCGCCGATCAGTAGGTTAAAAGAACCATCGTCATTCATTTTGATGCTGGCGCCGCCCATGTCCAGATAGGGGATAGCTGTGCCTTGCATGACGAGCGCCACCCCAATGCCGCGACGCAGGTGCGGTTTTCCGGGCACTTCGTGCCAAGCTGGGTTGCCGAATTTCTGATCCCAACCGATGGCAGCTTTGCCCTGGCGCACACACTCTTCCAGGCCACAGGTCTGGATGACCTCCGGGCGGGGCTCGCGCCCCTCGCTCCAGGCTGTGCTAAAGGGGTGCAGTTCTCCAGCCCGTAAAGCGTTCTTCAGGCGAAATTCGAGTGGGTCCATCTGCAGGGAGCGGGCAATTTTCTCCATGTGGCGTTCAACCGGCCAGAATCCCTGCGGGACACCATAGCCGCGGTATGCGCCGGCCGGCGGGTGATTGGTATAGACAATGTCGGCGTGAAACTGGATATTCGGGCTTTTCCGATATTCGCCATCGCCGACATACAAGGCCATTGACTTATGGCCGGTGTTACCGGTCACGGTCAGGGCATGGCAGCCATAAGCTCCCGTATCCGAAAGGACGCGCATCGCATTGGCTGTAATGGTGCCGTCCTTTTTGACCCCAGTCTTGAGATGAATGCGCATGGGGTGACGCGAACGGGCAGCGATAAACTCTTCCTCCCGCGTCATCTCATACAGCACTGGTCGGCCGGTCGCAATGGTTAAATGGGCAGCCACATCTTCGATCAGGATTTCCTGCTTGCCACCAAAACCGCCACCGATGCGGGGTTTGATCACGCGAATGCGTTTGATGGGCAAGCCCAAGACCGGGGCCAAGATGCGCCGCGCATGGAAAGGCACTTGCGTGCTGGTGCGAATCACCAGCCGGTCGTCTTCGTCCCAATAGCTCAGGGCAACATGCGGTTCCAAATGAGCTTGCTGCACCTTTGGCACCTCGTAATCCCCTTCGAAGATGTAATCGGCTTCGGCAAAGCCTTTTTCGACATCGCCGATATCGATGTGAATATGCGCAGCCAGATTGCGGGTGGGGTCGGACTCGGCAAAGTTGACATATTCGGGCTCATCGTGAATGCGGGGTGCATCGGGAGCCATCGCCTCGGCCGGGTCTAAGACCGCTGGCAGGGGCTCATACTCCACTTCGATTAACTCCAGGGCTTGTTCGGCAATCTGCGGCGTCTCGGCAGCCACAAATGCAACCCGGTCGCCGACGAAGCGCACCTTGTTATCCAGCGAAAACGTATCCAGCGGACCCGGAATGGGATCGGATTGTCCGGCAGTGGAATAAACGACGCGGGGAAGGTCCTGCCAGGTGAGCACGGCTGCCACGCCCGGCAACGCCCTGGCGCGGGAAGCGTCAATGCGTTTGATGCGGGCATGAGCGTATGGGCTGCGCAGCACTTTGGCGTACAACAGGCCGCGCATCTCGAAGTCGGCGGCAAAAGCCGGTTTCCCCTGCGCCAGCTTGATGGCATCCACTTTCTTCTCCGGTTTACCGACCCGCTGATGTTGGGGGACTTTGGGAGAGAGGACAAGTTTGGGCAGAATTTTGGTCTGGGTGCGTGCCTCAGTGGAAGGGATTTGCCCACCGCCGCCTTCTTCAGCAGAGAAGTCGGGAGCAAGCGGCAGGCTTAACAGGTCGCGGTCGCCAAAAGCCAGAGGGGGAACGGCTTCACCTCGCAACATGGCGGCAGCGCGTAAAACCGCTTCGACCGGTTTCAGGTAGCCGGTACACCGACACAGCACGCCGGAAAGGGCATCCCGCACTTCGGCTTCGGTGGGATTGGGGTTATGCTCCAACAGATGGAATGCAGCCAGAATTTGGGCTGGGGTGCAATATCCACATTGGATCGCGCCGCTTTCGATGAAGGCTTGTTGGAGAGGATGCAAGCCTTCGGTTTGCTTCCAGCCTTGCTGAGGATGTTGCCCGAGCGACTCGATCGTCTCAATCACGTGGCCTTCAGCCTGCGCTGCTAAAAGCCGGCACGAGTTGAGCGGCTTGCCGTCCACCAATACCGCGCAAACCCCGCACTCGCCCGTGTCACAGCCAAACTTTGCCCCAAAATAGCCCAGGCGGCGTAAAGCACTCAAGAGGGTCTCAGCGGGCGAGACCTCGAGGGTGTGTTGTTTTTGATTGATCAGCAGGGCAATCTGCATCTTAACCTTCCTTCTGCTTTGACGCAATCTGTTGCCAGCAACGCTTTGCCAGCACCCCGGCGATCTGACTTCGATAGGTTGCGCTTGCCCATTCATCTTCTGCGGTGCTGAAGGCAGACTCGGCAGCCAGACGCAACCCTTCATGTCCCTGGCCATCGAGAACAAAAGTGGGCGTTTTGCCCCAACCTCCCAGGGCAAGGCGCAAACGCCCGGATGGCCAGCGCGCCAGGGCAGCGCAAACAATCGGTAAATCGGCCGGCGTGCGGGCAACCGCCTGATATGCCAGCTCAACCTGCAAGTTAAACTGGATGCAGGTGATCAAATTGCCGCTCACATTTTCTTCCCGTAAGGCTAAGAAATCGCCATAGCTCAAGACGCGCTCGCCTGGTATTAAGATGAGCTGGGCATCCAGGGCTAGCATCGCCACTCCGAACGGCGAACGCCCATCTGCGCTTACCAGGCTGCCACCCACCGTTGCCTGATGGCGGAGATTGTAAGTGGCTTGATGACGAATGGCATCCCCCAGGGCTGGCGGCAGGTCGGGAAACTCCAACAGTTCTTGTAAAGTTACGGTTGCTCCAACCTGAAGAAGGTTGCCTTGCCGTTCGATGGCATTCAGGCTTAGAGATTGTAAATCCACTACAGCCAGCGGTCGATCGCTTTTGAAATCAAGGGCTGTGCCGCCTCCGAGCGGCCGAGTCAGCGGCTGGGGACGTTGGAGGAGCTCAACCGCCTCCGCCAGGGTTTGGGGGCGATGGTACTCAACGATCATTTTTTGACCTCCTGATAGACTTTCCAACCAAAGCTTTCCAGGTCCACTCCTTGATAATCTCCCTCGGGGACATCCACCAGTAAGGCTTCGGCTTCTGCTAGTACTTTTCCATCGTAAGTGGTCAGGCTTGCGGTAGCCGTCGCCAGACGCCCGCGATCTTTGAGCGCTTTGCCTTGCAGGCGCAACGGCTGATTGAGCGGCACATGCTGGCGATAGCGGATCTCCAGCCGCGCCGTGTACATAAAGCGCGGCTGGCGTGGGTCGCTACCCATCAGCGCCCGGCCACAGGCTTCGTCCAACATGGCCGCGACGACTCCGCCATGCGCCATGCCAGGAAAGCCCTCGTATTTTTCTTCCAGCAAGACCTCAGCAAAGACTTCCCCCGGACTTGTTTCGTAGAAGATCAAATGTAACCCCACCGGATTCTCCAGGCCGCAAATAAAACAACTGCGCGAATTTGCCTGCTGCAACGCCATCTAGAAATCCTCCTGTGCCAATTATAATCGAGATTGTCGAGTATAATAAGAGTACGATGGCGTTTGACGTTCAGGAATACCGGGCTTTTATCGAACTGCTCTACAAGCACCCGGAGTGGCGAGCAGAACTGCGCCAACTGGTGCTGACCGAGGAGCTTCTCACCTTACCCCAGCTCGTCCAGGAACTGGTTGAAGCGCATAAGCGGGGCGAGGAGAGAATGACGCGCATCGAACAGAGCCTCGTCGAACTGGTCGAAGCGCAGAAGCGCAACGAACAGAGCATCGCCGAGCTGGTCGAAGCGCAGAAGCGCAACGATGAGAGGTTCGCCGAGCTGGTCGAAGCGCAGAAGCGCAACGATGAGAGGTTCGCCGAGCTGATCGAAGTCCAGAAGCGTCACGAAGAACGCCTGGCCGCCGTGGAGGAACGGCTCACCCGCCTGGAGCAGACTGTTGCCGAGCTGGTCGAAGCGCAGAAGCGCAACGATGAGAGGTTCGCCGAGCTGATCGAAGTCCAGAAGCGGCACGAAGAACGCCTGGCCGCCGTGGAGGAACGGCTAGCCAAAGTTGAAGAGCGCCTTGAAGGCGTGGAAGAACGCTTGACCCGCCTGGAGAACACGGTTGCTGAACTTGCCGAAGCCCAGAAGCGCACTGAGCTAGAAGTGCAACGCCTGACCAACCGCATGGGTCACATCGTGGGCGACTTGCTAGAAATCAAATACCGCGATAAACCCTTCTCATACTTTGGGCGCATTGTCCGCCGCGCTCGAGTGGTCGATCTGGCGGAGGTCGAAGACTGGTTGGGCGAACGCCTGAGCGAAGAGCAACTTATTGACTTATTCCAGCTTGACCTGGTAGTGCGCGGGCAATTACGCCAGCCAAGGGGGGAAAGGAAAGAGCATCCGGAAGTGTGGCTGGCGGTCGAGGTCTCTTCGGTGGTCGATGGCGAAGACGTGCAGCGAGCTGCTCGGCGGGCCGAGATTTTACGCCAGGCGGGGTTGCCGGTTTTGGCCGTGGCAGCAGGGGGCAATCTGACGCCAGAGGCAAGAGAGCTTGCCCGTACAAAGGGGGTAGCGCTTCAGGCAGACGGGCAACTCGAGTTGCTGGAAGAAGCCCTGGCGAACTTGGGCGAATAAAGCAGATCGACAGAAAATTTTTCTGCAGCGCTGAAGCACGGCTTCAGTTTCGGGCTGAAGCAGGGCTTTAGCACTCCAAATCTTCCCTAATTCAGATATTAGTGGTAAAAATAAGCTATATGGGGTTCTTTCAAAATGGAGGAGGACGATGGACGGTACGCTTCCAGATCAGACCTTGCTGGAAATGTATTGGACGATGTTGCTATCGCGCCGCCTGGATGAGCGGGCATGGGCTTTACATCGCCAGGGCAAGATCGCCTTTCACATCTCAGCCATCGGACACGAAGCCGCCCAGATCGCAATTGCATCTGCCATCCGCCGTGGCTATGACTGGATAGCCCCCTATTATCGCGACTTAACCCTGATGCTGGCACTCGGCTATACCCCGCGCGAGTTTATGCTCAGCCTGATGGGGAAGAAGGGCGACCCCAGTTCCGGCGGACGGCAGATGCCCAGTCATTGGAGCCTGAAGCGGGCAAATGTGATCAGCCATTCGGCGCCGGTTGCCACTCAGACCTCCCACGCGGCCGGGATCGGACTGGCAATCAAGTTACGCGGCGAGGATAAAGTGGTGATTACCACGGTTGGCGAGGGTTCCACCTCGCAAGGCGAGTGGTATGAGGGAGTAAACTGGGCGGCCGTGCATCAATTGCCGGTCGTCTTTATCATCGTCAATAACCTGTATGCCATCTCGGTCCGCCAGGAACAACAAATGGCGGTAGCAAATGCAGCCGACAAGGCGCTGGGCTTAGGCTTGCCGGGTGTCTCGGCAGATGGGATGGATTTCCTTGCCATGTATCACGTCATGAAGGAAGCTGTCGAACGGGCTCGCCGGGGAGAGGGGCCCACCGTTGTCGAAGCGAAAGTATACCGTATCACCCCTCACTCTTCCGATGATGATGACCGCTCCTACCGCTCGCGCGAAGAGGTCGAGCAGTTCAAACAGCGCGATCCGCTTGTGATTGCCCGCCAGCATTTGGAAAAACAAGGTCTCCTCACCCCCTCGAAGATCGAAGAGTTTGAGCAACGCGCCAGAGAATTGGTTGAAGATGCTGTGCGCTTTGGGGAGAGCGCGCCTTACCCCGACCCTGAGGAAGCTGCCTACCCGGTCTATGCCGAGGAGGTGCCCCATGCCTGAGATCACCCTGATCGAAGCCATTCGGCAGGCGATGGACGAGGAATTAGCCCGCGACGAACGCGTGTTTATCGTTGGCGAAGACGTCGGCAAACGCGGCGGCGTCTTCCGCGCCACGCAAGGCCTGTATGAGAAATACGGCCCTAAGCGGGTCATCGATTCGCCCTTAGCCGAGTTATCGATTGTCGGGGTTGGCATTGGCGCAGCCCTGTACGGGATGCGCCCGATTTGCGAGATACAGTTCGCCGACTTCATCCACCCAGCCTTTAATCAAATTGTCAATGAAGCAGCCAAGATGTGTTATCGCTCCAATGGCGAGTGGACGGTGCCGATGGTCATCCGCGCTCCTTATGGAGGTGGCATTGGGGGAGGATTGTATCACTCGCAGAGTGTGGAGGCCTTCTTTGCCCACGTGCCCGGTTTGAAAGTGGTCATCCCTTCCAACCCGGCCGATGCCAAAGGGCTCTTGAAAGCAGCCGTACGGGATCCCAACCCGGTGCTGTATTTTGAGCCCAAAAAAGGCTATCGCCTGATCAAAGGCGAAGTTCCTGAGGGTGAATATCTAGTGCCGCTTGGCAAGGCAAGGGTCAGCCGCCAGGGAGAAGACCTGACCCTGATCACCTACGGGATGACCCACTATTATGCTCTCAAAGCAGCCCAAATGGTTGCAGCCGAGGGAATCGAAACCGAAGTGATCGACCTGCGCACCCTGCTGCCGATCGACCGCGAAACCATCTTGCAATCGGTCAAGAAGACCGCCAGAGCTTTGATCGTGCATGAAGACAATCTGACCGGCGGTTATGGGGCAGAGATCGCCGCCATCCTTGCCGAACAGGCATTTATGGATTTAGATGCCCCAATCAAGCGGCTGGCAGGGCCCGACGTGCCAGCGGTTCCCTTCAGCCACCCCATGCAGGATTGGTTTATGCCCAATGCGGAAAAGATCGCCGCCGCCATCCGTGAACTGGCTGCATTTTGATCGAGGAGGAAGGACAAATGGTTACTCAGGTTGTCATGCCCCAATTAGGCGAATCGGTTGTGGAAGGCACAGTCACCAAATGGCTCAAACAAAAGGGCGAATCCGTGCAGGAGATGGAAGCGCTCCTGGAGGTAACCACTGACAAGGTAGATACCGAAATTCCCAGTCCAGCGAGCGGCATGTTACTCGAAATTCTGGTGCCCGAAGGTACAACCGTGCAAGCCGGGACGGTGCTCGCCTGGATTGGCGAACCCGGCGAGGAAATTCCACAAGGAGCCGTCCCCATTGCCCAAGACCTGCAAACCAAGCCCGAATCTATCCCGCAACGATCCGAGGTTGAAAGCGGTCTGGTCATGGCGCCTTCCCTAGAGAGGCAGGTGGGCTTTATCTCGCCCGTGGTCGCACGCATGGCAAAGGAACATCAGATCGATCTAACCCAGGTCAAGGGCAGTGGGCAAGGCGGCCGCATTACCAAAAAAGACCTCTTAGCCTACCTCGAAGCCCGGCAGAAGCAAGAGCCTGCCGCGGTGGCAGCCCAACCAATTTGGGAAACCCCGGCTGATGGCGATCTCTTCCGCCCGACCGAGCTAGTCTTTGGGCAACCTTTGCCTGAAGTGACCGCCCCAACCCAACCGCTGAGCGGCCGGTTGATCCCCTTTACGACCATGCGCAAAGCCATTGCCGAGCACATGATCGCCAGCAAACACACCTCCGCCCATGTGACTACGGTGATGGAAGCCGACCTCAGCCGCGTGGTGGCGCATCGCAACGCCCATCTGAGCGAGTTTGCCCAACAGGGAGCAAAACTGACCTACACGGCCTATTTTGCCGCTGCAGCCATCGCCGCCCTCAAAGCCCATCCGCTGGTCAATTCCTCCTTTACCGCCGAAGGGCTCCTCATCCATCCGCAGATCAACCTCGGCATTGCCGCCTCGGTGGGAGAAGAAGGCTTGATTGTGCCGGTGATCAAGCACGCCGATAGCCTATCTCTGCTCGGATTGGCGCGGGCGATCAACGACCTCGCTCAGCGCGCCCGCACGCGCCAGTTGAAGCCCGACGAGGTCAGGGGCGGCACGTTCACAATAACCAATCACGGCGTGGGAGGGTCGCTCTTTGCCACCCCCATCATCAACCAACCCCAATGCGCTATCCTGGGCGTAGGGGTGATTCAAAAGCGGGTGGTGGTGATCGAAGATGAGTTCGGCAACGATGCCCTTGCCATTCGTCCAATGGTCTATCTTTCTCTCACCTTCGACCATCGAATTCTGGATGGGGCAGCGGCGGATGCGTTTCTGGCAAAGGTGGTGGAGAGATTGGAAAATTTTTCAGCCTGATCAGCGGTCAGGTTAGGACTAAATCGCCTTTTACCCATATTGCCAAAAATGCCCATTTGCGAAAGAGATCACTGCCCCCAAAAATCACCCGCCGCATTTTGCCAGAAAACGTTATACTATGACGCAATATCCAGCAGAGCGAAACTCTACCTGCGCAAACTCTGAAACCATTGTAGCGTTTACAGCCCGGCTTTACAAGCCAGGCGAACTTAACGGTTGAAAATCCAGCGTCACGACATAATGGTAGGAGGTATCATGACTCAACGCGCATTCCTGACATCCCTTGCCGACTTTCCCGCCAGCGGTAGAGCCACTTTTAAGGTTGGCGATCAGCCGGTGTTGGTCATCAAATCGGGCGAGAACTTTTACGCCCTGGTCAACAAATGCCCTCATCTCAGCCTGCCCCTCACCAACGGCAAAGTTGAGGGGGAGACGATCACCTGTCCCTTTCACGGCAGCAAATTCGACCTGAAAAGCGGTGAAAATCTGGATTGGGTGACCAGCTTTGCCGGGCTGCGCATCCCGGCCTGGTCACGCCGCTTGCTGGAAATGGGCAAGCGCCCCGCACCCCTGACCCTGTTTAAAGTGACCGTTGAGGATGGCAAACTGTATGTCGAGTAGAGCAGGACGGAAGGTTGCTCTCCAAAAATCCCTTTTGAAAGGGCACAGGGCACACTTCTTCACAGCCAGATGAGATTGTCGCCTGACAGACATTTTAGATTCCACCTGGATTGGGCTTCTTAGAGGAATGCAATGAGTAACGGTGAGAATATTCTATCCAAGTTCCTTAACAAACTTCTGCCACTCTTTCCTGAACGCCAGGAGGACCTCCTTAGGGTTGCTCCACCAACCGACCTACAACGCCTGAACTTTCGCTATGTTTTCAGCGTGCAGGCGATGACGACCATCAGCCACATCATTGAGGATTTTGTGATGGATAATCCGGGAGCAGCCGATATGCATGTCTCCTTCCAGCTCATCTCGCGGTTTGCCAACCAGGCAGAGCGCTATGAACACCTTGCTGATGTGGTTAAGGGACTGTGGCTCTATGGCGTCATGGATGCAACACTGCCTGACCTGCCGCGCACGGTGATCATCGATACTGGCGGAACGCTTCTCGAAAAATACTGGTTTGTCATCGCCTACGGACCAGGAATCCACATGACCTTGATTGCAGAGGAGATCGAGCCAAGCCGCCTATCCGGCAAGTGGCGCATGTACGAGGGAGTGTACACCTTTGATCCGAATTTGGCATATAAAGCGATCAGTTTACTTCATTTGATGTACCCTGAACAAGTTCCCAACCCTCTGCCCCCAGAATTGATCGAGGGGTAATAAAATTTGGGAGACTCGTTCAACAGATTGCGCTTCACCTGCGGCAAGCCGAGCACAATGTTGACGTTATC
Organism: Anaerolineales bacterium; assembly: GCA_034434515.1. Taxonomy (GTDB): domain Bacteria; phylum Chloroflexota; class Anaerolineae; order Anaerolineales; family UBA4823; genus NAK19. The sequence continues at coordinate 2,277 of DAOTZA010000024.1, read as the reverse complement.
AATGCCTTCGGCGTTTGTGCGGTCTTTTATACCTGTTAAATATCTCGAGGCGACGGATGATAACATCGTCACAACCTGGCGTGATTTTGATGGCGTCGCGGCCGGTATCGTGCACCTTGACATCTTCGAGCAAGATATGCGACGCACCGCTGCGGTCACTTGGGTCACCCCAATCCCACTTGGTCTCCAGTTTGATGCCGTAGTAATAGCCGCCGATCACTTCAACGCGCTGCAGCCGACTGCCGTCACTATTTACACAGGAACCTTTTGAAGACTCATTCTTTGGTTACCCAATTACCCTCTCAAAGCCCCCCTTGCTAGATTTAGACTCTGAACCCTGCAACCCTTTGGTAACAGCAGTTTCCACCGCCTCCGCCAAATCACTGAGAAAATCAAGCAGAAAGCGCAGCCGAGTCTCAAATACCCCGCACTTGTGTTATAATTTGCTCCAGAAATTTTATCACCCCAGCGGGAAATCACAATGGCTGGATAAAAAAGGGCAAATCGCCAAAATATTCTTTGAACATTACCAGATACAGTGGTGATCTAAAACAATTGTGGATTTGAATTTTTATATCGAAAGGGAGGATATCGAGACATGAATGAGCTACTCGCTGAAGCCTATCGTTACTATCAACAAGGGGATAAAAAGAAAGCCAGCATCCTGTTATCAAAAGTCGTCGAGGAACAACCCAACAATATCAATGCCTGGTTCGGTTTGGCCCTTTGTGTTGAACAAGACGAGCAAAAAATTTACTGCTTAAATCGCATTCTCTTAATCGACCCCCAACACGAAAAAGCGAGAAAGATGCTGAAAGCATTACTTGAGCGATCGCCTCACTTTGAACAAACGAACGGCCAAAATCAGGCGGAAAAGACGGTCAGAAGCCAAGGGAAGAATCAAAAAGCTGTCGCCAGGTCACAGAGGAACTGGGTCAAAATCATGATGGTTGCCGGGTTGCTCCTGGTTACGCTTTTTATCCTCACTTCCACCATACTGATCGCTAGCATGGTCAGCGAAAACGAGCGGGCAACAGCCACAAGCATTGCAGCTACGCTCGAATATAGAGCTACAAGTGCTGCAGCGACAGCCGAGTTTAGAAAGTGCTCGGAGCAATTTGAAGACGAGATGTTGCAGCTTCTGAGCAAGTTTTTCCGTCAACAAAGCATTGCCGAAACCACGGCAAGAATTGCGCTACCTGAACAAATCAGCCGCCTTGAAGATATTCGCAACCAGGCCTGGGAGATGCCATCGAAAGTATGTCAGCCGACCACCCACAGTTTGTTGATGGATTACATGGATACCGTCATTCAAGCCTACATCGCTTTCTCAGGCGAACAAGATTTAGACTCGCTTGAGCTAACGCTCGAAAGCCTCAAGGCGTTAGTCAGACTGGATGATCATGTTGCCAAAAAGTATAACCCGGGTGGGCTGGTAGCAATGTTCCGTGCAAAAGGCTACTATTACTGGGAACAGCTTGACGACCCCAACTGGAAAGACGGATTTTCTGGCTAAACTCTTGGTCTTCTACCAGATTAGGTAACAACCTACCATTACAAGTAGTGTTGATGATTTGCTGAGAAAACCGTCCTCGAATGTACCACGAATAAACGAATGACAGCACTATTCGTGTATTCGTGAAATATGCGTGGACGGTCTACCCTGCCAAGTAGAACCTATGGTAGGTAATTGCCAGATTAGCAATTTTCTTGATAGTGTTTTGGGTTTGGTTTGGCGTGCGGAAACCGTTAACGAACGTAGAGTAGCTCAACCGCTTTATCAGAGATGATTTCGCTGATCTTGAGAATCCAGAAGCGTCTAAGAAACTGTTCCAGATCACGCAATTCCGCTTTGTTTCGACAACCAATGAGCAGTTCCATTTGCGTAACGATACTCGTTGCCAATGAGGTGCGATTCTCAAGTTCATCGAGATAGTCAATCACTTCTTTGATACCTCGTCCAGCATCGATGAGGATATCTGTGTCAACAACGGTGAGACCATCCACAGACTCAACCCCATTCACGTGTTCGGACAGTGCGAAGCCAGGCGTTACTATCCGCCATATCTGGGCGGTCACACCACATGCCGACAAAGGGTTCATCCTTCAAAGCCAGCAACGCCTTTTTTCCTCATCAGGTTCCTAGGCATAACGAAGACGGAGAAATGCATCGCATTGCCAGAGCATCTCCTTCTGGGTATAGGCAGCAGCTCAATGTTTCACCCTTTAACCGCCGCACAGCGTAGCGGAGCGCGCAGAGCGGTCATCTGGAAGCGC
>DAOTZA010000023.1:0-15164 GCA_034434515.1 Anaerolineales bacterium | reverse complement strand
GCCCTAAAAAAGCCCCAACGCTATGCTGTCAGACGTACTTTACTGGCTGCCTACCGGCAATTGCAAAACGATTTGGAACTTCCTCCATTGCAAATTGAGGAATGCACATCCTCTTCAGAAATCATGCATTATACTCCGGTCACCATATATCCTTCGCTGGTCATCAACGAGCGCCTGGTTTGTGTGGGTCGTTTTCCCAAAAAAGAAGAAGTTCTTTCCTGGCTCAGAGACGCCTTCGAGGCCTTAACAGCGCCAATTAACCAGGAAACGAGAGGATGATAACCATGTTATCGGTAAAAATTTTAGGACCCGGTTGCGCTAAATGTTATTCGCTGGAACGCACTGCCCGCGCGGCTTTAGAGCAACTCCTCTTGGAACAGCCTGACCTCGAAGCCACTCTTGTCCATATCGAGGATGTGGAAACGATCTCCCGCTATCCTGTCTTATTCACTCCTGCCTTAGTCGTTAACGAGGAGGTGGTTTGTGCGGGCAGGATTCCGAAAAAGGACGAGGTACTAAAGTGGTACCGCAATGCTCTCCACGGAAACTGACTCACCTCCTCCTGATACCAGACCACTCAATGACAAAAGTATGAAAAAGAACCTGAGTGTAGTCGTTGAAGATGAAGATTTGCTGGAATTGATGCGCATCTTAATAGATGATGACGCCGAAGCTGCCCTTGCCTTTCTGAAAAAGCATTTCAAGGGAAAAGCTCGTGATCTCCTCGAAGGAGGTTGAAAAGTCTTAATTGAAGTGCCCGGTGCGGGTATGTTAATTCAACAAGGTAACATTTTTCATCCATAGCCATGTATCTGGAAACCATCTACCTCACCCAAACCCTGCCTTGTCTCGCCGAACCCGGCAAAATCATCGTCATCGGTAAACCAGACCAGCCTTTAGACCGAGTTCTCCCCTATCTGGCTAACCTACCGGGTGTCCTCGCCTATAACCCTGAAACGTTGACCTTAACCTTTCGCCGTCCTTGTGGTTTTCTCACGATCTATCCTGACAAGGTTTATATCACGCAAATTGCCAATGAACAGGAAGGCAGGCAAGTGCTCAACGATTTAGTAGATGCCATAAACGCCGTTTGGGAACATCGCTCAAGCCTGCTTCCCATCAACCAACCTAAGCGTGCTCCTAACCATCTCGATATCTGGCAACTCCTTCCTCGCACGAATTGTCAACAGTGTGGAGAGGCGACCTGCCTGGCCTTTGCGGTTGGCTTGAATCAACACTCGCGTTCTATAGATGAATGTCCCATTCTCCGCGCAGATACCGCATTTGCAGAACGAAGAGCAACTCTGGAGGCAATGATCAAATGACGCAACATCGATACGCATCCGTTGACGAAGAAGGCAAAATTGTCTTACCACCTGAAATTGTCAAAGCCTGGCAGCTTTCGGCGGGAGAGAGTTTGCGCTTAGACCCCAACGGGAATAGCTGGACTTTACATCCTCCAATCAGCAGTTTGAGGCGCATTTATATTGAACTAACCAACCAGTGCAATCTCAACTGTCGTACGTGCATGCGCAACGTTTGGGAGGTTAAACCAGGTTGGCTAGCGTGGGAAACCTATGAGCTTATCCTCGATCAAGCTGCCCGATGGCAACCTCTGCCAGAACTGTTCTTTGGCGGTTACGGAGAACCGCTCTCTCATCCCCGTTGTTTGGAGATGGTTGAGCAAGCGAAACTCAAAGGCTTCACAGTCTCCTTGATCACCAATGGCGTGAATCTCAGCGCCCAGGTGGCGCGTCGGTTAGTGGATATCCACCTGGATCGATTATGGGTCTCCCTGGATGGCGCTTCTCCAGAATGTTATCAAGATGTAAGGTTAGGCAACGCCCTACCCCAAATCATCGAGAATCTCAAACGCCTGCGCGCTTTTCAGTTTCAAACGTTCGGCTTCACCCCCTGGTTGATGACGCCCAAGTTAGGCATTGCGTTTGTTGCCATGTCGCGCAATATCCATAGCCTTCCAGAAGTGATCCGCCTGGGTTTACAGCTTGGGGCAACAGAGTTTTCGGTCAGCAATGTCTTAGCCCATGACGAGAGCCTCCAGGGCGAAAGCCTTTATTTACGTTCTCTTGACCAAATGACCGGCGGAGTACTCGGAGAAGCGCGCCCTCTGATCCATGTTCCCATGATGGATATCGAAACTAAAACCGCTTCGGTGATGAGTCAGGTTTTGGGAAGCACGCACCGCCTGGAGCTGATGGGCGCAACCCTTGGTCAAAACACCAGCCAATGTCCATTCATCGAAAGAGGCAGTCTGTCAATCCGCTGGGATGGCAAGGTCAGCCCCTGTTTGCCCTTGCTTTACACCCACACCTATTATTTGGGGAAACGGTTGCGCACCTCCAGAGAACACTTTGTCGGCGACATCCACGAAGCCACCTTAAGAGAAATCTGGATGGGAGAAGCATATTACGCGCTGCGCAAACGGCTGCTGGATTTCGACTTTCCCCCTTGCACGTCTTGTAACTCGTGCGAAATGGCGGACGAAAACCAGGAAGATTGCTATGGCAATCCCCCACCCACCTGTGGCGGTTGTCTCTGGGCACAAGGCTTGATTCGCTGTCCGTAACAGTATGAAATTACGCTTAGCAAAACATTCCCAGCTTTCAAGTCTAAAGGGGGAGCAGGTTTGCCAAGCCAAAACGATGGCTTTTCGTGTCTCCTCGCTTGCGATAGTTCCAGCCTTTACCGGGCGTTATCTTCTACGGGCAAATCAATCCATTTCTCTTGAGGTAGCGGGAGATATATCCGAGCTCTGGATCGGCTGGTTCGTCCTGGCGTTTGTGATTATCGCCATCCTTTACGGAATCGGCGCTACCCTTGCCAACCGCGCCTTCGTCCTATCTGAAAAATGGAGCAATCGCCTCTTTCCAATGATTGCTGTCATTGGGTTGGGTGTGGCAGGTTATATCGCTTATGTGCAACTCTTTCAGGTCCAAGCCATCTGTGGCCCGCTCGAAAATTGCAACACCGTCTTGCAAAGTCGCTATGCCAGATTGTTGGGTTTTGTCCCGAACAGTGTTTTGGGACTTATCAGCTATCTTGCGTTGCTCTTTCTCTGGGGTTGGTTTAACCATCGCCAGGATTGGCTCTCCGTAAAAGCCCCCCTTCTGATGCTTGCCATTACCCTGCTCGGAAGTTTGCTATCCATTCACCTGACCATGATACAGGTATCCATCCTGAAGGCTTTATGTATGTGGTGCCTGAGCTCTGCGCTCTTAATTACAGCATTGTTTCTCCTAAGCATCTCATTATATCAGGCAAATCAATCACCTTTATCAGTCATGGATGACCAGTAAACCCATCGCTGCCATCTTCCAACCTTGGATAGATTTCATCTAATCTGTCCGTCGATCCATGGTGGAATTCTGATACAATACCCTCAGGAATTGAACGTTTGTCCAAACGGTGACCGACATGGAAAAGTCACGCGAGATTGCAAAAGTAATCCACAAAATAAAAATCCGCGAGTCAAAATCCGATTTCGCTTACTGGCAAACCCAACCGCCTGTAGCCAGAATCGCAGCCCTCGAACAGATTCGCCGAGAATATCATGGTTGGCATGATGAAACTTACCCCAGACTTCAGAGAGTTTATCGAGTTATTAAACGCTCATGAAGTGCGGTACCTGGTTGTGGGTGGGTACGCAGTAGCTTATCATGGCTATCCTCGCTATACCAAAGACATCGATATCTGGCTATGGATTCACCCCGAAAATGCCAAACGGATCGTGAAGGTACTCAAGGACTTTGGATTTGAATCTCTCGGATTGCAGCCTGATGATTTTTTGGAGAATGATACGATTATTCAGCTTGGCTATGCTCCAAATCGAATTGACTTGATTCTTGGACTGCCAGGAGTAGACTTTGAGGAGTGTTACGCTAAGAGAATCGTTGAGAAACTCGATGGTGTAGAGGTTTGCTTCATTGATTTAGAAAATTTGAAAAATTCCAAAAAAGCCTCTGGAAGACTACAGGATTTAGCAGATGTGGAGAATCTTGAATAATGAACAAAATTGCGAGTCCATTGGTAATATCCTGCCATCACAAGTAGTGTTGATAATTTGCTGAGAAAACCGTCCACGAATGGATTACGAATAAACGAATGAGAGCGCTATTCGTCAATTGTTGAGCTATTTGCGGACAGTCTGCCCTGCCAAGTAGAGCCGATGAGCAACGGCAAGCAATCCAAGATAAGAAAACACTATTAAAAACTGATTGGTAAAACAAGTTTGTTTCAAGTAAGTCAATCAACAATAAGGAAAAATGAAAACAACACCGAATTTACCCGATTACCCACGAGGTGAGGAGATCGCCAATAGTATTACGCACGGCATTGGGGTTGTCCTCTCGATTGCCGGTTTAGCCGTCCTGACCGCTTTTGCCGCCTTGTTGGGTAACGTCTGGCATATTGTCAGTGTCAGTATCTATGGTGCTACCCAAATCTTGTTGTACACCGCTTCCACCTTGTATCATAGCATTCCCATCCCACGGGCAAAACAGCTCTTCCGCCGCCTAGACCACACGGCTATCTTTCTCTTGATTGCCGGCACCTACACGCCATTTACCCTGGTTAACTTGCGCGGTCCATGGGGTTGGTCGTTGTTGGCTATCGTTTGGTGTCTGGCGATTTTGGGCATCATCTTACAGGGCTTTCTACTGCGCCAAAAATCCATCTGGAACGCCTTGATCTATATCGCCATGGGATGGGTTGTTATTGTGGGTATCAAACACGTGCTAACTACGATACCGTTGGGTGGATTGGTATTGCTTTTGGCTGGCGGATTTGCCTACAGCGGCGGAGCGATCTTCTATATCTGGAAACGCCTCCCGTACAACCATGCCATTTGGCACCTCTTTGTCCTGCTAGGCAGTGTCTTCCACTATTTTGCGGTACTGTTCTATGTGATTCCCTTAGCCTCCAGGTAAGGAATCGGTTATCGATCTTAACCTTGACCAGTTAATGTCTCAAAGCTAAAATCAGGTCATGCCGTATATTATTGACGGACATAACCTGATCGGGCAACTGCCGGAGTTAAGCCTTGCCGAAATCGAAGATGAGCAGCAATTAATCGAGATTTTGCAGGATTTCTGTCGGCGCGAACAGCGCTCAGCCGAAGTCTATTTCGATAATGCTCCGCCTGGCATGCCGCGTGCCCGCAATTACGGACGTCTAAGCGCCTTTTTTAGCCGCGCCGGCAAAAGCGCCGACCAGGCTATTGCCGAACGATTACACCGTTTGGGGAAAGAAGCCCGTAATTGGACTGTGGTAAGTTCTGATCGTCAGGTGCAAGCGATGGCAAAAGCCATGCGCGCCAAAGTGCTTTCTGCGGCTGAGTTTGCTCGCCAGCTCAGGAAAACTACCTCCCGACCAGAAACCCACATTCACGACAAAATGGAACCGTCCGATGTCAATTCCGAGGATATCAATTACTGGCTCAATATGTTCCAGAACAATCAACCCCAAAACCCCTCCTAATTCAGACAATTCTAATCTGATTTTAATGCAATTTCGACAAATTTAGTGTATATTATCCTCATAAGACACCTGCCCTCCCTACTTACTGGTATTTCAGGTGTCCTTCCCCGGCAACGGTTTCAGTATGTCCCCCCCATATTGAAACCCCCGGTGGACCTCCTTAGATCATCGAGCGTGTCCCCCCCACGCTCGATGATTTTAAGTCCTGGTCACCGCCGAGGACGCGCCAAAGTCCCCAACAAGATCAAAGCCCCGCCGGCAAAGAACAATCCCCCAATGAGCAAGGGAAAAAAATTGATTGCCGTCTCAGCCCTGGGTTGGGGAAGCTGTTCAACTTGGTCATTCGCCGTCCGGCTGACATCACCGGGCTGCCAAACAACCTGTGTCGGGGTTGCCACGGTTTTGTCAAGCGAGATTGCCCTTAAAGTCGGCGTATGGGGAAGAACCGTTGGCGTTGGTGATGCTGTTGGCAGGAGGGTTTGCTCAATGGTCGGAGTGATTTCAGCTTTGCGGATCAGGAGTTTATCGCCCGGGAAAATAAAGGAATTTTCGTTAAGCCCATTCAGGGTCAATAAGTCCGCCAAGGGGACGTTATAAACAGCCGCGATATTCCAAAGCGCCTGACCTGGTTGAACCACGTGAACGATGCTGCCATCGGGATTGGGAGTTGAGGTCACTACCGGGATAAAAGGTGCCGCTGTAGGAGCTTTCGTACCCCCCGCAGCAGGCGCAGGGACAGCCCCACTGCCGGGTGACCCTGCCACATACCCAACCAGCAAAGTGTAATAAACCGTATCGCCATTTTGGGCAACTCCAACGCCGGCATCGGTTGCATTGGGATTGATCATCGTTTGCAAATGGATACCATCCCCCGTCCACCAGTTTACAGCCTGGCTTGGTGAAGCATGATTACCGCTGTAGATATTCTCGCTGACATAAACCTTTGCCCCACCCCCATAACCGGCTGCAATGGCGCGTTGGGAGGGGGATGAGCCGCCTTTACCGCTATGGGTAGCCGTGCCAATGGAGGCCTGGTAATCGCTATGTCCCTGAGCTGCAGCCATCAGCGCGCTATGTGCCTGAAGGGCAGGCAATCCATACGATGCCCGCACCTGATTGACCAGGGCGATCACCTGATAGGCATCTCCTTTGAGAGTGGCTTTTGCCGATGCCAGCGGCAACCGCCCAACACCGCTAAAGCACATCACCATCCAGGCAATCAGGATCAATCGCCCGAGAAGATTTTGAGATAACGCCGCTTTCATGATTCAGAATCATAACACAATCCCTCTAATCCTCGCCTGTCAAGAATGGGATATAATTCAAGCTAGCCAAAGGAATTCGCTTGTCTTTAAGCGCTTTGGGATTTTGGTTAGAAACATCCCGATCTTTGCCCAGGGGATTTGCGCTGTAGCCTTCTTTCCAGAGAAGTCGAACAGCGAGAGCATAAAAACCAAAAGGAAAATTCTTCAACAAGGAGAGAAAAAATGGAAATTGAAATCCTGTACCGGCCTTCGTATTCTTTAGGCATTGTCAAGCTGGCTCCAAACGAGCAAATTCGCGCCGAAGCTGGCGCAATGGTCAGTATGAGCGCAGGGGTAACCATCGAAACCAAAGCCGCCGGTGGGCTACTGAAATCCCTTGGCAGAGCAATTTTAGGCGGTGAAAGCTTCTTCCAAAACTTCTTTATCGCCTCCGCTCAGGGCGGAGAAATCACCTTTGCTCCTGAGTTGCCTGGGGATTTATTTGTGCTAACCTTGAGCAATCAGAAATATTTCATCCAGAGCGGCGCGTTTGTCGCCTGTGAAATTGGGGTTGAACTGAGCGCAAAACTCAGCATCAAAGCCTTTATGGCGACCGAGGGTTTCTCCATGCTGGAAGCCAGTGGCAGCGGGAAGATTTTGCTCTCCTCCTATGGAGCAATCCACGAAAAAGTCCTGAATCCAGGCGAAAGATATATCGTCGACTCCACGCACCTGGTCGCCTTTGAAGCCAACATGCCTGTGCAACCCAAAACCATTGGTGGTTTAAAATCCACCCTTCTGAGCGGAGAAGGTTTCGTGGTCGAAATCGGCGGACCCGGCCGCTTGCTGATGCAAACCCGTTCACAACAGGCGTTCTTAAACTGGCTGATCCCCAAACTGCCCAAATCTAACTCAAGCTCTTGATAAACGCCTCTAAGACTTCTGGGTCGGTTCCAGGACCGTATTCGTACACCGCCCGCCAGGGCAAATAATGGGTGAAGAAGCGGTCCTGGAAATAAATTTGACCATCTTTGTAAACCGTGCGCAAGATGGTGACATCCGCTCCTTCGGCAGCCCAATCCACCTGGCGAATCTCGTTTGGAGCTAATTCACGATTCTCTTGGAAGATTGGCTCAGGCGGTTCAACGATATATTGTAAGCCACTGGTTTGCCATTCCACCACACGCCCATCCGAGGTGGAATAGAACTTCCAGGTGAGCGTGCGCGCCGGCGCATTGACATAGGTTTCCATGAGCAGCCAGTAAGGGGTGTCGTTCTTGAACTTGAAATCTACTACCGGAACGAAGACAGTTGCATCCAGGCCGGCTAAATTCGGGTCGATGCTACCCGAGCGGGTCTGCTCGTAGTAACTCACCCGATAAGCGTGCGAATGGCGCTCAACGATTGGATAGCCGCCAAAGAAAGCCGTCCGAAAGAGGGTTGTGCTGACCTGACATACGCCGCCGCCAACGCCTTTGATCGTCCGGCCGCCAAAGATGATCAACGCTTCGGCATAACCATTATCCAGGCTCACATCGCCAAGCTTGTCAGCCATGGAAAAGGTTTCACCAGGTGCAACCAGGATACCGTGAAAGCGAGCCGCTGCAGTTTGAATGTTTTGAATCCGCTCTGCGCTGGAGCCATAAAAGTAGGAGGTGTAACTGCTGACCAGCTCGCGAATGCCCAATTCTTCGGCGGTGACCGTATCGCCGATCTCAGGCAGCCTGGTATCAATAACCAGTTCGATGCGATGTTCACCCTGTAATAGCTTTTGCTCGATCACCTGCAGGGATTTTTCTATATTTAAGGTGCGTCCAATAACTGCCGCTTGAATCACTTCCAACTGACGAGTTTCGTCGTTGAAGATAAAGCGGGCATTTTCGGGAGCCCGATTGATCTCCCGGGCAATTTTTTCTAACTGGGCTTGCAGGGTGTTTTTTTGCAGGCCAATCTGTACGGTAGCGCCTAAAGGAGTCTTGATCCGCTCAATTTTTAGCATCCTGAGCAGCTCCGCAGGCTCATAACGCCATTCAAGGGTCTCTGCATGCCCATCTGCAGGCACCTGTAAAATAAGCTGAGAACTCAATATGCGTCGTACCGTTTCCGCTTGAGCGGAGAGGTCTAGAATTTCAGGAGGCTGTTCTTTTACCCTCAAAACGACGACACCATCGGTGAGCGTCATGAGCTGATTGCGCAGGGCTGCTAACGAAGCTTCGGTATCCAGGCTGCGCCCAACTTTGCCAGGCAGGGCTTGAACCTCCAAATCCCGGATTTGCAAGCTGGCTTCTACCACCGGTACATTAATCTCTTCGGCGATGGATTGTAAAACTGTCAGGGCTTTACGCTCATCATACGTCATGCGCGGGGAAAGAGAGATGCCGTTAAGCCAAACCTCAATGGGGGTAAGGAGGCGCTGCCACAGGTTACCCTTGCGTCCGACTTCATAAGCTACAACAGCCGACCGTTGCGCATCCAGAAAAAATCCTAACTCAGAAGGAGCATAGCTCCAAATGCGCTCTTTGTCCTGCAATACAATGCGGCCGCTTTGGGGATAGAGCAGGTTTTGCTGAATCGTTTGGCGAGCTTGTTCGATGGTCATCCCAGAGACATCCACTCCTCCAACTCGCACCTTGGGATAGATCCGAGCAGAGTAAAGCGCGCCAAGTAAAATACTCCCGACTACAAACAGAGAAAGAAATAATCCTATTCCCCCTATCAGAGTAATCATAATCTGGAGGAGCAGAGGTTGCCAGGTGAAAGAGGCTTGCTGGATGCTCGCTGTTCGTTTCATGATCTGTTGCTGAATTATATCGTAATCCTTCGGCAAAACGCTACCAATCAAGTTTTCTGGCAAGCCGGTAGAGAAAATCTTTTCGTCAATTATTGAACCTTAGAAGGAAAACACCCACAGCGATGATAGTATAGAAGCTATCTCTCAATCAGTTTTGAAACTAAGACCATATGATTTGAAAAACTTCTACTGCCCAATGACAATTATATAATTAATCTGAATTTTGCTGCATTTTTTACAATTTAAAAGGTCATTTAATTAATATTTCGCATAAAATACTTGATTAAATTAACGATTTGTCATATAATTTGATGTATGAGTCTTGTTGAACACTCAGATCACCCGCCCCTCGACAAAATCGACTTATACATCATCCAACGCCTCAGAGAGGACGGACGCACTCCCTTTAGCCAAATCGCCAAAGAGTGTAATGTTTCGCCTGGAATGATCCGTCTGCGTTATAACCGATTGGTTGAAAATGGTTATCTACAGATTGTTGCAATCACCAATCCCCTGAATATCGGCTACCATGCGGTAGCTTTGATCGGTATTCGAGTTGAAGGCAATAAGCTTCTAAAAGTGGCCGAGGAGATCGCAAAACTAGATGAGGTGGACTACCTCATCATTACCAGCGGCCGATTCGATATTTTTGCTGAAGTGATTTGTCGTGATCGGGATGAGTTGTTTGCTTTTCTCACCGATAAACTTTACCAGATTGACGGCGTCAGGGAAAGTGAGACGTTTATGCATCTCAAAATCGTCAAGGAAATCTATATCTAAAATCGATCAGGCCCCGTCTGTCTGCGTTCATTCTGGGAGAAAGAATAAATGAGTGAATTAAGCGACAAAGCGCTAAAAATCCGCACTGAACGAAAAAAGCTAAAACGCGAGCTAACCGTCCTACCCTTATTTGGCTTGCTATACTTCACCGTTTGCGGAGGCGCTTTCGGCACGGAGGGAATTATTGGATATGCCGGTCCTGGCATGGCACTCATTTTGCTTACTACAACTCCTATCTTGTTCAGCATTCCAAGCATGTTAATGGTGCGTGAGATGTCCTCCATGATGCCCGCTGAAGGGGGCTTTTATCATTGGGTAAAACAGGCTTTCGGCCCTTTTGTTGGTTTTATTGTTGCCTGGATGAACCTTTTAACCTCGTGGCTGGACGTTTCAATCTACCCTGTTCTGGCTGCTTATTATCTGGGCTTCTTTATCCCAGCCATAAGGGTTGGAACGACGATTGGAGACCTTAATATTTCTGGAAAAACCTTGTCCTGGTTATTTTCCTTGATCCTGATTTGGGGGATTGTGTACCTGCAAATTCGCGGCGCCCGCTTAACTGGACTGACTGCCGACTGGCTGGGTTTAATGATGATGATCCCGTTGCTCATCATGTCTGTCTTCGGGATCGCTAACTGGCTTCGCAATGGCTTTGACATCTCTTTACCCCTTCTCCCTGAAGGGGAGACCATTTGGGGAGCTTTCAGCGTGGGTCTCTTTATCGCGATGTGGAATTATATGGGATGGGAATTACCCAGTTCCGCCGGGGGAGAAATTGTAAACCCAAGGCGCACTTATCCGATCGCCATGGTTTTGACTCTGGTAGCCACAATCTTTACCTATGCCTTACCTGTCTCGGCTGGCTTATTTGGCGGAGCAGGGGCAGACGGCAAATACCAGTTATGGGGCATTGAAGAAAATGAAGCTGGTGAGGGAATCGGCCTCGCCCTGGAGGAGTATGGCATCGATGCCGAGCAATTGCAGGCTTGGGGAATCGATTCTTCACGATCGATTGGTTGGCAATTCCCAGACATCGCTGAGGAAATCGGACGAGTGTTTGATCCCTCCAATCCGACTCTCTCTCGCACGTTGGGTATTCTGGTTACATTTTCGGCGGTATTAAGCATGACCGGTTTATTCATCGGAAATAGCTTGGGAGCCGGGCGTCTTCCGTATGCTTTAGCCGAAGATGGAATGATGCCTTTATGGTTAGTGAAGACTCATCCGAAATATGGAACACCCTACGTAGCTATCCTGATTTCGGGTGTTCTGTTTAGCATCTTCTCTTTAGGCACGTTTGCGTTTCTGGTCGTCGTAGATGTTTTCATGGATACCATGGCGTTGCTGCTTCAATTTCTGGCGTTATGGAAACTCCGTTTCAGCCATCCAAATTTACCCCGCGACAAAGTGCCCGGTGGTTGGATTGGGCTTGTTCTGGTTACTCTCGGGCCAGCTTTCGTGATTAGTCTGGCGGTTTTCAGCCAGATAATCGAGGAGGGCCTCTCATCGTTAGGAATGGCGTTCTTAATGATTCTGGTTGGTGCAATGCTGTATGTACCGATCCGGAAATGGGTAAAACCAGGCATCCCCGACGTCAACCCCTTCGTAGCCAGCGAAGAAGATGAAGAAGAATAAATTATCAGGAAAGGAGAACCAATAATGAAAGTTTTATTGATTGGCACTGGCGCAGTTGGAGAAGGCATTGCTCTGGTTGCAAAAGACAAGCCATGGTTAGAAACCATGGTTTTAGCCGATTACAACCGCGAAAGAGCCGAGAAGGTGCATCAAAAATTAAGTATGTCGCCACAATTTGCCGTAGAACAAGTCGATGCATCTAACGTTGAGCAGGTAGCAAAATTAGCCTCCAAATACAGCGTTGATCTGATCTTGAACGCTGTTAGCTGTGAGTACAGCGATTTGATCTTTGATGCCGCTTATCAGGCAGGTTGCAATTATATAGATATGGCACTGAGTGGTACAGGAGCAGAGATGGGCAAATACCAGTTCGATCGAGCTCATCTATGGAAAGAAAAGGGACTACTCGCTCTGATTGGAATGGGCATGGATCCTGGGGTATCCGACATTTTTGCCAAATACGCAGCAAAACACCTCTTTGACGAAATTGATGAGATCGGCATCCGAGACGGAGCTGCGCTGGAGATCAAAGGGTATGAATTTGCGCCTACATTTTCGATCTACGATGCCCTGGAGGAATGTACCGATCCGGCTCTGGTTTGGGAAAAAGAAAAAGGCTGGGTTGAAGTGGAACCGTTTTCCGAACCAGAGATCTTTCCTTTTCCAGAGGGGATAGGGCAATTAGAAGTTGTGCATGTAGAGCATGAAGAAGTTGTACTCATTCCGCGCTGGATAACGTGCAACAAAGTTACTTTCAAATATGGCTTAGGCGAAAAGTTTATCAACGCAATCCGCGTGATAAAAATGCTGGGCTTGCACTCCAGAGAGCCAATAAATGTTAAGGGAGTTCAAGTTGCGCCAGCCGATGTTGTTGCTGCTCTCCTGCCTGACCCGGCTACGTTAGGGCCGCTCATGAGCGGTAAAACATGTGTTGGTACCTGGATTACCGGCTGGAAAGATAGCAAACGGCGCAGTGTTTATATCTACCAATCGACCGATAATCAAGAGGCCATGCAAAAGCATGGTATTCAGGCTGTATCCCTCCAAACTGCCATTGGACCGGTTATCGGCTTAGAGCTCCTGGCGAAGAAAATCTGGCAAGGGCAAGGAGTGTTCGGACCTGAAGCATTTGACCCCGACCCATTTATCGAGCGAATGCCGGTTTATGATTTTCCATATGGAATTTTAGAGCTCAATGAAGATACTGTGAAACACCCTAAAGACAAGCTCGTTTCTTCGAGAGGAGTGTGAAAGAAAGGCAGTTGCATCGCCGCAAGCCGGGTTGCGGCGATGCAATATCCTCTCAACCAACAGCGTTTCAAACCGCAGCTTCTAAGTTTACCATCTCATCTTTTTCGCTCACGGTCAATATCCTGGCTAAATCCAGCAAAATGATCAAGCGCTCGCCAACTTTGGCTATGCCGGTGATAAAGGCGCTGTTGATCGTGGTCACCATCGGCGGCGGCGGTTCAATGGCGTCTTCTTGCACGCGCAAGACTTCCGACACCGCATCTACAATCATACCGATCTTCATGCCATCCATAGAGACCACAACAATGCGCTTATCGTCACGGGTGCTCTCTGTCTTTTGTTCTCTGCCGCTTAGCCCAAACCGCTTGCGCAGATCCATCACGGGTAAGACACTGCCGCGCAGGTTGGTAATCCCTTCCACGAAGGCTGGAGCTTGCGGCACGGCGGTAATCGGCTGCATCTTGATAATGCTCTCCACAGCAGCAATATCAACGCCATAATGTTCCTTGGCTAATTCAAACACAACAAGTTGACGTTCCATTTTCTATCTCCTTGTTTTCTTAATTGTAACCATTGCCACTCAAAGCCTGTTCACCCAACGTTGCTAAAGGGGATGGGATTTGGTCTTCTTGGGGTGCGATAACTTTTTCCAGGATTTGTCCACCATCGATTTGAAAATGGGCTACTACCTGGTTCAACTGACTGGCAAGCGCCGCCAGGGATTGGGCGGATGCAGCAACTTCTTCAACCTGGGCAGTCATCTCTTCAGCCGACGCAGAAACCTCCTCAATCGCTGCAGAGTTCTCTTCGGCGACCGAAGCAATGTTTTCAATCGCTTGGGTGACGATTTGAGCCGAAGCAGACATCTGATCGGTCGCCAGAATGTTCTGTTCCAGAACAGATGAGACCGCATCCATGGCACTCACCATTTCCTCGGCTGCGTTTCGCATCTCTTCGGAAGCATTATTGGTGTTTGAGGCCCGTTTTTGAACCATCTCAGCCGCATCTAAGATGCTCGAAAGAGAATTGCCTGACTCATTTGCCAGTTTCATGCCGATTTGAACCTCATCGGTAGTTTCATTCATAGAAATGACCGCCTCTTCTACCGTTGCCTGAATTCGTTTGACCAATTCACCGATTTCTTTGCTGGAAGTGGCTGCCCGTTCTGCCAATTTGCGAACTTCATCGGCAACTACCGCAAAGCCTTTGCCATGCTCGCCAGCCCGAGCCGCCTCGATCGCCGCATTGAGGGCTAACAGGTTGGTCTGAGACGCAATGTCTTGAATCGTCTCCACAATCGAATGGATCTCCGCTGAGCGCTGTCCCATCTCGCGCACTTTTTCTGCCGAGTTATGCACCTTGGATACAATCGTTTGCATGCTGCGGATGGTTGATTCAACGCTCTTGAATCCTTCCTGGGCGGCGTTGGTGGCGTTAACCGCATTTTCGATGACCGTCTGAGCATTGGAAGCAACTTGACGAATAATGGTAGAGATCTGATTCGTCAGGGTAGAGGCAGAGGTAACGGCTTTTGCTTGCTCCTGAGCGCCGCCAGCGACGGCTTCAATCGCCCGCGATAAATGCTCCGTAGAAGCAGCGGTTTGGGAAATTGACTCAGATTGCTGGCTAATCCCCTTTGCCACTTGCTGGACGGTGGCGGCAATTTGAGAGGTGGCTTGTCCAGCCTGATTGGCTGAGTAAGCCAGTTGAGCCGAGGCGCCGTTCAAAGATTGACTGCTTTTCGCTACTTGTTGAATAGTCTGTTTGAGAGAGTAAATCATTCTGGAGAAAGCCTGACCAAAAACATCCCGCTCAGAGCGGGGATGCGCCTGGACAGAGAGATTACCCCGGGCAAGCTGATCGGCTACATAAGCCATCTCGGTTAGATACGCCTTCATCTCCTGAAAGGCCATTGCCAGGGCGCCAATCTCATCTTCGGATTGAATCTGTACATCAACTTCTAGCTC
>DAOTZA010000022.1:0-7848 GCA_034434515.1 Anaerolineales bacterium | reverse complement strand
CTATTCCTAAATTTTGCTCAGCTCACCTCCTCAAGGGCAAAATAGAGGCCTAATGTAGCTACCAGCACGGCGCGGTCTGGCGGACGGGACGGAAAGCCGAGGAACTCATTCAGTTTGGCATAGGCGCTGGTCAACTGGTTAGCAACCGTGGCTTCGCTTTTGACCAGGTGAGCAGCAATCGCAGCATTATCCCAGCCCAGACAAGCCAGGCGCACCACTTCGCGCTCGGCGCGGGTGAGTTTACGCTCGATAAACTCGCGGGCGCGGCGCAAATCATCTGCCTGGGCAAGTCTTTCCCGTCGCTGCAGGGCTTCTTCCGGGTCGTCCAACTCCCCAAAGGCGGCCAGCAAGCCAAGTGAATCCGTCCAGCGTAAGACCGGCAGCGGCACCAGGCAAATTTGATCGTCGGCAGCAGCATGCATGCGCACTTCTGAGCCGGGCTTCCACCCCTGGCTGACCAGATGCCAAACGCGGTCCTCGGCGCTAAAGAGCAGTTGCGCTACCACCATCGCAGAGATACCCATCACCTTGCGTCCACCTGAGATACAGAGATGGATCGTGCGTTTCTGGCGGCGGTTCTCTTGCACTTCACGATAGAGGGTTTTGCGCAAGGCGCGCAGATCAGCCTCGCTGAGGAAATCTGGCACTGTGCCGCGTTCATCCATCACCGGCACGGCGCGCAGAGCAATGTGTGGATAGTGTGCCGAAGCAAACTCGCCAAGAATGCGCTCCATTGCCTCCAGAATGGGTTCTGCAACCGTGTAGATGACAATGACCAGATCAATCGGATAACCGCGCTGGAGCAACTGATCGAGCGTCAGGGTAACCACCTGCGGTTCACTGCCCAAGGTGGCAATCAGTGTGTGCCGCTTCACCAAAACCATTCGTCCAATACGCCAGTCCGTCCTTGAGCGCGATTTCAAACACACCATTGCCCTTGGCGGTTAGCTTGCCCACTTGCACTCCCTGACCGAGGATTAACCAGGGTAACAGGGATCGCCAGTCTCGGGCACGATAGACAGCCCAGCCGACAAAGCCGCCCATTGGGGCGCTTTGCCCCCTGCGGGAAGAAGGCGCCCAGAGGTCAACCCAGCGAGTTGAATGTTCGATCAGGCGCACCTGGTCGGCAAGAGCATAAAGCTGGTTACATTCCTGCTCTGGCCGCCGCTGGCCGCCATTGTGCTGGCGGGCAAGATCATCCATCCGCTCCAACAAACGGCGAAAGAAAACGCCGAAATCAGGGGCTTTCACCAAAGCATTGGCTTCAATTAAGCGGGTGGGAGAAAGAAAATGCAGGCGAATTTCGCTAGGCGAGCCGAGCTGCTCAGCCTTCTGGTAGGCATCTTTCCAGTCAATTGTCAGATCAGGAACGCGGACGACCCGTTCTGTCTCTGCCAGCACCATCTCTGAGACACCGCGCAGCGGGTGAACAGCCTGAATGGAACAGATGGTAAACTTGCCCCGTCCGGGACCAATGCCTACTTCACCCATTGCCTCGGCAGCCAGGACAAAGTAGGGTAAAAAACGATAACCCTGCCCAAACAGGGTGATGGTGAACTGGAACTGCTGCCCGGGTTCGAGGAAATCCAGCGGGGGCTGAGGGCCAACCAGGCTGTAGACGCGGCGAACGGTGCCAGGGTCAGTTTCGGCCGCCAGTAACCAGCAAGCCGGACATTCGGCTGCATGTTCCGGGGTAGGTTTCTGGCTGCGATAAGTTTGCGGACAGACGGCGCGCAACATCACCTGGGCAAGAGCGTCGCGCAGCCGCTCTGCCCCCTGGTATTTTCCCAAACGAATTGGTTGCCTTGCGCGGGCTTTAAAGCGAAGATGCATGAAACTCAGCTCAATCATGGCGCTGCCTCTCTCAAAAATCATTCTCCCGTCATGGTTGCTGTTGATATCAAAGTCAGCTATCTCTCCATCGCTCAATCCCATTCGTCTTCGATCACCGGTTGATCGAAGGAAAGTCCTAATTCCGAACTATATTCCGTTCGGACAATGGGAGGAATGCGATCATTACCGGGAAGGATCAATCCCCGATTGGCTAACAGGTGATATTGCCCCCATCTCAAAGGCACCAGGTACTCCTCCGCAGTAATCGATTCGTTCTCTAAATTACGCTCGTACTCTGGGTAGAGCGCTTCTGGCAGCACTTCAATGCCATCGAACAGGCGATAAAATTGGTTTTCAAGATGGCTAAGCGGAGAAAACGGACGCAGTGTGTCGAGACAAGCGGCTTCAAATTCACTAACTCCCTTGCGAAATTCACTCTCCCATTCAGCAGCGATTTTACCAGAATAAATTTCATCAAGCCAGTGATTGACCTGGTTTTCATCAATTGCTTTTCCCTGGTGAGACCGCAAGATGGACAAGGTGCTTTGAATCAGCTCGGGTGAATAAATTCGTAGGCCGTCAGCGGGTTCGGTGAAGATATGCACTTGCGCAGTTGCTCCCAGACGGCCAGAGCGATTGACTCGTCCACAACGCTGAATGAGCGCCTCTAACGGCGCCGGGTCGCTGAAGAGGGTATCTAAATCGATATCCAGGCTGACCTCGACCACCTGGGTTGAAACCAAGATCACAGGCACCGGGGAGGATTTTTGTCGCCCAAACAATTGTTGGATGGAGCGCTCTTTTGCCATGCGGTCGCGCTGATGAAAGCGACCATGCAACAGAAGAACCTTGGCTGCTGGAGGGAGAAGGGCAGATAAGCGCCGATAGACCTCTTGCGAGCGCCCAACTGTATTGCAGACCACCAGGACGGATTTGCCAGCCTGAGCTTCTTGAGCGATCAGCGAAAGCTGTTCAATCAGGTCTCCCTCTACCACCCGCAGAGTATGGCGCTGAAAGCGTGCGTATAGCGCCGAATCGGCGGTGAGGAACGGAACATCGCCCAAGGCTTCTTGAATCCAGTTGCGGATCAAGGTTGGCAAGGTTGCCGACATGATCAGGAAGCGAGCGCAATAGTGGCGCTTGAGGTGCTTCAGGGTGGACAGGATCATCGCCAGACGGGAGACCTCATAGGCATGAATCTCATCAAAGATAAACAGCCCCCGATAATAATCCGCCAGTTGAGCTTCATAGCCCTTGAGGCGATACATCCCCTTCAGCATCTGATAGGGGCTAAACACCCGAATGGGAGGCACGTTCAATTCAGCCAGGTTTTTCAACCACCGGGCTGTCCGAGCTGCCCGTTCGGCTTCATAGTCCCTCTCCATCAATTGTCGATACAAAGCCAGCAAACCTCGGCCATGTTGCAAACCGACCGAAAATTCACCAAACAAGGCATTCAGACGCAATTTCATGGCGTTCATGCTGGCTTGATAGGGCAGGGTGTAAAACAAGCGTGCCGCCTGTCTTTGATTGGCGGCCCAAAACAGGGCGGCTTCGGTTTTGCCACTGCCGGTTGGCGCAGTTAGAATCAGCGAACCTTGCACCCGGGCGGCCTGCAATTGATGAGTGTACAGGTCATTGAGCCGGATGCCTCGCTTGTAGATAATGTCTTCCCGGCTCAGGCTCAAGAAGGGCAATTGCTCCACATGAGCCGAAGCGGTATGATCGGACTGGATCATGTAACCCCGCAAAAGGATACCAAGCGTCTTATACGCGGCGGAGGCTTTGGGTTTGTCAAAAGACGAAACCAGACGATGATATTGGGATAGATAATCGCAGATCAGCTTAGTGCCGTGTTGGCGAAATTGCCTTACAGCTTGCTCCTGATCCACAAGCGCTAAGGGGTGAACACCGGCCGAGTTCAAACCGAGACTCTCGATCCACCCCACCCCACACACCCTCAGCCACTGCCATAAGCCCTGCAGCGTCTCGGCTGGCATCTGTTGTACGAGTTCGCTCAGGCTGTCATCCTCTTCGTCATCCAGAAATGGGTATAGCTTGTGCAACTCACCTGGCTCACGATGATGGGAGACGATTGCAGCAATGATCCACTGCCGTTGGTCTGCACCCAGGCTCTCGCCAAACCAGGCGAGAAAGGGCAAGGAGAATACCTCATGCCGATGGGCTGCCCATCGCTCCTTGGCCGCCCTCTCTTTACGCAGGACACCTTGAAAATCGGGATGAGCTTTGCCAAAATCGTGCAAAAAGGTTGCCCAATAGAGCAAATGCCATAGATCCTCTTTTCCCACCTCGGCCGGTAAACTCGGGCGAAGGCGGACCAGATCAGCAAAGCGCTTGAGCACGTGCCAGGTGTGCAGCACAAGGCTTTCCGCTTCGCCGCCTTCACCCTTTTCAGGGCTTTTCGCCCACAGGTGCTCTAACCCCTCAGGAAAGGGATTTGCGTTCTCCATCCTCACCTACAAAAGCATGAAAGATTAAGCCCAAATGCCTGCCATTGACCACCGGTGACGTTGGATCGACCCAGACACCTGTCTGTTGAACTTCTCCAAACCAGAGGAAATCCTGCGGATATTGAATGCGCTCGTGGACGATAAAATAGCGCTCGAAGGTTGGCTTACGCTTCTGTTGATAATCGATCCAACGCGGCATCTGTACAGCATAACCGCGATTGGTATACCGATTGGTACTGTAGGGCAACAAGGTGTGTTCGAAATAGGCTTCTGTAGCAAATTGTAGCTCGACGAGAGCAAGGCTGGTATAGGTGAACAAATCCTGTGAGCGTCCCAGAACCACCGGGTATTGCGGACTTCGGAAATAAGGCATCCAATCGGGTCGGTCGAGATACAGAATCAGCCGCGGTTGAAAAAGAATCGTGCGCTGAAAAGGATTAACCTGCCCCTCCAAAACTTTGGGATAAGAAGAGCCTTTCAACTTACCCGAAGAGGGGGTTAGCAAGATGATATGTTCCAGATCATCCACTTTAGCAGCATAGCTGAAATGGTAGGCAAAGTGAACTTCTGCTGGATCAAACCACCTTCCCAGAGCAGAAGCGATATGCCCGTAGATGGTCGCTGGCGGCGGCATCTCATAGGTTGGATGAACTTGCCACATGAAATGAGGATAGCGAAAGGAAGTTGTCATCCCTTCCGCCACCACTTTTAGGACCTGCATGAGCCCCTCCTACTCTAGCCAGTAATCATTTTGCCCGAGATCCTGGATAAAGGTCTGAAAAATCTGGCGCGGATGAGCAATCGAGAACTTTTGATTCTGGCAATAGGCTTCGAATTTCTGCCGCTCTTCATCCAGGTATCCCCGTGTCCAGCCAACGTAAATCGGGGACAGGATTTCATCTTTGAAAACCTCCAGAACTTCAGACAGGGCTTCCAGGTTAACTTGTGGCTGCGCTTTGCTGTTTGCCTGAATGATCTGGCTGAAAATGTGATTGCCGCCTTTGGTTACAGCCAAAAACACCATCACCGGCATGACATCCGTATAGTGCAGGGTTTGTTTGGCGCCTCCCTCCAGCATTGCCAGCCCTTCAAACAGCGTTTGAATCCGACGCAGTCGTTCCTCTTTGGGTAAGCGATAGCACTTTTTATCTTCAAGATGGATCAAGCCCTTTTCTTCAGCGCGTCGCTTTCGCTCCTCATCGAGGTTGCGATAACCGGTTTTCTCCACATAGCTGAAGGTGCCGCAAGCCTGCAGATTGAGGGAAAATAAGCCCTTTAGGGTGGTGCGATAAAACTGGTGTTCAAATGGGACAGGATTTCCTTCTTGACGCGCCATGACGCCAAAATCCTGGGTGAGCGGCACAGGAGCAATTGAGACCAGCGTACTCACCCGAAACGGCGAAGCGCGAGTGACTGTATCCGAAGTTGGCGTTTCATTGGCGCGGCTCGGATCGGATTCTCTAGCTGCTCTGGCCGATTCGCGCGTTGAGGGCGCCCGCATGTAGCCAAAGAGATCATCATCCCAGTACTCAATGGGGTTGGCATCCGTGTAGGCAACCTTTTCTTCGCGATAGACCGGGGCGGCTTTCCATCCCAGGTTCGATCTCTCTAGGGTTGTCCTTAGCCAGTAGCGAAAAGCTTGAGCCGAAACATAGGGATATGCGCCATCTCTGGCTTTGATCACCTTCACACCACTGGTGTTATCGGTTCTCTCGCCTGGGATACTCCCTAAGTTGTTCAAAGCTGAGGCAGGCGCATCGATGAGAAACAATCCGGTTACAAAAGACATAGTTTACCTCCTTTACTGATTATGGATTTTCGCCTTCTATAGGAATTTCTTCAAGAGCACTCTCGTGCTCCTTAAACCATCCAAGTTGATAAAGGCGTTCGGTCATGCGGATCAAGACCAGATCTCTGGCTAAACGCCAATCGCTTGTGGGAAGCTCTTCTCCTTCTTCAAAAACCTGAAGATAGGAGTCAAATTGCAGGATGGGTGGCTTGCCCCGTCGAACTTGCCCCAAATTCGCTTTGAGAAGCAAGAGGCGAAAGTATTCATAACGGTTCTGGGTAAAGAACTCGCGAAAGAAACGAGTGTCATTCTCAGAACGAATGTATTCGGCCAGCGTATCGGCCATCTGGCGAATTTGCTCGATGCGCTCTTTGTCCATATTCAGAATCCTCCTCAAGAATTGATGGGTGATTTTCCAGGAAACGATATCGACTTCTTGCCGAACCGAGTATGCCCGGCGTGGATCGGTAGGGTCTCTGGATGGGAAAGGAATGCGCAGAAAATAGTTGCGAATAAAGAAAGCAGCATTGTCGGGTAAGTTGAACAAATCTTCATACAGGTAATTTTTGGCAGGAACGTACTCTGATGGGCTCTCTCCTTTCGTTTTTTTAGGTGCCAGTTGCCAGGCTCTTTGTACAATTTGCATCCATTGGTGGTGATATTCAGCACGGTACATGTGCTGCAAAAAGCTCACCGTTTGGAGGGGCAAATGGAAGATTTCCAGCGATGAGCCCTGGCCACTGTTACTGAAGTAATAAGCTGTAACCGAAAATGGTTGCTCAGATTGGCGAGCGTCTGAGCGAATCGTGGTTGCTTGCAGCAATTTTTCAACCAGGAGCGTGCGGGGAATGCGCGGCATTTCGAGGGAAAACTTTTGCCCGCTTTGCATTGCCAGATTAATGCCCTGACGATTTTGTTCAAAAAAATCTCTGGCGAAATATAGGGTGATCTCGGGATTATCCGAATGAACCGCCAGCAGTTTGCCAGAAATTTTCAAACTCCCCAGCGGAAAGGCTTGAAGGGCAAGTAAGGTCTCGCCAGAGACGGAAAAGCCGGCATCTCCATAAGGGAAGAAGTTGATTACCGCTTCTCCGGTGGTCAGAGGAAAATGTTGGCGATACGTTCGTCCGGGCGGTAATTTGCCTCCTTCTTCGGCGTCAAACGAGATAGCCGCCACCGGAAACCCCAGAAACATGTCCTTCTCTTCCAGGCGCGGCAAATCAGGCGAAAAAGCCTTCAGGACTTTTGTGGCGTATAATTTCCGTTTCTCAGGCGACTTACTGAATCCCGGTTGAGTGTAGCCGGCATTCATTGTAAAGATGATCGAAAGGAAACTAACCAGAGAGGGATGCAAATATATCTCTTCGAGATAATTTGCCATTCGCTCCAGGTCTTCTAAGGCTAAATCCTCGGGGGTTTCTTTTTGGGCAAAAGCCGTAATGGTCGCCACACCGATATCCACAAAGGGATGCCCACAGAATTTCAACATGCTCACCTCCTTCATTCGGTTTGATATAAATTGTACATCCTTTCAACCTCCTCCTTGACCCGCTGGCGCAACCATGGCGGCGCCAACACCTCGCAATCTGCGCCCCAGCCCCGAATCCAGGGCAGCATTTCGGTGGGTTCGGCGATCTGCGCTCGCCAGAGCAGGCTTCCGTCCTCCAAGACGGAAACCTGCTCAGTGCGATGCCAGCGCGTTTCCCCTACGCGGCGCGCCACGCGCGGCTGAAATCTCAAGAGAACTTCCTCCGG
>DAOTZA010000021.1:0-6984 GCA_034434515.1 Anaerolineales bacterium | reverse complement strand
GTACCTCATCATGCTTATCGAAAATCCTGAGTTGCGAGCAAATCTGGCGAAAAACGCCCAAGAAACCATTAAACAAAAACTGACCTTATCTAAAAATGCCTTTATCTGGAGGGAAACCTATCAAAAGTTGCTTGAACAATATGCACCCCGACAGCCACGACCCATTTACGGAATGATCCATTCCATCAACTGGCAACTTCATAAGTTATTGACTTGGCAGAAACAGGAAATGGAACGTTTACGAACTGTGGTTCGTGAGCAGGAGCAGGAAATGGAACGTTTACGAACTGTAGTTTCTGGCCAGGAGCAGGAAATGGAACGTTTACGAACTGTGGTTTCTGACCAGGAACAGGAAATCATAGGATATGTAACCAGTCGCAGTTGGCGATATACTCGTCCTTTTCGCAAAATTAGGAGGCTGCTGAGAAATTTATGAGATTTAGAAAGTGGTATGAGTATTTCATCATCTATAAGAGCGGCTATTTTGATAGCGCTTATTACCTTATAAAAAATCCAGACGTACGGCTGAAGGATATTGACCCCTTATGGCATTTTATTGAGCATGGTTGGAAAGAAGGGCGTAACCCATCTCTTTATTTTGATACCACCTATTACCTGGAAGCAAATTCTGATGTTAGGCAAGCTGGAATCAATCCCTTGATTCACTACTTGAAATATGGATGCAAAGAAGGCCGTCGTCCTCATCCCCATAGAAGAGATTTTGCGGTTAAAAAGGGAAGTACTGCAAACCCCAGAAGGTTTATGAAGTTACGTAATATTATCTACAGGATTGGAAAATCTTTCTACTACATAATTCCAAGTAAATTTCGGGGGCGGTGGCTCTTTTGGTCGTATCAACATTTAGGATTTTTACTCAAGGGTTTTCCTCACTACGAGAATTGGAGGAGAGGATATCTTTCTTCACCCTCAAATGCCCTTTTTAACGGTTTTCTTGTGAACTTAAATGAGGTGCAACCCGCTACCGAAGTTAGAGGAAGGATTGCAATTCATCTTCATATTTTTTACTCAGATGTGATCAGAGAGTTTTTTGATTTACTTACAAACATGCCCTTTCCATATGATCTGTATATATCAAGCCCGTTTCAGGACATCGTCGAACAATGTGAACATTTGTATAAAAATCTTCCACATCTTTGTAAACTAAAGGTGGAATTGGTTGAAAATCGAGGCAGGGATTTTGCTCCATTATTTTGCACCTTTGGGGAAGAGTTAAGCCGTTACGATTTCATTGCTCACTTACATAGTAAAAAATCCTTATACAATAAAGGTGCAACACAAGGGTGGAGAGAATATTTGTCTCATACTCTACTAGGTGATGAACAACAGATACGCAAAATATTTAGCTTATTACAGAAAGACAAACCTTATGGGATTGTTTACCCCCAAAATTATCATTTGTTGCCCTATTGGGCAAACACGTGGCTAGCCAATGAATCTCTGGCAAGGGATTGGGGAAGGCGAATCGGTCTTACTTCTATACCACGAGGCTATTTTGATTATCCCGCTGGCTCGATGTTTTGGGCAAGGGTTGAAGCGCTAGCTCCACTATTCAATGCAGGAATCAAATTGGGAGATTTTCCTGAAGAAGCCGGGCAAACAGATGGCACTCTTGCTCATGTTCTAGAACGCTTGTTGGCCCTCTGTGCACTGGAGCAAGGATGGCAACCTGCCATTATTGCAGATGTAACTTTTCCAAGTTGGTCTTCGTGGCGGCTAGACCAATACATCAATCGACCTTACGAGTCGATAATCGAACTGCTCAACAAACCGACGATCAAGTTAATTGCTTTTGACATTTTTGACACTCTGATTCTGCGACCTTTATTAAACCCCGAGACCATTAAGGAAATCGTAGCAAGAGAAGTTGGTAACGAGGTTGGAGACTTATATCGTCAATTTCGTGTGGTTGCGGAACGACAAGCGCGGGATGAAAAAGGAAAAGATGTAACTTTAGATGAAATATATACTCAATTTGCGAAAATTACGAACCTTTCCCAGGAAGATGTTTCTTCTCTTAAGCAATTAGAAGAGAGGCTCGAGGTCTGGCTTGCCGAACCTCGCCCATCTGGTATAGAGCTTTACCGTCAGGCTTTAAATACCGGAAAACCAGTCATCCTAATCTCAGATATGTTTTTATCAAAAAAGGTAATCGAAGAATGCCTGAGGAAAGTTGGGATTGATGATTGGCATTCCATTTATCTGTCTGGTGAGATAGGTATGCGGAAGGATAGCGGGGAACTTCACAGATATGTATTAGACCGGTTTAATATTAAACCCGATGAAATGTTGATGATTGGTGACAATGAGCGATCGGATGTTAAAATTCCATGTGAGATGGGAGCTAATTTTATTCACTTGATGCGTCCAGTTGAGTTAGCAAGAGCGTTACCTAGATGGAAGTCACTCATTAATAAATGCGATGCTTTTGGAAGCATTGAAGATGAATTAACTTTAGGAATGATAATTAGATATAATTTTTGCTCATTAACTTTTCCTGACTTTGATCCATTTACCCTTGTAAATGTTGACGCTTATACCATCGGTTATAGTCTCGTAGGTCCATTAATAGTTAGTTTTACGAGCTGGTTAATAGACCAAGCTCGTAAGGACAGAGTCGATCATCTATATTTCTTATCTCGAGAAGGTAACTTACTGAAGCAAGTTTATGATTTATGGTGCGAGGATGAAGACAATTTTCCGATCTCGCATTATCTCATTGTATCAAGACGGGCGGCAAGCGTTGCAGCAATAACGTCGAGAGAGGACATCCTCAGCATTGCCCGAGTAGAATTCTATCCTAATCCTCTTGAAAGTTTTCTGTATATTCGATTTGGTCTTTCCTTAGACAATGATGCATGGATTAGGATAGAGAGAGATCTCGGTTGGAATCGAAACCAGATTATTAAAGTACAAAATGCAGAAATAGCTAGTTTAGTACCGCTGTTAACTGCTTTAGAGGATGAAATCCATAATCGAGCAGAGAAAGAGAGAGAAGGATTACTGGATTATTTGACTGAAAGTCAACTAGAACTTTCAGCTAATCCTGCCGTTGTAGATGTAGGCTACAGCGGCTCTGTCCAAGGATATCTGAATAAAATAACTGGACAAAATATCCATGGCTATTACCTCTTAACAAATGACCGCGCAGATTATATGGCTCAAAAGTATAGTGTTCTTGCCCGTGGATGTTTCTACGAGAATCTGAAAAAGGCTTCTAATATGCCTCTATTATATCGTTTTAGCTTTTATTTAGAAAAACTTTTGACAACCAATGAGCCACAAATTCAGTATTATGAAAAAGAAGCTAATGGATCGTTAACTACTATTTATCGCAATCCGGAAAAGGAAGAGCTTATGAGTAATGAGGTATTAAAAAGGGTACATTTAGGGGCTATTGACTTTGCAATTAATGCTAAAAAATATTACCAGGCTATTAAGACTATTCAACCCTCTGTTCGGATGAGCTGTTCCGTAATGGAGGAATTCCTTGGAAATCTATCAGAAAAAGAAGAAGAATTTTTATCGCAAATCATCATTGACGATTATTACTGCGGTAGAGGTTTAGTTTAGCATGAAGAAACAAATTACAGGATTCCCATCAATCTGGTTAGCTGATTTTCATTCCCTAGAAGAATTTGAGGAATTTGATAAAAGCATTTTTTCCGTGTTTGATTGGCTAGATGACCGCGTTCTCATTTCCCGTCACTCTTTTAAATACCCTGCATATTGTACATCATGTGAGCAAGTTACAACTATGCAATTACACTGGTTTTATGGGGCTACTGAAGAGAATGGCTCAATACATCCAGCTTGGACTGAAACATCAATTTGTGAGAATTGTGGATTGAATAGCAGGATGCGAGCATTGTTTGACTTTATCAAAACACGAATAGGATTTGAGAAAATACGTAAGGGGTATATTGCCGAGCAAACTACGCCATTATACAGACTACTAAAAAAATTTATCCCCTCATTTATTGGAAGTGAGTATATCGATTCTAAGCACCAGGGAGGAAAAATAGTATCACGGGGATTGCTTCGCATCAGGCATGAAGACTTGAGAGCTTTATCTTTTCAAAACAACGAATTTGATATCGTCATCACATTAGATGTTTTTGAACATATCCCAAATTATCATCAGGCTTTCTCCGAGATATATCGGGTTTTAGTCAATCAGGGATATCTTGTGTTCACAATCCCTTTTTTTTCCAACCAAAAAAACACTATAATTCGGGCATCGGAAAGTGGAAGTGGCATTGTACACCATTTACCTCCTGAGATACACGGGAATCCAATCTCCCCAGAGGGATCTTTGTGTTATCAAAACTTTGGATGGGACATTCTTAAAGATTTGGAACGGTGTGGCTTCTCAAACGCCACAGCTTCATTGTATTGGGGACCATGGCAAGGTCATTTGGGGTATCCATTTTTTGTTTTCGCAGCCAGAAAATTCGATTAAAGAGCTGCGGTTTCGCCGAAATAAATGCAAGATGATAGATGGTTAGGGTTCGCTTATAACCAAAATTGACTGGAGAAACTCGAAAAAATATTCCGCAGCAGTAGCTAAATTCGTACTTCTTGTTGTTTAAGGCGGTCAGGATGAGTTTCGTCTAACTCTCCGGGTTTGTAAGTGACCTTACCTAACTACAAGGGGTAAAAAGATAAAAATGTTTGTGGGGAATAAGGTAACACCCTTTGAGTTAGCGATCAAATCACCGGACCCATCATAGGCATCAACTCGAATCCTGTAATTCTTAAAGTTACTTAAGCCAGTTAATTTTAATTGAGTGATGTTACCCACATTGATACTCTGGCCACATTGAATTTCGTTTGGTGAAGAAGCGCCTGGCTCACAGGATAAAGTCACCATATAATATGCCACTGCATTGGAGAAAGGTTGAGTTTCTATCTCCCAATCGAGGTATATTTCACCATCGCTAACTGTCCCTCTTAAACCAAACGGCCAGTATTCATCTGCCCCCAAATCTGCAGTGTTCTGATAGGGACGACTTTGCTGGTCAATGTCATCTGCAATTGAGCTGGTACCGACAGAATTAATAGCGGGAGAACTAGCTCGAAGCCTGTAATTATAGTTCGGTGCTCCGGGAGAAACATACTTCACCGACGATGCAGTTCGAATAGTATCCATACCAATAAAAGCACCCGCAGGGAGAGGACGACCATCCGCATTAGTATCTTTGATATTACGTGCAAACAATACCTGATTAAGGTGCAACGTACTGCCTTGAATTACAGCAATAGCACAGGCACCTGCCATGCCCTGACTATGATCAGAAACGATGCTGTAGCTTAATCTAACTGTCGAAGGGATAGAGCCAGATGGTAATTGCCACGGTAGAACAATCATTGCCTGTCCAACAGGGAGATAAGGGTCAAGTTGATTCCCAGCTATAGTAGCATGGGAGATATCCGCCTTAATACCGTGAAAGACTGCCCCCGCCCCTGCGCTATTAATCGGACCGAGGCTTCCCTGACCTTGCTGGGAACGATTATCAGCAATGATCAAATTCGTCATAGTAGCCTGATAGGATATAGTTGGACGAGTGGAGAATACGTATAATCCCCCTCCCGATCCTGCGCCTGCTGGATTCCCATTAATGGTTGTATCTCCCCCTATACTTGAATTTGATACAATCATGCTCCTTTCTATGCGTAACAATTCGGTGTTTTGAGATGATATACCACCCCCACCTGCATTTCCAGCATTTTGTCCACTACCCGCTTTGGCAATATTACCTTCAACAATAGAGTCATACATTTCAAACAAGTTTGTATCCTCAACCAGAATTCCTCCGCCAAAAGCTCCCCCTCCGTAAATAGATCCACTCCCACCTTTGACTTGGTTACCGACTATTCGAACTCTCTTCAAAGTAACCACATTCCCAAACTCGATCCCGATAGCGCCTCCTAAGGCGTCGGCGTTTAATCCATCTCTCTTACTTACACCACTGCCGTTTGAACTCCCTGCTTGAGCCAGATTATTTTTAAAGAGAGCGTCCTGAATCAGAACATTGGACTTGTAGATAAATAATGCTCCAAAGGCTACTCCTCCTCTGTCAGGTCCATTCCCCCCTATCGAGGTGTTATTTTCAAAAACCACTCTTTCAATAACAGAAGTTGTATCGAGAGGGGAAGATTCTATACGGATTGCAGCCCCATCCGCTCCTCCACCATCTCCAGAGGTGGTATTTGCCCCGATTGCTTTATTGTTCAGAAACAACATATCTTGAAGCGATACGGATGCAAGCAGAGCCCATAGTCCTCCCCCCATGGCACCTGGTTCATATGGGTTTAGATATGTGGGGCCTTGAGCAAGTCCGTTTTGGATGCGAAAACCACTCATCTCTAGATGAGTTCTTTGAACATTATAGCCGTTGACTACTACGCCTCTGAATTTGTTTTCACCATCAATGATTGTCGGATTTTCATTAGGAGAAAAAAGTTGCCAGTTATTTAGTGAAAATCCTCCCCTGATCTTCAAGTTTTTGCCCCGCACACAAACGACTGCGCGCGTTTGGAGAAACGGACATGGATCTACACCTTGCTCATATGTATACACTCCCGCTGCCACTAAAATGGTATCGCCCGAGGC
Source organism: Anaerolineales bacterium (assembly GCA_034434515.1). GTDB lineage: Bacteria > Chloroflexota > Anaerolineae > Anaerolineales > UBA4823 > NAK19. The sequence continues at coordinate 350 of DAOTZA010000021.1, read as the reverse complement.
GGCCTGGTTCACCGCATATTGAATCGTGCGACAAGGTGATGCGGATGAAGTGCAGTTGCCGCTATCCTGTCCATTCGGCGCCACATAGCGGGTAGTTCCAGGAGGGACAACAACTGCATCACGAGCGGCTGCCGGTTGAAAGCAAAATGCAAGCAAAGAGAAAAAAATTAAACCAACCAGTATTCTCCCAAGCCGTAGTTTCATTCCAGTTACTCCATCCGTTGTCCTTAAAAAATTTTCGCCTGTACAATTGCCAGGCTTGGGAAAGATAACTGTCGTTATTGAGATGATTCCCTTCGGCAGCCTGGCAGTCATAGTTCCTTACTTTAGACCCATGGCTTTGCGCCGCT
>DAOTZA010000020.1:0-1899 GCA_034434515.1 Anaerolineales bacterium | reverse complement strand
GTCAGGTCGGCGCGCAAATCGACAAGTTCTTCCAGAGTGGGCTTGGAGGCAAAATACACGCCGATGTCGATATCGCTTTTAGGCGCACAACACCCCCTCTGGCTGAACCGAAAAGCCAGGCGGCCAGCACATTGGGATAGCGTTGCAAGACGGCTACCAGACGATCGAAGTCAATCTTGTGCAAGATAGCGCCGAATCTCCTCTCGGAACCGATCGAAGTCTTGAAGGTGACGCTTCAGAAGGATCACCTTCGAACTGCCGCGACCGGCTCCCTGGCAAGCGTCTCTTCCCTTGCCGGAGCAGGGACTTCTTCCTCGCTGCGCCACCAGTCCCAGACCAGCACGCCAAAGACAGCCAGGAAGCCGCCCAACACGGTTGCCAGAGCCGTATTGCGCAAGGTGCCGCGCGGCGCCGGATTTTTTGGCACGGCCGGGTAAGCAACGATCGAGGCATATCCTTTACTATCTTCAACCGCAATTTGCGCCTCGTCCAATTTGCGCCGCAGGGTCGTTAGCGTCTCACGGGCTAACTGATATTCCAGGTCCAGACGCTGGCGCTCGCTATCCAGGGCTTGAATTTGCCCTTGCAATTGCTCGATCTGGGGTGGAAAGGTTTGTAAAACCGCTTCCAGTTCACTCTTTTGGGTCTGCAGGGCAGCCAGCCAGGTAGTGAGGGCTTGCTGGTACTCCCCGACCGTGGTTTCAGAATTCAATTCGGGCAGGGAGAGCTGAACCTGTGAAGCAGAAGCAATGCCGGCGATCGTGTCGCCATAGATGCGCATCTGCAACAGAAAGAGGTTAGTCTGCTCCTGACTGGAAAGGCGGCTGTCTTTGGGCAGAGATTTGATCTGGTCGAGAAACACCTTACCGTCTGCTTGAACAGCTTCGATCACCCGCAAGCGGCGCAGGTATTCCGCCTGCTGGGCAGAGAGGGAATCGAGCTGATTTTGCAGGGAAGCGCGTTGGTTTTGCGCCTCGAATTCCTGAAGCGCCTGTGCAGCGGCTTGCAATCTCTGTTCGGCGGTCGTCACCTGCTCCTGGAAAAAGGCAATCTGTGCCTCATCTCGGCCGGAATAGGTCAGGTTGATTCGTTGGACGACTTCTTCCGCCCACAGTCTTGCTAGACGGGTTGCTTCTTGCGGGTCTTTCAGGCGCACCTTCAGGATGGCAATCGTGGCATCCTGACCGCTTTCAACTTTCAGGTTACTGTTTACAAACGCCTGCAAATCGGTCGGCTTCTTCTCGGGATCGTTCCATTCTTCAAACAGCAACTGGACTACTTCATCGCCCAGGGCAACATCGCTCACGATTTTGTTGTTGATCGTGAGCGGGTTGGTCATGGTCTGGTAGCGCGGGTCGAAGTTGGGCAGATTAAGCGGTCGGGTGAGCGCAATCACTGCGCTGGCTTCATACCTGCGAGGCTGCAAGAAGGTGAAGCCAAACGCCACCAGGCCCACCAGGAGTGCAAAACCCACAATCCACATCCAACGCTTGAGCAGATTGCGAATTACTTTGCGCAGATCAATTTCCAATTCATCATCCATCGTATTCCTCCAAAATCGGGACGTTTTTATCAGCTTTTCATTTATTGCCGTCCAACAGCCGTGCTCCGCCCTTCCGACATGACCTTCCTATCGGACAGCATTTGGCTCTTATTATAACCCACAAGCCTCGCCCTGAAGGTGTATACCCTTTCTAAATTGCCAGAAAGCTGGCTCTGGGTTCTATCAAGCCTTAAATGCCATCTTCTTCTGCTGACCCCTTGCGCGATTTTGCAGGGTTGTTTTCCTGTCCATCAGGCAGGAATTAAACTATGAGAAAATGATTAAGTCAAGGAAAAAATGAGCAAAAAAAGTGAAAAAATCACTTGCCAGGCTGAAAAGATGCAGCTAAAATTTAA
>DAOTZA010000019.1:0-6925 GCA_034434515.1 Anaerolineales bacterium | reverse complement strand
ATGCCAAGCGGAAAATCGTTGAGCCGGGTAGAAAATTAGCGAAAGCCGAAATCATCCAGCGGGTATGTGCTGTTTTCGACAATCCTGTTTTGTCGGTTTTTACTACATCCGAAAATGTCTCTTGAAGATGCACTAGGAAGAGTGCCTGGTGTGGGACGTTGAGGTAGAGCCGCCAGCGGGAAAGGTCTTCTCCCTGACGCGGGCGGCGCGGGTCGAGGCGCACAGAGCCTGTGGGTGGGGCGAGACCAGCGGTGGGTTGGTTCAACGGTCTGGCTCTAATTCATCTAATACGAACACGCGGATTTCCGTCACGCGCTGCAACCTGCGATCGTTAGAGATAAACGCCTGGCAACTTGCTTTCAGGGCCGTCGCAATCTGGAGGGCATCGGTAAGGGTAATGTCCATAATACGCTCGCAACTCGGCGGCTTGCCGGGCAGACATTTCGTCGAGGGGGACAAACACGGTATTCTGACCGTGTACTATCAGATCGAAAAAGTCTTGCTGTAGGCTATCCATTCCCGATCGATAAGGCATCACTAAGAACGCAGCCAGTGTTATAGGGGAAGTAACAGCCATCAGCAGGCCATCATCAATTCGCTCGAAGATGGGAGTGACAATTGTTTAGTAGCGTGGGTTCTTTTCGACGTAATAAATCACAGGTGCTGTATCCAAAAAGATCAGCTCCACTTGCTGTAAAGCCTCAATAACCTTCATCGTTTTTCACCTGAGTGGCTTTGGCGAGCTTGGTCGTCTTCTTGCCGAGCATGCGAAACCCACGCCTGCGCATCTTCGCCCGTCAAGGGATATGGAGCAGCTCCACAGATTTCACGCCAGTGACGTCGTGCCTTGCTCGGCTGGTACGTCCGTGGTTTCTGCAAGTAGGGTAGGCTTCATCCGCTGGTTAGCCAGCGTTTTCGAGCGTTCAATTCTTCAAGGGTTGCTCTAGAGATAAGCAATTTGCCTGTCTGCGTTGTTCTGTCAAAAGCTTGACGAGCGACAGAATGGCTCAACAGGAGCGCACTGATCACAACATTGGTATCAAAGACAAAGCGCGGTTCACTCGTCATTCAGCAAAGACTCCAGGATCTCAGGAGTTAAGCCGCGCTCCTGGCCCTTTTGGCTGATTTCAGCCATGATAACCTGAAGGGGACGCGGGGATAGGATGAGGTCGCGCAGCCAAAGGTTTAGAAGCACCTGAAACTTTCTTTGCTGGTCAGCAGGAATCTGACGATACAATCTGGCTGTATCTGCATCCAGAGGGATAGTAATCTCTGTATTCACCTTTTCACCTCCAAATTAGATTGGATCACACCTGAAATTCTGTTGCGCTTGCCCAATGGCACTGCGTTTCCACTGCCAAAGCGGAGATCAGCTCCAAACGCAAGTTAGACGGCTGAGCGATTCTGGAGTGAATGATGGCACAAACGGCATCTTGCGCGCAAGTGCTTGCATTCTATCAAATAAAAATGGTACCGAGCCAACGATGGCAGAGGTACGGGCGAATGAACCTTCTCCCCGACCGTAGATGAACGTTGCAGGTAGTTGACGAAAATACGCATCCCTTATCAGGCAGCGCAGACCAAGATCAAGCATCCCGGGCCGTTTCACAAAGAAAAGAGATGCCGCTGGGAAACAGTATCATCAGAGAATGAATGTTTTCGGTAACAGTATCATCTGGCATGATACGGGATGAGTTATTCAGAACCCCCTTTTCTTGTTTGCCAAAGGCTGGTATCCTTAGAGGAGAAACTCGATGGAGAGGTGTGCATGTATCTTGCAATTGAAGGCGTAATTGGGGTTGGGAAAACCACTCTGGCGCGGCTTTTACAGCCCATCTTTGATGCCAATTTGCTTTTAGAAGTCTTTGAAGAAAACCCCTTCCTTACCAGTTTTTACGCCGACCGGCAACGCTATGCTTTTCAAACGCAAATCTTCTTTTTGCTCAGCCGTTACCGTCAACAACACCAGGCTGTCCCGCAGCTTTTAGCCAGTGGCAAACCGTTGATTGCCGATTACACCTTTGAAAAAGACGCCTTGTTCGCCCGCATCAACCTGCAAGGCGATGAACTGGAGATGTACCGCCGTGTGCACGAGGCTTTGGCGGAGAAAATCCCCCTCCCGCAAATCGTAGTCTATTTGCGCGCCGATGTGGAGGTGCTAATGCAGCGCATTGCCTTACGCGACCGCCCGTACGAGCGCAACATGGAGCGAGGCTATATCGAGCAATTGTGCGCCGCTTATGACCAACACTTTCTCACCAACCGCAGTGCCAACAGCTCGTCCGTCCTGGTGGTGGACACCAACCAGTTGGATATCATTCGCAATCCTCAAGACCTGAACAGCGTGGTCGAACGCATCCGTCAGGCCTTACGCCTTTCTCCCTTCCAGGCCGAATTACCCTTACCAGTAGAGGGATGACTCCCATGCGGATTAACCGAGAGACCATTTTGGAGATCGCCCAAGAGGCTGTCGAGCAACGTCTGCGCACCGATCCCACGATTCTGGCTGCCTATCTGTGCGGGGCAACGCTGGAAGAGGATTTCCTGTTGGGGGGAACGATGGATATCGACATTGTGCTGATTCACATCGATCAGGTGACTCCCCCGCGTGAGATCATCCGCTTGACCGATGAAGTGCATATTGATCTCGCCCATCATCCTCAGGCACAGTATGAGCCGCCGCGCGCCTTGCGCACCCACCCCTGGCTCGGGCCGACCCTCTTCGCCTGTAAACCACTCTATGACCGGCGACACACCCTGGATTTCATCCAGGCAAGCGTGCGGGGGATGTTCAACAATCCCCAAACGGTACTGGGGCGTGCCCGTCCCCAGGCGGAACACGCCCGCCAGATGTGGTTTGAACTGAAAGACATCAAAGAAAACGCAGGGTTAAGAGAGCTTCGGCTGTACTTCAAAGCCCTTGAACACGCCGCCAATGCCATTGCCTTGCTGAGCGGCGACCCGCTCACCGAACGGCGTTTTCTGGTCAGGTTTGCCCAGCGGGCTGCCGCCATTGAACGGCCGGGTATGGCGGTTGGGCTGATTGGTTTGTTGGGCGGGGCAGAAGTCCAGGTTCAAGATCTGCAAAGCTGGATAGCCTCCTGGGAGGAGGCTTACGCTTCCTTACCTGAAACGCCGCGCTCGGTTGCCATCCACCCGGCGCGACGCGCCTATTACGGGCGCGCTCTGCAAGCCCTGCTGAACGGAGAAGAGCCACGGGCGGCTTTGTGGCCGCTGCTCAACACCTGGCAAGAGATGGTCACAGAAATGGGCACCGAGTCGGTGGCTGGAACTGGATGGAAAGAGGTCACCCTGAAACTCGGCTTGAGTGGGAAAGATTTCCCAATTCGCATGGCTGCTTTCGATGCCTTCCTCGATCAGATCGAAGAAGCCTTAGAGGAATGGGCGCAGAAGAACGGGGCGTAAATTGTTTCACGTGAAACCCAAATGGCTGGCTTCAGTCTTCGCAGGTTTCACGTGAAACAAGTGAGCTAAGCGTTTCACGGCGAATTGGAGAGAGAGTTCCCTTCTTGTACAGGCAAGCGTTTGCTGCCAATCAGCCAGAGCACAAACAATCCGATCCCAACCCAACCGATTAAGCTCAACACCGTTCCACCATAGGTGATATCCACATCTTTCAAAAAAAGTATCGGCAAACCGGCTGTGGCATTCAAAGAGCCATGCGCCAGAGCCGGCGCCCACGGCGAGCGGGTGCGCAAATACAACCAAGCAAAGATCGCGCCCATCAAGATACAGAAGATCGTCATTAGAAATACGCCCAACACGGGTTGAGAGGGATAGTTGTGCCCTTGTAAAATCGCCGGCGCATGCCAGATCCCCCACACCAGGCCGCTAAGCAGGATTGCCCGCCCTTGTCCCAGGGATAACAACTCGGGCAGCAAGAAACCCCGCCAACCCAACTCTTCTCCCAGTCCAAAGAGCGTATTGAACAGCGGAGCTAAAGTCAGTGAAAGCGCAGCCTGGATGAGGACCACCAGCCAGGCAGGGACAGATTGTCCGCCGGGCGCATTTTCCATAGCCTGTCGGATCAGGGTGAATTCCAGATCAAGTTTGCCTAAGCCAAACAACCAGGTAAGTATCCCAGAAAGGATTGCCAAAAGCGGTGGTAACAACCATGCCCACAGATAAGCTTTCCGCTCTCCCAAACGGCGCAGGTTCAGGGTGGAAAGCGGCTGACGCAGTCCATAAACGGTAGCAAAGATCGCCCCAATCCCCGGTGCCCACATGGCTGCCGTCCAGGCAATCAGGGTCACGGTTTGGCGGAGCGAGCTTTGTGGTTCGCCAAAAGCCAGCGGAATCAAGAAGAGAAACCATGCCAGGCAAAACGTAACAGCCAAAAAGATGAGAAGAGCTTTGCGGTTCATCCATTCTCCTCCTTGGGCTGGGTAGGGCGAGCTTCTTTTCGATAGCGTTCATAGAGCCAGTAAGAATACCCCAGCGGGACAAAGGCAGCCAGTAACAGTGCCCCCAGCACCACTCCGAATCCACTGCCGGGCAAGAAAACGCTGAGGAAGATCACCCCGGCTGCGGCTTTGAACAAAAGGCTGCCCAGGCGGTGAGTTTCTGCCCACACGCGGTCATCGCTGAGCGTCCACGGCGTGCGGATGCCGATGAACCAGTTGCGCTTTGCCTGGCGCACCAGTTCGCCGGCAAAAAAGATCAAGACTCCCATAGCCGGCAACATCATGCGGCTCAGGCGAAAGTGAACGCCCAGATTGTAAACCAGGGTCAGCAGGTGCAGGTAGAGCAAATAGGCGATCAGGATCACGATAAACAAGTTGAACATACCGCGAAAGCGAGCAACGTTTTCGCGCAGCGGATCGATGAGGGGAAGGACGAGAAACAAAGCCGCCATGCCCAGGCTGATCAAAGGCATCAGGAAGACCCCCCAGAAACGGGGCAGATACCCATCCACCTCATCGGCTGCGTTCCAATGGGAAGCCATCTGAGCAGGCAAACGCTCCCAGAGCAACACACCGCTCAAGAACCCCCCAAGAATCAGGGCAATCATAACCATCAAAGCCATTCGAGTTGACATTTTCTTTTCCTTATTCAAAGCACGTTATCCGGGCAGGTCTAGGTTTCGATTTGTTGGTCTTTTGCCAACGAGACCAAACCGCTCAGACCGCCCAGGTTCATGGTGTCCACGGCGCTGCTCGGCACGATGACCAGTGCGCCTTTTTCCTTCAAGCCCTCAAAGAGCATATTCATGGCGCGCAGGTGCAAGGCGGTCGGGTTGTTGATGTACGCTTGCGATGCCTCGGCAAAGGAGGCAGCAATCTGCTTTTCCGACTCGCCGAGGATAACGCGCGCCTGCCGCTCGCGTTCGGCTTGCGCCTGACGGCTCATGGCTTCTTCGAGGTCTTGCGGGATAACAATATCGCGAATCTCCACCGATTGGACGGTGACCCCCCATGGCGTGGTGCGTTCGTCGATGATGCGCTGCAGCTCGGCATCCATCTTTGCCCGCCCAACCAGAATATCCGCCAGGTACATCTGCCCGATCACCTCGCGTAAAGCGGTTTGGGCAGCCCACGTGATTGCCATCCGATAATCCTCCACTTCCAGGGCAGCTTTTTCAGCATCCCACACCATCCAGAACAACACCGCATCCACATCCACCGGGACGGTGTCCTTGGTGAGCGTCTTTTCGGCGCTGAAAGGTGTGACCATCACGCGGTGATCGATCCAATTGGCGGTGCTCTCAACCACTGGCGTCACCCAGAACAGGCCTGGGCCAGCCAGCTTTTTGAAACGACCAAAGCGCAGGATAATCGCCTTTTCCCATTGATTGGCAATTTTGATCCCGTACAGCAACGTGATACCCAGCAAGACGAAAATGGCTACAATGCCCCCAACAACATCTTCTGAAAGTTGGGTAAAGCTATCCAGCAGGTAGGCAATCAGCACTCCGATTCCCATGACAGCCAGGCCAACAACGATTGCAATCGAGGGGATGCGATAATCCATTGAACGGCAAAGTCTGAGACCTTTTTCTTTTTTCTCCATGCTACACCTCGCTTCTCTAGGATTCGGTCGATTCGGGTTTGGGGAGTTCCCCACTCTGTTGCCATTGCTCCAACATCTGGTTGACCATTCTGGCAATCTCTGGCGGCGCACAGCCCAACTGAGCAGCCGAGGATAGGTAGCGGCGGGTCAGGCTTTCGAGCCCTTGCTGGCGAATTGCCTGCATCTTTTCGGGGGAGGGTGTCTCCCAAATGAAAGTACCGCGGCCGTGCTGCGTAGAAATCAACCCGGCTTCATCCAGCAGGCGATAGGCGCGGGCGACGGTGTTGAAGTTGACGCGCAGTTCGGCGGCCAGTTGGCGCACGGTGGGCAATTGATCGCCGGGTTTGAGCTCGCCATTGGCAACTTTCTGGCGAATTTGCTCGACGATTTGCAGATAGATCGGCTGTCCAGAGCGGAAATCAATGACCAGATCGGATAAGCTTCCCAAACAACCTCCTTCTCATGGATTGTATCTTTGTATGATTGTATTATTGTATTTTTGTATCATTGTATATCAGTGTTGTCTCTTTGTCAAGGGATTTGGCAGGACAAATTTACAAATTTGTCCTGTATCGCTTAAATCGGCGTTTAGCCGGTTAAGAAAGCCATGGAGTTTGCCTCCCTTCTCCCTTAAGGAGAAAGCCCTCACCCCCGGCCCCTCTCCCAGGGCGGGAGAGGGGAGAAGACCCTCACCCCCGGCCCCTCTCCCAGGGAGGGAGAGGGGGGAATGCCCTCACCCCCGGCCCCTCTCCCAGGGAGGTTCAAGGGCGGACAGATGGAGTAGCTAAACGTGAGCATTTGAAGACGAAGGCGTAGGCATGGTGATTGCGAATTTGGGTTTCCCAGTTGGGTGCTTCCCAATCACACAGTTGCCAGCGAGGGTTACACTCCAAGG
>DAOTZA010000018.1:0-2997 GCA_034434515.1 Anaerolineales bacterium | reverse complement strand
TCTACCTTCAACGATTTTAGTTCTACACCAGAATCCTGGCGCATCGCTTCGAGGATTTCTTTTGTTTGAAAAGCGGTTGCTTCCAAGACCGCTCGAGCGAGATGACCTTTATTGATGTAGCGGGTTAAGCCAACGATTACCCCGCGGGCATCTGAGCGCCAATAAGGGGCGAAAAGACCCGAAAAGGCTGGAACAAAATAAATTCCACCGTTGTCCTCAACGGTGCGGGCGAGCGCCTCTATCTCCTGGGATGACGAAATGAGCCCCAGGTTATCTCGAATCCATTGCACCAGCGCGCCAGTAATGGCAACAGATCCCTCCAGGGCATAGGTGGCTGGTGAATCGCCAATCTGGTAAGCCAGGGTGGTGAGCAAGCCCTTTTTCGACTGAACAATTTGGGTGCCGGTGTTCATCAGCATAAAGCAACCTGTACCATAGGTGTTTTTGGCTTCGCCGACCTCATAACAGGTCTGACCGATGAGAGCGGCCTGTTGATCACCAACATCGCCGCAGAGTGGAATCGACCCACCAAAAGGACCATCTGGGCGGGTATATGCATAAGGCTCTAAGGGACTTGAGGGTACAATGCGGGGTAAGATTTGGCGGGGTATGTTCATGATTCTCAGAATCTCGTCATCCCAGTCAAGAGTTTTTAGGTTCATCAGCATTGTCCGACTGGCGTTGGTTACATCTGTAATGTGAACGCCACCTTTGACTCCTCCTGAAAGTTGCCAGAGAATCCAGGTATCGATGTTGCCAAAGAGGACATTCCCTTTTTGAGCTTCAGCGCGAAGGGAGGAGGATTGATCTAATAGCCACTTAATTTTTGGTCCAGAAAAATAGGTTGCCAGAGGAAGACCGACCTGCTCGCGAAAACGATCTTGTCCGCCCTCCAAAGAAAGCTGGTCGCAGAGTTGTTTGGTACGCGTATCTTGCCATACAATGGCATTGGCATAAGGCTCACCGGTTTTCGGATTCCACAAGATGGTTGTTTCGCGCTGGTTTGTCACACCCACACCGGCTAGATGTTCTGCTGTGAGGTTGGCCCTCTGGAGGGCACCTTGAATGACTTCCTGAGTGCGAGCCCAGATCTCTAGTGGATTGTGTTCTACCCAACCAGGCTGAGGATAAATTTGTTCATGTTCTTTTTGGTCAACTGCTTGAATTTTTCCTTCTTGATCGAAGAGAATGCAGCGCGTACTAGTTGTGCCTTGATCGATTGCAGCGATGAATTTTCTCATGATTGCCTCCGAGTGAATCAGTTTACAGGTCTAGGCGTTCAGGATGAGTATAAACGTTAAACTGATTTCTTTTTGCATAACCGATAAGTGTGACTCCACTTTCTTGGGCAAGTTGGACTGCTAATGCGCTTGGGGAGGTGCGCGAGACAACAATCTCACAGCCTAAGCGGATCGCCTTTTGCATCATCTCTGAACTTACCCGACCCGTGGTTATCACTATTTTATTGTCAATTTGCAGATGACGCAATAGCATCATCCCAGCTAATTTATCTAAAGTGTTATGACGACCAATGTCTTCAACCGAGAGGATGATTTGGTCGGCATTGCAGAGAGCGGAGGTGTGAATGCCGCCCGTTGTCTTATACAGAGACTGCTGATGATAGAGTAAATCAATGAGGTGATAAATAAGCTCTGATGAATAGATGTGATGGATGTTAAAGAAAGTTTGGGTAGAGCGGTTTTTTGAAGTAGATCCCCTTGAGCACCCAGAAGTGCGTGTCCAGGCTGGCGGTTTTTGTGGACTAAAGGAAAGCCAGATATCAACGTTATCCCCCGCATCACAAAGACGGTAGTCCACGACATTGTCTAAACTGGTAATAATGCCTTCATTATAAAGAAAGCCAACCGCCAGTTCGATTTGATGAAGTGGGGTACACATGAAGGCTAACCATTCTTCTCCGTTAACGGTCAGGGTAAGGGATATTTCATTGACTACCTGAATTTCTTGATCATTTGATTGTCTCCCCTGTACCTGTAAGATAGAAAAGGATTGAAAAGGAGGCAATTGTAATGTCATCTTCTGTGGTGTAGAACGGAACGGAGGAGAAGCCATTATCAGGCTATACACCCTTGTTGAAAACAAATAGGACTATATTTGTCATTTTATCACGATTTCAGGCATGATGGTGTCGGTTAAGTCTGCTCCGTCTAATTTTGCGTTTGTCAGGTCTGCGCCGCGTAGATTTGCGGCAGTCAGATCAGCTCCTCTCAAGTCTGCTTCCCGTAGGGAGGCGTTTGACAGGTCTGCTTCAAAAAAGTTTGCCTTTTGTAGGACAGCCTGATTTAGGTTTGCACCGCAACAATTCGATTTGCTGAGATCGGCGCGAGTTAGGATGGCGGCATTCATATTTGCTTTTTGGAGATTGGATTTTGATAAATTTGCACGCGATAGATTTGCTTCGACCAGGATAGCTTCTTCTAATTCACATTTGGTTAAGTTTGCGCGAGTCAAATTTGCCCGACTGAGATTGGCTCCATTCAGGATCGCCAGGGCAAGATTTGCCTCGAATAAATTGGCTAAGGTCAGGTTTGCTTTGGTCAGATTGCACCCAATCAAAATGGCATAATTCAAGTCGGTCTTAGAGAGATTAGCCAGGCTAAGGTTACTGTTAGCTAAATCTACAGATATCAAAGTCAGGTCAGAGAAATCGACTTTAACCAACCATAGCGGTCGGGGACGATTGAGCAAATCGAGAATCTGATAATGGGTAAGGGTACTCATCAAACAGCCTCCTGCGGGTGAAAATGAAGTGTCTTTGCTATAAACCTTGCAAAATTGTTAGATTTAATTTAAATTATTTTATATACAATATGGATCAATCGAATTCAGTTTTGGCTCGTTTTCTTTCGTAAAGGAGTAAAGTATGAAATGCAAACCTATTCTTATTGCCATCATTATCCTGATGGTAAGTATACTGTCTTTTTCCTGGACAGGAGGAGCGAATTTATCGACGGCTCTGGCTTATTCGGGGTACCC
>DAOTZA010000017.1:0-32659 GCA_034434515.1 Anaerolineales bacterium | reverse complement strand
GATGGTCATGCCGGGTGACAATGTGAACCTGGAAGTGGAGTTGATTGTGCCGGTGGCTTTGGAACAGGGTTCAAAGTTCGCCATCCGTGAAGGCGGTTTGACGGTCGGCGCCGGCGTGATCACCAAGATCTTGGACTGAAAAGGAGATCATCTCAACCGAGATGAATTGATCGAATATGGCATCGAAAAAAGACATTCGCCCCGTTATTACGATGGCGTGCACTGAGTGCAAGGAACGCAATTACACAACGCAGAAAAACCGTCGCAACGATCCAGGGCGCATCGAACTCAAAAAGTTCTGCCCACGCTGCCGGCGTCATACCTTACATCGCGAGACGAAATAGTCTTATTTCATCTGGACAAGGCAGCAATTCAACGACTTTGTCCAGGTGTAAAGACACAGGCCAGTAGCTCAATTTGGTAGAGCTCTCGTCTCCAAAACGAGCGGTTGTGGGTTCGAGTCCTGCCTGGCCTGCCTTGCAAACAACAACGCCGTCTCCCAAGGCGGCGTTTTGTCCGTAAAACCTTGACCCGGAGGTCAATGTGGCAAAAGCAGAAAAAAGCCTTGAGCGTCGCCAACCCAACGCGATTGTGCGTTATTTTCGGGAAACTAGCGGCGAACTCAAAAAAGTGAACTGGCCAACCCGGCGCGAGGCGATCAATTTGACCGCTATCGTCTTGGCTGTGACGTTTGGAATGAGCATAATTATGGGCTTTTTAGACCTGATTTTTTCGCGTCTATTCGCTTTGATCTTTCAAATTGGCAGTTGACATCCTGTTTGGATAGATAGAGAGATCACAACCATGTTGGAAACAAACGACCAGGACATCCAACAACCATCTGAAATCGAGGCTGAAAATACCTCTTTCGCTGAGCCGACGGCTGAAATCCCTTCGGAAGCAACCCATTCCAAAACCGGGCAGGCAGACGGAGAAGGGGAACAAACCGAATCGGATGGTCGCGCCTGGTACGTTGTCCATTGTTACTCGGGGTATGAGAACAAAGTTCGCCATAATCTCGAGCAACGCATCGAAAGCATGGGAATGAAGGATAAGATTTTCGATGTCGTTGTGCCCACTGAAGAGGAAATCGAAGTGCGCGAGGGAAAGCGCAAGACCATTGAACGACGCGTCTTTCCCGGCTATATCCTGGTCAATATGATTCTAACCGAAGAATCCTGGTATGTCGTTCGCAACACACCCGGCGTCACCGGCTTTGTTGGCATGGGGAATCAACCCACCCCACTCCGCCCGGAGGAAGTTGCCCAGATTCTCAAACGGATGGAAGCCGAAGCGCCGCGCATCAAGGTTACTTTTCGCCCTGGAGAACGGGTGCGGATTATCGATGGACCATTCAACGATTTTCGGGGCACGGTGTCGGAAATCGACATGGAACGCGCCAAGGTGCGTGTTTTGGTCAACTTTTTCGGCCGCGAAACACCGGTCGAATTAGATTTTTTACAAGTGGAAAAAGCATAAGGAAGAAGCGAGTTATAGAACTCGTTAGGTGGGAGGGTGTTCCCCTTCACCCGCTAATACCACATAGGAGAAAGGAACTGTGGCTAAGAAACTTAAAACCATCGTCAGATTACAAATTGTGGCTGGCAAAGCCAACCCAGCCCCACCCATTGGACCCGCATTAGCCGGGCATGGGATCAACCTGATGGCATTTTGCAAGGAATATAATGCTCGCACTGCCAATCGGGCTGGCGAGATTATTCCGGCCGAGATCAGCATCTACACGGATGGCTCATTTACCTTTGTCCTCAAGACCCCGCCGGCTTCGGTCTTACTCAAGAAGGCAGCCGGCATTGAGAAAGGTTCCAAAAATGCCCCTCGCGAAAAAGTGGGCAAGGTCACCCGGGCCCAGATTCGCGAGATCGCCGAGCTTAAGATGCCCGATCTGAACTCGCTGGATATCGAAGGAGCGATGAAACAAATCGAGGGAACTGCCCGCAATATGGGCATCCAAATTGTAGATTAAGAGAGCGTGGGAGGGTTTTCCTACCCGTTTGTACCACAAAGGAGAACAAAATGGCAAAACATGGAAGAAAATATCGTGCTGTAGCGGAAAAAATCAACCCTCAGCAAGCCTATTCTCCTCAAGAAGCCTTAGAGCTTGTCAAGGAGACCTCTTACACAAATTTTGACGCAACTGTCGAAGTACACATGCGTCTTGGCGTGGATCCACGGCATGCGGATCAACAGGTGCGGGATGTGGTGGTATTGCCTCACGGTTTAGGCAAGACCATCCGAGTATTGGTGTTTGCCCAAGGCGAGGGAGCGGCTCTCGCCCGCGAAGCAGGCGCAGATTACGTTGTTGACGATGATGAAACCATCGCTAAAATCCAAGCTGGCTGGACAGATTTCGACATCGCCATTGCCACGCAAGAGATGATGGGCAAAGTCGGTCGCCTCGGTAAGGTGTTAGGTCCGCGCGGCTTAATGCCCAGTCCTAAAACCGGCACGGTGGTTATGCCGGCTGACATCCCACGCGTTGTGAAGGAAGCCAAAGCAGGTCGGGTCGAATTTCGCGTTGATAAAACCGCCAACCTGCACGTCCCGATCGGAAAAGTGTCCTTTGAAAGCGGCAAACTCTATGACAACATGGCAGCCTTGATGGAAGCTGTTCGGAAAGCAAAACCGGCGGCTACGAAAGGCACATATATCAAGCGTGTGACCCTCACTTCAACCATGGGGCCAGGCATCAAAGTCGACCCCATTCAAGCTCAAGCGATGGTCATGCGCGAGTAAACGGTAACTTCAGCGCTAAGCTGATCGTTCTTCGCCAAAGACAGCAGGTGCCCTTTAAGGCTTAATTTCCTGCCCAGGTGAAGATGCTTCTCAAGGTTAACCCTGTTTGGGGAGAAGAATCTTTGCCTGTCAGTTGGCGAGGCAAAGATTTTTATTTAGAAAGGAGGTAAACATCCTTTGGCAATTTCAAAAGAACGCAAAAATGAGGTGGTAGCGTTACTCAAGGAATGGGCTGCGCGGAGCGAGGCAATGTACGTCGCCCAATTCACCGGCCTAAACATGAAACAAATCGATGACTTACGTCATCGTGTGCGTCAGTGTGGCGGTGAATTCCATGTCGTGAAAAACACCCTCGCCCGCATTGCCTTCAAAGAAGCCGGTTTTCCCCTGGAAGAAAGCCTTTTTAGTGGCTCTACAGCCATTGCCTTTGCCTTTCAAGACCCACCTGCTCTGGCAAAAGCGCTTTTTGAGTTCAATCGCACCAACCAGGCACTAGTGGTCAAAGGCGGTTATCTAAAGCAAGAGCTTCTTTCGGCAGAAAACGTCCAGGCTTTATCAGAGCTGCCGCCCTTGCCGGTCATGCGGGCTCAGCTACTTGGCACAATCATGGCTCCTGCCAGCCAATTGGCAAGGATCCTCGCTGAACCAGGACGCCAGATTGCAGCCGTCCTGAAAGCCTATTCCGAAAAGGATAGTCAGGCAGCGCCAACTCCTGCATGAGCAACACCGCTCCGGTCCGGCCTTGAAGAAGTCAGGTAACACCAAATAACGACAACCAGTAAACAAGAAAAATATCAAAATAGAAGGAGAATAGAAATGGCAGATTTAGAAAAATTAGTCGAAGAACTCAGCAGCTTAAGCGTTTTAGAAGCCGCAGAGTTAGTTAAAAAACTGGAAGAAAAATGGGGGGTTTCAGCCGCCGCTCCAGTAGCAGTGGCAGCCGTTGGTCCCGCTACAACCGCTGCAGCGCCTGCACCAGAGGAAGAGGAAAAAACCGAATTTGATGTGATCATCAAAGATGCGGGTCCAAAGAAGATCGAGGTAATCAAGACCATCCGCCAGCTCACGAATCTCGGTTTGAAAGAAGCAAAAGATGTGGCCGAAACGCCTGGATCTAAAGTGCTTGAAGCTGTCAGCAAGGAAGCGGCAAACGACGCCAAAGCCAAACTGGAAGCCGCCGGCGCCGTGGTCGAGGTCAAGTAAGATCGCTTGCCCACAAATTGATCGAAAAGTAGGTCGAAAGGTATTTCGACCTACTTCTTTTCTGTTTTGCCAATGCGCTTTCTTACAAACCCAAGGGCTGGATTATAATAATCCCGGAACTCATCGCTAACTCAATCAGTTTGAGGCGAAAATGAAAATTCGATTGCTCACTTTCCTGTGGTTAGTTACTTTCCTGATCGGATTAAGTGGTTGTTCTTCAAATGAAAGCAATCAGCCTGAAAAGAATCTTGATCCCGTTCAACGTGGCAAAGCCCTGTTTGAAATGAATATGATCGGTGAGAATAAAGCTCCAGGCTGCATCGTTTGCCATTCTTTGGAACCTGACAAAAACCTGGTTGGACCCAGCCTGGCTGGAATAGCTACCTATGCGCAGTCTGCAGTCACAGGGATGAGCGCAGCAGATTTTCTGCACCAAGCCATTGTCGAACCTGACAAACATATCATGGAAGGATATCCGGCTGGAGTCATGTATCAAGGTTATGGAAAAGACCTGCCTCAGGAAGACATCAAGGCGTTGGTGGCCTTTTTACTCACCCTGAAGTAATCTCTCACCGAAGGAGACCCAGATGGATCTGAAAGCTCAAGCCGCAGCGGCTGCTCTAGAGTATGTACGCAACGGGATGACCATTGGATTGGGCACCGGCTCTACGACCAGTTATTTTGTTGACCTGTTGGGCGAAAAGCTCAAACAGGGTGAATTGAAAGATATTCGCGGTGTGCCAACTTCCGAAAAAACGGCCTCGCGCGCCAGGGCTTTAAAAATCCCGCTGGTTAGCTTAGACGATGTCCCTGAATTAGATCTGGTAGTCGATGGCGCTGATGAAGTTGATCCTCAATTAGACTTAATCAAGGGTCTAGGACGGGCTTTGCTGCGGGAAAAAATTGTTGAAAGCCACACCCGGCGTTTCATCGTTGTCGTTGATGAGTCAAAATTGGTGCCAAAACTTGGTAAAAAAGGCCCCTTGCCGGTAGAAATACTCCCCTACGCAGCTAAAGCTCACGTGCGCTGGCTGAACACACTCGGATGCCGTGCAGAATTATGGCTCGAAACGGATGGAACGCCAGCAACTACCGATAACGGCAATTATCTGGCAAAATGTTGGTTCGAAGACGGCATCCCAGACGCTTACGAGCTGGCAGAGAAACTCGCCTGGCGAGCAGGCATTGTGGAACATGGCTTGTTCCTTGGCATGGCAAGCCTGGTCATTGTAGCTGGTCAAGAAGGTATCCGTAAACTTGAGGTAAAGCAATGAAAGTTCGCATTGCCCCCTCCATCCTTTCGGCGAATTTTATCCGCCTGGGTGATGAAGTTCGCCAGGCAATTGAAGCAGGAGTTGAACTCATCCATGTTGATGTCATGGATGGTCATTTCGTCCCCAACATCACTGTCGGCCCCTTAGTTGTCAAGGCACTTAAACCGCTTGCTCAAGAGCTTGGGTTTTTCCTCGATGTCCACTTGATGATCGAGCATCCAGAGCAATACATCGAGGATTTCATTCACGCTGGCGCCGATCTGCTTACCGTACATGTCGAAGCTTGCACCCATCTGCATCGTGTGATCCAACAAATCCATGCTGGTGGGATCAAAGCTGGGGTAACCCTCAACCCTGCAACCTCGCTGATCACACTTGAAGAAATCTTGTCTGAGGTTGATCTGGTGTTGATTATGTCGGTTAATCCGGGTTTTGGCGGCCAATCCTACATCCCCACTAGCACAACCAAAATCGCTCGGCTCAAACAAATGCTGGCCGAGCGCAATTTATCCCAGGTCGAGATTCAGGTAGACGGAGGCATTGCTCCGGCTACCGTTGAGCAAGTAGTCAAAGCCGGGGCAACCATTCTGGTAGCCGGCTCAGCCATTTTTAACTCTAAAGCGTCAATCTCTGATAATATTAAGGCACTGGAGAACGCCATTGCTCAGGCGATGGCATCGGATCGTAAAGAAGCGGTGGCATAGAAAGGTAAAGAAAGATGAGCGCAAGGGTCTTAGTGATTGAGGATGATGAACAGATCTTGAAGTTCTTGAAGCGAGGACTGGCTTACGAAGGATATGAAGTCGATACGGCAATGGACGGTCCAAGTGGACTGGCAATTGCCCGCGACAACCCACCTGATCTGGTAGTCTTAGACCTGATGCTTCCCGGTATGGACGGTTTGGAAGTCTGTCGCCGCTTAAGGGCGGGCGGACCTGTGCCAATCCTCATCTTAACAGCCAAGGATACTGTCACCGATCGCATCCAGGGCTTAGACATGGGCGCCGATGATTATATGGTCAAGCCATTTGAGCTGGATGAGTTGCTTGCCCGAATTCGCGCCTTACTCAGACGAGCTCAGCCAGCCCAACCGCAAATCCTGCGCTTTGCCGATCTCACCCTGGACACCGGTGCCCGTCAAGCCAAGCGAGGAGAGCGGGTTATCTCTCTTACCGCGAAAGAATATGAACTCCTGGAGCTCTTCATGCGCAATCCCCGTCAAGTTCTCGATCGGGACACCATCTTTGATCGTGTTTGGGGATATGACTTCGGGGGCGCCAGTAATATCATCGAGGTTTACGTCCGATACCTTCGACAAAAACTCGAGGAAGGCGGTGCACCACGCTTAATCCACACCGTGCGCGGGATGGGATACGTCTTACGCGAATCCAATTAGCGATCGTGAGCTTCATCTTTCCATAAACAATTTGTCCTTATGGATTGGCAATGACTTTACGCGCCCGTTTGGCACTTTTATATACCGCCATCGTGGTCGGAATTCTCCTTCTCTTTGGGGTAGCAGTTTATCTATCGGTTAGCATCAGCCTCACCAACGAAATCGAGCAAAGCCTGCGCAATTCGGCCAGTCGGGTGCTACCACTCGTGTATGTTAGCGATCAAGGCGAGCTTTCTGTCAATGTCACTCCGGATATTGAATTTGCTGCGGACACTTTTATCCAGGTCTGGGATCGAGATAATCAATTACGGGCGAACTCTGCCAATGTTCGCAATCTAACTCAACCTCTCGATCCAGCTTCCTTGAATGCCAGCAAACCGATCTCCAACGATGTCCTCCTCAAAACCGAAACGGATGAAATTTATCTGCGCGTCCTGACAGTGCCTTTGGTTTTAGGTGACCGCCCCATTGGAGCAATTCAGGTTGGCACCAGCCTTGCCATCGTTGATGCAACGCAAAAGTCCCTGGTGATCGTCCTAATTATCGGGACCCTGATTTCTATCCTAATCGCTGGCTTGGCAAGCTGGATCAGCACCTGGCAAGCTCTTTCCCCGCTCGAGGATGTCACCGAGACCGCTTTACAAATCACCCGCGCTGATGATCTCTCGCGGCGTATTCCTTACACAGGTCCGCCCAATGACGAAATCGGACAACTCATCCATGCTTTTAACCAAACCCTCGGGCGACTTGAAAATCTATTTAACACCCAACGGCGTTTTCTGGCTGACGTAGGTCATGAATTGCGCACACCGCTCACCGTCATCAAAGGCAATATCGATCTGATGAGAAGGATGAAAGAGCTAGACGAAGAGTCTATGGAGAGCATCGAGAGCGAAGTCGAACGGATGACTCGCTTGGTAGGCGACTTATTGCTCCTTTCTCAGGCTGAATCGGGAAAATTACCCTTGCATTTACAGCTCATTGAGCTAGACACGCTACTGATCGAAGTTTTGGGACAAATGCGTGTCATCGCCAAAGATAAGGTTGCCCTGGTATTGGGGGAAATGGACCAGGTCCAGGTGTGCGCCGACAAAGATAAACTCAAACAAGTTTTTGTCAACCTGGTTCAAAATGCCATCCATTACACCCCGCGCGGCGGAAAAGTGGTTGTCTCCCTGCGGAAAAGTGATCATCAAGCCCTGGTCAGTGTCTCCGATAACGGACCGGGAATTTCTCCACAGGATTTACCCTATATCTTTGAAAGATTTTACCGCGGTGAAAAAGCCCGCACCCGCTCGAAAGATGGCAAAGGCTTTGGTTTAGGACTATCCATTGCCTATTGGATCGTCAAGAATCACGATGGTTCCATCGAAGTAGATTCAAAACTTGGCGAAGGGACTACTTTCCGGGTTCATTTACCGATGTCAATCTCTCGCTGCAGTGAAGAGACATCAAACACGGCAGGATAAGTATAGTGAAAAGTCATTAGCCTCCTGTAAAACCTTCGGGACGTATTGACGGTCTCTCTTGCATCAGAATTATAAAAAGGATTGACAGAAAAGCAAAAATCCGTATAATTCGCCAACAAACTTGTATATACATCTGTACAGGATGGCGAAATGCTCCGTCCAGGGCCCTTACCAAAGCATTATCAACTCAGCCAAATCTTGCGCCAACGGATTCTGAAAGGAGAATTTGCGGCCGGAACGAAAATCCCTGGCGAGTGGCAGCTCTCCCAGGAGTTTAATGTTAGTAGGGGCACGGTTAGAAAAGCCATCGACACCCTTCTGCATGAAGGACTACTTCGCACTGAACAAGGCCAAGGTACGTACGTGGTTGAAGACCCGTGGCGTAGTCGTCCCTTCTTATTCTTGAGCAATTTCAACGACGACATCAGCCGTCAGAATCAAACTCCACGGACTACCTTAATCGAGAAACGAATTTTAGCTGCTTCTTCACGGATTGCTCATCGTTTATCTGTAATCAAGGGGGAAGAAATCCTCTATATCACCCGCTTGCGTTGGGCGGACAATCAACCGGTTGTTTATGAACAACGATATCTTGCAAGGCGTTTATGTCCTACGCTACTCGACGAAGACCTAGAAAACCAGTCCATTCATGAATTATTAGTAATGAAATACCAACTCCCCCTGGTAAGAGCTATCCACTCGATTGAAGCTCATGTATTAACTAAAGAGGAAGCCAGGCTTCTTCAAACGCAACCCGGCAAAGCAGCTTTTTATATCGAGCGCCTGACCTACACCCTCTTCGAAGGGAAAGAAACCCCCGCCGTACTCTACCTGGCAATCCAACTTGGGGATGAATACGCCTTTCGGATTCAGTATGTCATCAATCGGCAAGAAGGGGAAGCACCGCTTGCCGTGATACCCGTCAACGGAGGTGACCTATCGCTCAACTGAACTTCAATATTTTCCCCCTTCCAAACAGCACCCTAATCTATTCATCTACAAGGAGGTAGACCATGAAACACAAACTTTCTTTCCTTCTGATCGCCCTAACCATTTTCAGCCTAATTCTGGCTGGGTGTGCCCCTCAACCTACCCCCACCGCTGTCGTTGAACAACCAGCCCAAACGGAAGCACCCCAGGCAACAGAGGCTCCGCAAATGACGGAAGCGCCGGCGACAGAAGCCCCTCAAATTACCGAAACAACGGTTGCCGAAGAACCCGCTGCGCCTTCAGGCGAGCCGATTAAGATTGGATTCTTTTCACCGACCACCGGTTTTGCAGCCGCAGATGGTACCAGCGCGCTGCAATCAGCTCAGCTTGCCGTCAAAATCGTAAATGAGCGCGGGGGTGTGTTGGGACGCCCATTGGAGTTAGTCTATTACGACGACGCAGCCAAACCTGATCAGGCTTCAGCAATTGCCCGCAAATTGATCGAGCAAGATAAAGTGGTGGCAGCTATTTCTGGTTCCTACTCCGGTGCAACTCGGGCAGCCGCACCCATCTTCCAGGAAGCAGGAATTCCAATGCTTGCGGCCTACGCCATTCACCCGGAAATCACCAAAACCGGAAACATGATTTACCGCATCGGCACACTGGCAACCACACAAGGTCGGGTTGGGGCTGAACTGGTCGGCAAAGTCATGGGTCTGAAGAAGGTAGCTATCCTGACCATCGATAACGATTTTGGCATTTCCCTTACCGAAGGCTTTAAGCAACACGCAGCCGAGATCGGTTTAGAAATTGTGCTGGAAGAAAAATATCCTCTTGGGGAGACCGAATTCCGCCCCATTATCGGTAAAATCAAAGCCTCCGGCGCGGAAGTCGTGTATGCCACCGGGTACTACAACGAGGCAGCAAACCTGGTCAGCCAGGCTCGCGACGAAGGTTTAGAAATCCCTATCATCGGTCAGGAAGGATACGACTCACCCAAGTTTATTGAGCTGGCCGGTGAGGCTGCGGAAGGGGTGATCATCACCACCGACCTCAATCGCGATTCAGAACGCCCCATGACCCGCTTGTTCCTTGAACAATACGAAGCTACCTATGGAGAGAAAGCGGATATGGTAGGGGCTTCTGCCTTTGACGCCATCATGGTGCTTGCCTATGCCATCAATACAGCCGGTTCTACCGATCCACTGGCAATCGTCAAAGCCATCTCGGAGTTAAAGAACTTTGAAGATGTCGCCAGTGGTCCCTTCTGGTATTACACGCCAGAACGAGAGGTGGTGCGTCCAATTTGCTCACAAATTGTCCGGAATGGAGCTTTCCATCTGTACCACGAATTTACCGACGAGGCTCTCGTAAAACCTTAGAAAACGCCACAGGGGGCAGTCAAGTGACTGCCCCCTTTCTTTACTGGAGGAAATATGCTGGTCCTGCAAAATTTGTCGAATGCCCTGATTTTGGCCTGCACTTATATTTTGATGGCTGCCGGGTTGACGATGGTCTATGGTGTCCTTAAAGTCCTGCACATCGCCCATGCAAGTGTTTATACGGTTGGGGCATTTGTGGGTGTTTTAGCGTTTTCCCGGGTAGGGAATTTTTGGGTTGCTCTGGCGATTGCCATGCTGGTCAGTGGGGTTTTTGGGGTCTTGATTTATCGCTCAACCTACTTTTATTTGTTAAATTCACCCAGAACGGTTCCTCTCATCGCCAGTGTTGGGATGTTTGTCATGTTTACCGATCTTTTGCAAAAACCCTTTCTGATGGGTGCTTACCAACGGGCTTTCCCGGCTGGCGGTGCTGGATTACCGGCGATCAAAACCGCTCTCTTCTCTTTTACACCAAAACAAGTTTTGATCTTACTCGTCGCCATCATCCTCCTGGCAATTGTTTACCTGATTCTCACCCGCACAAAACTTGGTTTATCCTGGCAAGCCGCCTCAATGGACCGGGAAATGGCTTCAGCCGTTGGCATTAACCTCAATCAATCCATTGCGGCAAACTTCTTTCTTGGTTCGGCTTTAGCCGGGGCTGCTGGTGTACTGGTCGGCGTTTACAACAACAGCGTTTTTGCTACCATGGGGGATTTACCTTCTTACAAAGCATTTATCATTATTGTTTTAGGGGGCATGGGGAGTTTACCGGGCGCAATTTTAGCCAGCTTAATTTTGGCAATCGTCGAAAACTTCCTAGTGGCCTCCATTGGCTACGTGCTGCCCCGTGATTCAATTGCATTTCTGGTTCTGATCCTGATGCTAATGTTCCGACCAAATGGTTTGCTCGGACGGGAGTAGAAAATGGCTAGCGGTTATCTCTTAACAATCCTGATCTTTACAACAATGTATATTTCTCTCGCCCTGAGCTTGAATATTTTGACTGGCTATGCCGGTCAGGTTTCCCTAGGGCATGCAGCCTTCTTAGGCATCGGTGCGTATACCTCGGCCGTGCTTTCTGTGCGTTATGAAGCGCCATTCTGGTTAGCCTTTCTAGTGGCTATTATCCTGACCGGCTTGATCGGTACTTTTCTCGGTCTACCCAGCCTGCGTGTGCGACACGATTTTCTGGTCCTGGCAACCATGGGAATAAATTTCGTGGTTGTTTCAGTCTTCAAGTACGTCGATTTCTTTGGTGGCGCAATGGGGCTGGTAAACATTCCGGCGCCAACCTTGTTTGGAATTACCTTTCGGGGTGGCATTCCCTATTTGTTGTTGACCACCGCATACGCCTTGTTTACCCTCTTGATCTGCTGGTATATCTCCAAAACCTGGAGCGGGCTTGCATTCCAGACCATTCGTAATGATGAGGATGCTTCAGCTTCGCTGGGAGTGAACCCGGCTCGCTACAAAATTTATGCCTTTGGGATCAGTGCTGCTCTAGCAGGTGGAGTTGGCTCGCTATACGCTCACTTTTTGGGCAGTGTATTTCCGGATAACTTTGTCTTCGTCGAATCGATTGGGATGTTGTCTATGGTCATTTTTGGCGGCATTGGCACGTTGCGCGGTCCGATTATCGGAGCGATTCTTCTCCGTCTGATCCCTGAATTGCTGCGATTCATCCAGGATTACCGTTTTACTTTCTATGGAGCTTCCTTGGTCTTGATGATGCTCTTTCAACCCATGGGACTACTTGGAAATGAAAGCTGGGTGTGGCGGCAGATCACGCGCTGGTTGCGAACTGCACCGCAGAGCAGAAAGGAGGCTACCCAATGAGTCAACTCGAAATTCGCTCTATATCTCATTGGTTCGGTGGTCTGCAAGCTCTAAAAGACGTAACCTTTGACACCAGTGATGAAATCCTGGGTTTGATTGGGCCGAATGGTGCTGGCAAAACGACCCTGTTCAATGTGATCTCAGGTTTCATTATCCCAACCAGCGGAGAGGTGCATTTTAATGGCAAAGCAATTCATCGCCTACGTGCCGACCAAACCGTGCGTCTCGGGCTGGCGCGCACGTTTCAAATCGTTAAACCCTTTGCGACCCTAACCGTTGAAGAGAACGTGTTGGTTGGCCTGGGAATGCCCTACTACCCAAAGCCGGCAGCGCTGGTTCAAATCTATCGCACCCCCGTCAATCTAGAGAAGGTCGAGCAGATTTTATCCAAAGTGCATTTACTAGACTACCGTTTTGCCCAAGCTGCAAAGCTACCCATCGGTTTACAACGCCGTTTGGAAATTGCCCGCGCCCTGGCAACCCAGCCAAAAGTGTTACTGCTCGACGAACCGGCTGCCGGGTTAGTAGCCCAGGAAGCAGAAGAATTGGCTACCTTGATACGGAACCTCTTCGCTGAAGGAATGCATATCATATTGATTGAGCACAATATGCGTTTTGCCATGAACCTATGTCAGCGAATTGTTGTCCTTGCCCAAGGCGAGATCATTGCCCAGGGCAGCCCAGCCGATATTCAAAATGATGCAAAAGTGATCAACGCCTACCTAGGACAGGAGTGAAGAATGCTCACGGTAGAAAATCTGCATGTGCGATATGGTCAAATTGAGGTCCTGCACGGTGTTTCGTTGCAGGTAGGCGAATGTGAAGTCGTGGCGGTTTTAGGCGCCAACGGTGCAGGAAAAAGCACTCTCATCAAAACCATCGTTGGTTGGCTCAAACCTGCCCTGGGCGAATGCCGGCTCGACAACCAGGCCATCGATTCATTACCTGCCTGGGAAAGAGTCAAACGAGGGATTGCCATTGTGCCAGAAAGCGGTCGATTATTCCGCGAGCTTAGCGTGGAGGATAATTTGCGCCTCGGAGCGTACCTGCGCCAGGAGCAAGACACCAGAAAGCAAATGGAGTTTGTTTATAACCTCTTTCCCATCTTAGCTGAGCGCCGCAATCAAATCGCCAAAACCCTGAGTGGCGGTGAGCAACAAATGTTAGCCATTGGCAGAGCAATGATGTCCAATCCGCGTCTTTTGCTGATTGATGAGGTCTCAATGGGACTGATGCCTATTTTAGTTAAGCGCGTTTTCCAGGTGATCCAGGAGTTGCCGCAGCATCAGGTCAGCGTCTTACTGGTCGAACAAAACGCTTTTGAAGCGTTAAAAATCGTCCATCGCGCCTATGTGTTAGAAAACGGGCACATAGTCTTAGAAGGAAAGGCGCAAGAATTAGCCGATAATCCGTTGGTCAAAGCTGCCTACTTGGGCGGATAAAAACAATTCAATGATTGAAAGGAGGCTGGATGAAAAGAGTAGTTCGTGCACCGCGAGGCACACAATTGACCTGTAAATCATGGCTCACTGAAGCTGCCTATCGGATGATCCAAAACAACCTCGATCCGGAAGTTGCAGAGCGCCCTGAAGATCTGGTGGTCTATGGCGGGCGAGGCCAGGCTGCCCGCAACTGGGAGTGCTTTGATGCCATTTTGGAATCCTTGAGGAATCTCGAAAACGATGAAACCTTGCTTGTCCAATCGGGCAAACCGGTGGTGATTTTTAAAACTCACCCCGATGCGCCGCGAGTACTGATTGCCAACTCCAATTTGGTGCCCCATTGGGCAACGCAAGAACACTTCGACCATCTGGTTGCCCAGGGGCTGATGATGTTCGGCCAAATGACCGCCGGCTCGTGGATTTACATCGGCACGCAAGGCATTCTGCAAGGCACTTACGAGACTCTGGCTGCCCTTGCCAATCAACGCGGTTGGCGTTCGCTGAAGGGGAAATTTGTTCTAACAGCCGGTTTGGGCGGGATGGGTGGCGCCCAACCCTTAGCCATTACCATGAACGAAGGGGTGGGGTTAATTGTTGAAGTCGACCCACAACGCGCCCGACGCCGCCTTGAAATCGGGTACGTCGACACCGTTGTGGATACCCTCGAAGAAGCGATGACCATTGTGGAAGAATGCGTTGCCAAGCAAACTCCGAAATCGGTGGGATTAATTGGTAATGCATCCGACATTTACAATGAGCTGGTGATCCGCGGCGTCACTCCCGATGTCGTCACCGATCAGACACCTGCCCACGATGTTTTGATGTACATCCCCAGCGGATTGAGCCTCACCGCCGCAGATGAATTACGACGCAGCGACCCGAAAGAATACGAAAAACGCTCAATGGAGTCGATGGCGCGACATGTCCAGGCTATGCTGGAATTCAAGCGCAAAGGCGCCGAGGTCTTTGATTATGGCAACAACATTCGACAGCGAGCCTACGACTGGGGAGTCAGCGATGCCTTTGAGTTCCCAGGGTTTGTTCCGGCCTATATCCGACCGCTCTTCTGCCAGGGCAAAGGGCCATTCCGGTGGGTGGCTCTCTCTGGCGATCCCGAAGACATTTATCGCACCGATCAAGCCGTAATGGAACTTTTCCCCGAAGAAGAGCATTTGCACCGTTGGTTAAGAATGGCGCGAGAAAAGGTCCCTTTCCAGGGATTGCCGGCGCGGATTTGTTGGCTGGGGTACGGGGAACGCGCCAAAGCCGGCTTAAAGTTCAACGAAATGGTTGCGAAAGGGGAGTTAAAAGCCCCTATCGTAATTGGACGCGATCATCTGGATGCCGGTTCGGTCGCCTCGCCTAATCGCGAGACCGAAGGCATGAAAGATGGCACCGATGCCGTATCCGATTGGCCGATCCTGAACGCCCTGATCAATGCGGTTGGCGGGGCAACCTGGGTCTCTTTCCACCATGGCGGCGGCGTGGGCATCGGCTTCAGCCAACATGCCGGGCAAGTCATTGTGGCGGACGGCACGCCCGAAGCTGCCAAACGGCTCGAGCGCGTGCTGACCACCGATCCAGGTATGGGGGTCGTGCGTCACGCTGACGCCGGCTACGATCTTGCCATCGAATTTGCGAAAAAACACGGCATTAAAATGCCGATGTTAAAGTAACCAAAATACCCTGATAAGTTCATTCCCCAAAAATGCTCGCCGAGGGCAGGCAATCCCCTGCCCTCCTTCGGCGATATAATTAACTCATCTAACTTTTCATTCAGCAGAATATATAAATCATGGTAATCGATGAATTCGTTCAAGCATTTAATAAAATTAAACAAATGGGTTGGTTAAAATCAAAACGGCGTGGACCAACCGGGATTGGATATACCTTAGAAAGACTTCTTGGATTATCCGAAAACAACATTGCTTTGCCAGACTTGGGAGAAATTGAACTAAAGGCACATCGGATGGGGTCACCAACAATGATTACCCTTTTTACTTTCAACCGTAAAGTTTGGAAAATGAATCCTTTACAAGCAATTCGAAAATACGGCACGCTTGACGCACAAGGCAGGCTAGGTCTTTATTTCACAATGAGCCGCACGCCAAACTCAGCGGGATTATTTCTCTTTGTAGAAGAACAGATGATTTCTGTCCGACATATTTCAGGTCAAGTATTGGCGGAATGGCAACTCTCAGCTTTGACAGAGCGCTTTCAAAAGAAAATCCCAGCCTTAATTTTAGTTAGTGCCTTTAGCGAAACCCGAAGAGATGAAGAGTGGTTTCTATTTGACCGCGCGCAACTGCTAAGCGGAACATCGCCAGCTATTCTCCGCAATCAGCTCTTATGTGGAAATGTCCTTGTCGATTTGAGGCTTCATGATAAGATTACTCATGCAAGAAACCACGGAACGGGATTCCGAGCTTATGTCGAAAAACTACCCTTGTTATTCAATTCTGTGAGGGATTTGTAGTGGACGCAAAGCAACTCCAATTAATAAACTTAACTCCATTACCTTCAGATGATTGGACGTTTAATGGAGCTTCGACTCGCGAATTAACCCACATCTATCACGATTATCCTGCGCGCATGATACCTCAAATTGCCAGCAAACTCTTAGATTTATACGGGCACAAGGCGAAATCGCTTTTTGATCCTTTTTGCGGCAGTGGCACCTCCCTAGTGGAAGCAACCCTAAGAGGCATCAACGCTTTTGGCACCGACTTAAATCCCTTGGCGCGCTTAATTGCTAGCGCCAAAACAGCTCTCCCAAATATTCAACAACTTGAACAATACATCAACAAATATGATCGCCAAGCCTTACAAGCTCACCTTCATCAATTCGGAGAACCTCCAAGCATTTACGGTATCCCCAATCTAGATTTTTGGTTTAAGCCCCAAGTAATCCAAAAACTATGGCGCATTCGGGAATTCATCAAGACTATTCCGGACGAAGACATTCGTCTCTTCTTTCAAGTTACCTTTAGTGAAACTGTTCGAGAAAGCTCAAATACGCGCAAGGATGAATTTAAACTTTATCGTTACCCCCCCGAACGTTTGGAAATCTATGATCCAGATGTCTATGGCATTATGTCCACCAAACTTCATCGCAACTTTCAGGGATATAAAAAGTATTGCGCGGTTCTATCAAACTTAACTCAAATTGCCCAAGTAAGGATTTTTGGTTTCAATACCGTCGAAGAAATTCCTTCGGAAATCCTTTCAGAGGAGAGCATCGATATTGTGATCACCTCCCCACCCTATGGAGACTCGAACACTACTGTGGCTTATGGTCAATTTTCCCGATTATCTGCAGCATGGTTAGAATTGGAAGAACCGCATAAAATTGACCGTAAACTCATGGGCTCAACCCCTACCCAATCAAAGCTCGAATTTTCTAGCCATTTACTGAATCAAGCAATCGAACAAATTTATCAAAAAGATGAGAAAAGAGCCTTGCAAGTAACTAGCTTCTATAACGATTTGCGTGCTTCAACCCATCATGTAGCAAAAGTTATTCGCAAAGGTGGAATAGCTTGCTACGTTGTCGGAAATCGAAAAGTAAAGGGAGTCGTTTTACCCACTGACCAGGCTATTCAAGCCTTCTTCGAGGAAATTGGTTTTATCCACCTAGTCACACACCAACGCAACATTCCCAACAAACGAATGCCCTTGAAAAACAGCCCTTCGAATATAAGCGGTATTTTAGATTCTACAATGACGGGGGAATATATTGTCGTCATGCAACGAAATTAGGCAAAATAGGCACAATGGTACCTATCCCAATCAATCCTCTATATCCTCCGCCCAACAAAGTCAAGCTGGTGGACAATCAAACTCAATTTCCCTTGCTCGATTTGCTGAAGGCGATGTTTTAACCATTCCAGTAATTGATCGGGCTCAATTTCGCTGCGCTCCCGCAAGGATTCCTCTACCATTTGAAGCAGAAAGCGTAAAAAACGGTCTTCTCCAGGCAAATAGTTGCCTTCTACCGGATGAATCACCCAATCGGAGGCGCCGGCGCGCAGCAAGCTGCTGCCAGCCTTCTGAAGGGCGCATAATAGGCGCCGGCCGCAATATGCGCCAGCCGTTGGCCTCCCCTCCACCAATCGCTCCTCCATGGTGCGGTGATAAAGCGAGAGGATCAATTCATCTAAAGGTTCGTTCACAGGCGGTTCAATCACGGTGAGCCCATCAAAGTTGATGGTGAAATAAAAGAGACCTCCTTTTCTCAGGCAGCTCAGGATGAGGGGAAGGGTAGTTTCGAGGTTGATTAAATCCAGAAAGGCGTGGGCAATGACCAGATCAGTTTTCGGGCAAGGGTTGATTGCAGCTAACCACTCATCGACTTCCTGGGCTACAAACTGAATCTTGATCTCATGAAATGCATCGTTGATCAATAAACCACTCTCGTCGGTATGGAAATCGAAGCCATTCTGAATTGCCCAATCGCTTAGGCGGTGACGCGCCTCAGCCAGAAAGGCTGACGAAGCATCCAAAGCAAGATAGGAGGCAAAATGCAGAAAATCCCATTCGATCAGGCGTTGAATCATCGTGCCGATACCCGCCCCAATTTCCAGAACCCGCCAAGGTCGTTCACGCTCAGCCTTAGGCATGGCAGACACCAAAGTTTCCCATACATTGCGATTGAGCGAACGGTCGTCAAGCGTTTTTTTTAGTTTTAGATATTCGATAAAGGTTGTATCATCCAAGGCTTCCGTCCCATTGGAGAAGTTTCAACAAAAAGTGGCGGATTTTAGCTGCGCTTTCAGCCCAGGTAGGGTGTTGGTCAAATCGTTTGCGCGCCGCGATGCCCATCTGTGCCAGACGCGTTCGATCGGTATGGAGGGTGCGCAGGTGATTCTGGAGGGCGAAACTATCGCCAGGCCTAACGAGAAAGCCTTCAACCCCCGCCGAGATCAATTCGCCTGCCCCACCCTCCGTTGAGCCGATCACCGCCAATCCATAACGCATTCCATCCAGATACGCAATGCCAAACCCCTCATAAGCCGAAGGCAGAACAAGGATGTGAGCCTGTCCGAAAAGCTGTTGGAGCGTGGTTTCAGCCACTGCCCCCCAAAATCGCACTCGTTCGCTCAGTGCATATCGCCTCACCAACTGGCGCAACAATCGCCCATAAGCCGGCTGACGGCTCTCATCGCCAACAATGTCGAGCCGAAAGGGTACATCCCGCAACTCGCGCAAGGCAGCCAGCAACCAGTGAACGCCCTTGCGGGGGATGAGATTGCCTACAAAGAGCAAATTTAAGTCACCGCTTTGTGTCGCCCGCCTCTCAATATCCATCTCACTGATTCCGCCAGCGAGATGATCTTTACCGGGATAGGCAATCACCGCCGGGAGGCTACCAGCCCCTGGCAGAATTGCTTGCACGGAACGCAAGGTGGCGCAACTGTTGCAAATCAGACCCGCCAGCGTGCTCAGAAAGGTTCGCTCAACGATTTGATAGAACCTCTTAAGCCAGCTACGATGGGCTTCGTTACAGCGCAAGTGATGGACAATGCTGGTGATCGGAAAGCTACTGCGCTGGGACAAGATTCGATTCATCACCGCTAGAGATGGGTGATTCAATTCGTCTTCGATCAGGATATCAACCTTTCGGGCGCGGAGCATGCGGTAGAAGTCGGGCGAAAGGTTATCGGCTAAGTGGCGGAGATAATTCCGCCAGGGAAGGGAGATGATCTCGACCTGATCGCCTTGAGCCTGGAGGTATTCGACGACCTTTCGGTCATAGAGATACCCGCCCGTCTGCTGGTTTAAGTCACCATAGATCACCAAACCCAAACGCATGATCGATGCTAAACCTCAAGGGTATAAGCAGCCCAGGCAATCTCGTTTTCCCAGAGTTTCACTGTAATCTTTGCTAAGGTAGGAGCTTGTAAGCGCACACACAGCGCTTCACATAGCAAACGACAAAAGCGCTCCAGGCTGGGATTAAGACCGCGGAAGGGGGGTAAATCATTCAGGGTGCGATCGCGATATTGCGCCACCTGTTCGTCCAGGGCTTGTTCGACCGCAACGATATCGACCAGATAGCCGTGTTCATCCAGTTCTTCCCCCTGCAAAATCACTTCCAGGCGATAATGATGAGAGTGAAGCTGGTTTTCTGCGCCCCAATCGCCGCCGATCAAATAATGCTGGGCAATGAAATCTCGTTCGACCCCGAGTTGAAACATAAGAAGCCTCCATTGAAACATGTCAGAATGTCTTTCTGTAGAGTTAGCTTATCGAAACCTTCGATGGACTTCCAAACAAATGATAACACAACCGACATTTGAGATAAACTATTGAAACATCCTGCAAGTTTTGCAAACCGTGATGCTGAGCAGCAAACCGAACCAATGCTATCCCCGAAGCGAAGATCACTGAGAATGGTCTTGCGAACGCCAGATGCGATAGGCAGAGATCAACAGGATGAAACCCAGAAAGACCTGTAAAAATACGCCTGGAGCGTAGGGCAACAGCCGGCTTCCCAGATAAGCGCCGAGGATTGAACCCAGCGCCATCCAGGTCACAAAACCAAGTTGTGACTGTACCTGGACGAAAACCTCCTGTCGAGAATAGCGCCACAACCCCATCAAGATGGTGGGCAGGCTGATCAGTAAGCTCAGACTGCCGGCCAATTTGATTTCAAGACCGTATAAAAGCGCCAGGGTCGGAATCAACAACTCGCCACCCGCAACTCCCAACAAGCTGCTGACCAACCCGATGCCAAACCCAGCCACCAAACCCAGTAGAAGCCGGGAAGCAGGAGCTAAGGCAAAGGGCTGCTGGGCAAAAATCCATTCATGACCGATGAGCAAAAGGCCAAGCAAAGCCAACAACACCGCAATCACCCTTCTCAGCCATCTGGCAGTTGCCTTTTTAGCCAGGTGTGTGCCCGAAAGCGAACCCAACAAGGAACCCGCCAGAAGATTGATCACCACCGGCCAGTGCGCCATCCAAAGGGTTGCGCCCTGGACAGGAAGACGAAAGAGGATAGAAAAGGTTACCGTTACCAGACTGATCAACAGATTGACCACCACGCTGAGCAAGAGCGAAAGACGAAACGCTCCAATCAACAGGGGCAGGCGAAATTCCGCGCCGCCCAAACCGATCAAGCCGCCGAGAACCCCAATCCCTGTCCCTGAGCCAAAAGCGAGCAAAGAGCGATTGCGCCTGGAAGTAAGCGTGTGGCTACGGATTTTGTCGGTCTGGTTGGGAGAAACAGCAGGTGGCGGCATGATTTCGCAGTATAGCACAAAGCGGGCTCAATCTGCTTTTTGGTTGGAAAATATTTTGAACCGTAATTGTCCGCAAAGGTAACATCCTACCATTACAAGTCGTGTTGATAATTTGCTGAGAAAACCGTCCACGAAATTATCACGAATAAACGAATGGAAACGCTATTCGTGCATTTGTGAAATATTCGTGGACGGTCTGTCCTGCCAAATAGAGCCTTTGGTCGGTAATTACCCGCAAAGGGCGTGTATAATGCCTCCATCGAGTTAGTAATAACATGGCATGACCCTACCAAGCAAGCGAGATGAATCAGGCAAGACTTGAAAAGAAAAAAATCCATATCCCCAAAAGCTGGCTTTCGCTGAGCTTCCTTTTTGCGCTGGCATTTCTCTATTGTCTTGCGGCGCTGCAGGCGCCGTTTTGGGGCAGCGGAGATGCCTGGTCAAATTTGCTTCCCATTATCCACTACCGCCACTCCATCCTGGAAGAACGCACTTTGCCAGGATATACAAACTTATGGTATGGGGGTCGGTACCAATGGCAAAATCCTCTATGGAATTTCCTGTACCTGCCGGCTACCCTGCTCTGGCTGGCATTTCCCCTTGATCTTGGCACGCGGCTGGTCTATCTAGGACATTTCTGGTTTACCCTATGGGCAGCTTATCGGTTAGCCAGCCTCTTTGTCCAGGCCGAAATCGGCAGGGTAGCTACCGCAATTTTGTTGACTGCTCCGCTTCTCGCAGCCTTTTTGCCCGCCCATACCGAAAAGATTTTATCGTGGGGCTGGGTCTTACTGGCACTCTACTTTTTCTTTCAACCCAATCAGTCTGAGCTGAGGGGCGGCTTCTTTAGCGGCCTGTGCGTGGGCATCATCCCCCTGACTGGCTCAAACTATTACGCTTTCTATATGCTCTTGCTCATGGGGTGCTTGCTGCTCGCAAGCGGCAATCGTCAGAGGTGGGTTGGTTTCCTGCTTGCGGCCTCGATTGGTTTATTGCATCTGCCCAGCGTGTGGTATTTGATCGGGCAACCGCGCGGCAATCCCACCGAACCGATTGCCAGCCTGGGAATTTCCCCTGGTGGCATCCTCCTCTCTCTTGCTTTTGGGGTTTCTCTTCCATTGACCTGGGAAAGCTGGGCGCCAATCGGATTGACAAGTTTGTATCTTGCCTTAAAGTTATTCGTAACGAACATTCGTGCCCGCCAGCGACCGACCAGGATTGAGCTGGCTCTATGCGGCAGTTTGCTTCTCTTCGTGCTGTTAGCAACCGCTGTCCTCTATCGCGGCCATACCCTGCTGGATACCTTTCGCGTCCCGATGCGTGCCTTGCCGTTCATTGCACTATGTGTGCTTTTACTGTTGCTCCTCCAAATCGCCAAGAGCGATCAGCCCGCTTATACGTTCTTTTTGTTGGTCGCTGCGCTTCAGGTGAGCCTGACCAGTCTGCTCATCCGTCCCAGCGGCAGCCCATACAGCCCCTATGACCCGCAGGCACAAGCCTTCGCCGACTTGCTCAAACGGCACGGTGCCCGGCAGGTTTGGTTGCCTTCCGATAATGCGCGGGAGATGTTCCTGCATGTCACCCTGACCCGCAATGGCATTGGCTTGCCCAATGTCTACTATGGGGATATGGGGCAAGAGGCGGCAATTTATGGCGATCATTGCGGTTATGGGTTTGATCACCTGGTAACCCGCATCCCTATTCGGACTCAAACCGTTTTGCTGAAACCCGACCTGTGGTGGACAACTTTAACAGGAAGGCTGTTCCGGCAGAACCTGCGCTTTTTGGAGAAAACCTCGCTATATGGTCAGCCGCTCTATCTCTATCGGGTGCTTTGCAACCGCTGAACCATTGTTTGGCCGATGCAATCAGGAACGCCGCCGGAACCCGGCAGAGGTTTTTGTGATAAGAGTAACATAATGTTATTGTATTTGTGATTAATATCACAGATATTTGATGACAGAAATCTATCGTCAAAATTAGCAAAGCGTTGTATCCTTAGGCAGGATATGGGATTCAGGAAACTCTCCTGATGCTCATCGCTGTTTCCTCCTTTGGCGAACGCCTCCGCCGGGTCTCCTCCTCACCGCCCCGGCGGAGGCCGAGTTTAAGGGGATAACCAATTAAGAGGTATGCAACGTTGCTCAGAAGCCGCTTTTGAAACCTCGAACGAACGCCAATGAACGCAAAGTGACTGCAAAACGCATTTATTCGCGTGCTCTCGCCTCCATTCGCTGACGCCCGCTCCGTAGGACAAATTTACAAATTTGTCCTACTTTACCCGGACGCTTTTCCCCTTGGCAGGGCAGACCGTCCACGAACCGCTCACGAATGCCCGAAGAGCGTTGTTATTCGTACATTCGTGGTCTGTTCGTAGACGGTTTTCTCAGCAAACTATCAACACAAAGGGAATATCATTGTCGGCGGGTGTAATTGGGGATTAAGATGGGCGAGCGAACCGTGCCATTGACGCCAATCTCATCCAAAGCGCGGTTCCAGCTTTCCAGGTGCGCCAGGGTCGGTTTGCCCGGTTGGCGTTCTTTTGCCAGTTGGGCAGCCGTCAAGCCGGCGCGGCGACCAAACACGCACACATCCAGCAAACTGTTGCCCATCAAACGGTTGCGTCCGTGCACGCCGCCGCTGGTTTCCCCGGCGACCAGTAAGCCGGGTACACTCGTGTGGCAATCGGCATCGATCTTCACCCCGCCATTCTGATAGTGCAGGGTGGGATAAACCAGAATGGGCTGGTGCACCATGTCAATGTGAAAGCGCTTAAATTGACGCACCATGGCCGGCAAAGCTTTTTCAATGGTGCCCTGCCCGTGGATAAGATCAATCATCGGCGTATCCAGCCAAACGGCTGGTTGCCCACTCGGCGTGATCACCCCCAGCTTGCGTTCCTTACACTCGCGAATGAACGCCGCCGCCTCGACATCACGCGGTTCCAGAGGATAGACAAATTGTTCGCCCTTGACGTTCACCGGTTGAGCGCCCAGACCGCGCACCTTTTCGGTGACCAGTTGACCCAAAATCTGTTCAGGAAAGGCTGCCCCAGTCGGATGGTACTGCATGGTATCCAAGAAGGCAAGTTCAGCGCCAGCCCGATACGCCAGCACCAGGCCATCGCCAGTGGCGCCATAATGGTTTGTGGTCGGAAAGCCCTGATAGTGCAAGCGGCCACTGCCGCCGGTTGCCAGGACAACGACTTTCGCTCTGGCATAGAAATAACGCTCGGTTTCAAAGTTCATCAAGATGGCTCCGCAAACGGCTCCGCCATCATCCAGCACCAATTCCACGGCCGGGCAGAATTCAATCACCTCAATGTTGGGACGATTGCGCACCTCATCCCGCAAAACCCGCATGATCTCTGCGCCGGTGTAATCCCGCGCTGAGTGCATGCGTTTAATGCTGGTGCCACCGCCATGTTCTTCCATCATCGCCCCGTCAGGGGTTTTATCAAACATCACTCCCAGGCTTTCCAGCCAGGCAATGACAATTGGGGCATCCTTAACCAACGCTTCCACCAGATCGGGGAAGTTGGTAAAGTGTCCTCCACCAATCACATCGAGGTAGTGCGTAGCCGGTGAATCTTCCGCTCGATCGGCGGCTTGAATGCCACCCTGCGCCATCATGGTATTTGCATCCCCAAAGCGCAGCTTGGTAACTAAGGTGACCTTTGCCCCGTTCTCTTGCGCCAAGAGGGCTGCACTTGCCCCGGCGCCACCGCCGCCGACGATTAAAACATCGGTTTCAAAATCAGGGTTGCTCAAATCGAAATGGGGGTCAACATGGGGTCGGCCTTCGATCACATCTGCCAGTTCATTTGGCATCCGCTTGCCTTTATAGCTGCCGATGCGCACCTCACGCATGCCTGATTCGATGTAATCCGGATGAAATTTCTTAAGTAATTCCTGGCGCTCTTCCAGGGGCATTGCCGGAAAGGTTTGTGTCAAGCGTTGCGGACGCGTGGCTTCGACAATTTTAATTTGTTCAAGGAGTTCCGCGGTATAGGTCATGCCAACCTCCTACGCCTCTATTGGGCGAGCTTTATAGCGTTCTTTGAGAGCATTGATCTCCATAGATTTCAACTCAGCCAGTGCCTGGTCAAACGCCCCTTGCTGAATCTCCTGAACGCGCTGGTGCAGATGCTCCGAGCGCGGCGAGAGATAGCGGCCATAGAGACGCCGGGCTAAAATGGCAATATTGTATTGGGGTTCCTCGGCCGGACAACGCGCTGCGCACAGACCGCACAGTATGCAATCAAACGACAGATTGGCAACCGCAGCGATATCGCCACGCATCGCTGCCGCCATATAACCTTTTACATTCAGCTCCTGCGGACAGGCTTTGGTGCAGGTACCGCACCCCAGGCAGCGTAAAATCTCCGGGTAGATTTGGAAAAGGGTGGAGGCTTGCGCCTGCAGTTGGGCAATGTCGTAGGTGGCGCGCTTTGCCGGGAAGAAGGGAATTTGCCCCAAATACATCTCTGGTTTGACGACCGTTTGGCAAGCCAATCCAAAGTAGAGCTTCGGATCGTCCTTTATGCGATAGACGGTCGAGCATGCCCCGCAGAAGCCGCCGCGGCAGCCAACGCCGCGGATTAGGGTGTAGCCGGCATACTCCATTGCCTTCATAATGGTCAAACTCGAGGGTACATCATAGCGTTTCCCCATGATGTAGATCGGGATCAGATCATTTCGTTCAGCCATACGCACTCCTTGATTATCGATATGCGGATCAACGTTCAAGTTACTCTCCAACTTCTGTCCATTCATCTGCTTTGAAGGTTACGAGTGGTAAAGGTTCTTCTAGATTGCGTCCTGGTAGATATTCGAAGGTCTGTTGCAAGCGGTCGGCAACGGCGCGGAAGACTAACCCGACCGGTAGCTCTGACGGACAGGCATCGGTACACATTCCACAGCCAACACAGGAAAGCGCCATGTGATTTTGCCGCGTGAGGTGGAACAGCATCGTATCGGGAGGCATACGTTGAGCGCCTTTTTGACGCGCCCATTCCAGATATTTCATTGGTTCATGGTCAAAAACATGGCTCTTAAAGACGCACGTCTTACAATAACAAATCGGACAAACGGTCATACAGTTATGGCAACGGATGCAAGCCGCAAACACGACGCTAATCCCTTCTTCTCCCTCTAGCCGGGTGCGGATTTCAGCAAAAGCTCGATCCCGGGCTTGCGTTCGAGAGGCTATGTACGCGTCGATCAGCGGCGAGCGTCCATTTGTCGCCGTACCTTGCCAGCCTAGCTTTTCGGCGATTTCGTCTTGTGCTTCGATCCAGATGGTCTGTTCCAAATCGCTCTCCAACAGACGAACGCGAATCGGCGCGTTCTCGTAAACAGGCTGTTCACAAATCTGACACGCCAGGCGCAGGTCTGCATTTACAATCTCAGATTGCTGGCGGACTGCTGCATAGAGGTCAATCCACAAAGGCAACTTGCTTTGGGTTTGTTTGCGCAAATAAGTCGAAGGAGTATAAGTACCAGCGCAATCAATGGCCACAATTAACAAGTCTTCTAAGCTGGCTTGCGCCATTTTGGTCAATTCAACCAGTGCCCGCGCCTCACAGGAGCGCAAAACAGCCGCCAGACGTGGGCGCGGTTCGCGCAAGCTGACTTTACCTGCCCAGGTTGCTGCATTGACCGCTAACACAGGCGCAAGGGGATCAGCCTGATTCAGTAAGACCGCATCGCTGACCAGGGCGGGGGTCACCGAACCGCTAGGGGTGCGCATGGGAGTCAGGATGACATCGACAATGTTTTTCTCCAAAAGGCTCTTTAAAAAGCCTTGCAAGGCTGCCAGTGGTTGATGATTTTCGACGGGTAAAGAGATTTTCATCGGTTCTGCTTTATCTCCATTCGTCCAGAGGAAATCCAATTTCAGGCATTAAACCGCCCACATCGTTTTCATCGGGTTGGGGCCTTTTGCCCGCATGGCTTCGGTCATCTCGCGCACCGTTTCCGCAAAGCGAGCCCCCTCGCTGGCGCTGATCCAACGCAACCAGATGCGGTCTTCATCGAAGCCGGCGCTCTTCAAGATTTCTTTGAGCGCAATCACCCGCCGGCGAGCTTTGTAGTTGCCCTCCTGATAATGGCAATCGCCAGGGTGGCAACCGCCGATTAGAATACCATCTGCTCCGGCTAAGTCGGCTTTCAACACATACATTGGATCAACCGCTCCACTGCACATCAAGCGAATAATGCGCACATTGGGGGGGTATTGCAAGCGACTGGTACCGGCTAAATCGGCACCGGTGTAGGTACACCAGTTACACAGAAAAGCGATAATTTTGGGTTCAAATTCGGTCGTTTCGGTCATCCATCAACTCCTTGCCTTGATTGCAAATTGGCACGCAAAATCAACTTAAAGCTGCATCAATCATCTCGGCAACTTGCAAGAACTCAAAACCCAATTGCTGGCTGGCTTTATTAGGACAGGCTGCTACGCAAGCGCCACAGCCCTGACACAATACTGCGACCACTTCGGCAACGGTTGCGCCGGGCTGCAGACGGCGAGCGCCATAGGGACACACTTCAACACACAATCCACAAGCCGAGCACAAGCGCGGGTTGACCGAGGCGATGATCGGCGTAGCTGTCAATTGTTTCTTCGCCAGCAAAGAAACCGCCCGCACCGCTGCAGCTTGTGCTTGAGCGATGGTCTCCTCCATGGCGCGCGGCGAGTGAGCCAAACCGGCTAGATAGACACCATCGGCAGCGAAATCTACCGGGCGAAGTTTGACGTGCGCCTCGAGGAAAAATCCTTCCGCGGTGAGAGGCAGTTTCAGCAGGCGGCTCAGGGCTTCATTGCCGGGCTGCGCTTCAATGCCAACACTCAAAACAACCTGCTCAACGCACAAATGAACTTCTTCACCTTCTGGCTGCGAGAGCACATGTACCCACACCTTGCCATCCGAACTTTTTTCAACCCGTGGCGGTTGCTCAGCATCGTATTGCAAAAAGACTACCCCCTGACGCCGCGCTTCGGTGTAATAGGCCTCGCGGAAACCATAACTGCGCAGATCTCGATAGAGGATATAGACCTGGCTATGGGGAGAGCGGCGTTTGATCTCCAGAGCATTCTTGATCGCTTGCGTGCAACAGATGCGGGAGCAATACGGATGATCATTGTCGCGGGAATCGACGCATTGGATCATCACCACCGATTCGGGAGTCGATTGCGTTTCCTTCAATCGATTTTCGAGTTCGCGCTGCGTGATTACCGCGCCAATTTCTCCATAACCATACAATCGAGTAGGAATTTCGCGCCCACCGGTGGCGACGACGATGACACCGTGCGTGATTTCTTCGCAAGATGCGTCGGCATGTCGAATGACTGACGTATATTGACCAACATAGCCGCGCGTTTCAACCACTTCACAGCGGGTCAACACGTTAATGCGCGGCTCATCTCGAATGGCAGCAATCAAGTTGCAGAGCAGTTGCTGCGGATCTGTGCCATCTAAACCGACATAGATATGGCGCAAATTGCCCCCCAACTCGGCTTCTCGTTCAACCAGATAAACGGGGAAACCCTGGCGAGCGATGGAAAGGGCAGCGGTCATGCCGGCCAAACCGCCC
The DNA here is from genome assembly GCA_034434515.1 of Anaerolineales bacterium. Lineage (GTDB taxonomy): Bacteria > Chloroflexota > Anaerolineae > Anaerolineales > UBA4823 > NAK19. The sequence continues at coordinate 4,128 of DAOTZA010000017.1, read as the reverse complement.
CCGATGACCAAAGCCTGATGCGCCACCTCAAAGCTACCGCGTTGGATGGGACGCAAGCGGCGCGCCTTGGCAACCGCCATAGCGACCAGTTCCTTGGCTTTTTGGGTGGCAATATCTGGCGTAGCCCGATGTACCCAGGCATCTTGCTCACGAATGTTGGCAAGCTCAAACAGATGAGGATTCAATCCCGCTTGCCGGATGGTATCCTGGAAGAGCGGTTCGTGGGTGCGCGGGGTACAACTGGCTACCACCACGCGATTCAGACCATGTTCTTCAATTTTGGAAACGATCTTTTGTTGGGTATCCTGGGAACAGGTGTAGAGATTACGCTCGGCATAAACTACGCCGGGTAAGTTCCGCGCATATTCAACCACCTCCGCAACGTTAACAACCCCGCCGATATTAATCCCGCAGTGGCAGACAAACACGCCAACCCGCGGCTCTTCGCCGCTGATATCGCGCTCGGGTGGGTAAACGGCTTGCCGGGTGAGCGTGCCGCGTCCGTTAGCTAATAAAGCCGAGGCCTGGGCAGCAGCGCAACTGGCTTCAATGACCGTTTCGGGAATGTCTTTCGGCTCGCCAAACGCTCCGGCAACAAAAATGCCCTCCCGATTTGTCTGGGTGGGGAGATAATGGGGCGATTCGGCAAACCCAAATGCATTTAACTCAATCCCCAATCGCCGCGCAGTTTCAACCGCTTCTGGTGTGGGTTTCAGTCCTACGGAAAGAACGACCAAGTCAAATTCCTCTTCGTGAGGAATGGGTTTTCCTTCGGCGTTAAAGGTCACATAGTTAACGCGCAGGTTGCGGCTGCCGGGCACTTCACGCACGTTGGCGACCATACTGCGCACATAGCGCACACCCTGCTCTTTTTCGGCGCGAGCGATATAGGCATCGAATCCTTTACCAAAGGCGCGGATATCCATGTAAAAGATGGTCGGTTGGATGCGGCTGTCATGCTCACGGGCGATAACCGCTTCTTTGGTCGCAACCATACAACAGACCGAAGAGCAATACCCTTGCCCGCAGGCGTTATCTCGAGAGCCAACACATTGAATCCACGCAATCTTCTCAGGGTGACGTCCATCGGAGGGACGTTGCACCACACCTGCAAATGGCCCAGAGGCGCTTAACATGCGTTCGAACTCAATGCTGGTGACCACATTGGGGTAGCGCCCGTATCCGTATTCAGGCCGAATCTGATCGCTCAACGGATGAACGCCGGGCGCCAAGATCACCGCCCCAACTTCGATTTCCTCAAATGTTTCGACCTGATTATGATCAATTGCCCTGGCGCGGCAGGTATAAACGCATTGCAGGCATTCCGAGCAGATGCCACAACTCAAACAACGCGCAGCTTCTGCGCGGGCTTCTTCTTCGGTCAAGCCACTATAAACTTCATTAAAGTCCAGCTTTCGTACCGTGGCCGGACGGGCTTTCATTTCTACCCGCGCCTGACGAGCTGTCGGCGACTCCAACATACGAGCCGCCACCTCGGTTGGACTCAATTCCACCTTTGGCGGACGGGTTTTGGCAACCGCCAACGGCTCCCCACGCAGGTAGCGGTCGATGGATTGGGCAGCGCGGTGCCCGGCGGCAATGGCATTGACGATGAAAGAGGTTCCGGTCACAGCGTCCCCGCCGCCGAAGATGCCGGGCACATTGGTCGCCAGGGTTTCCTCATCCACTTTCAGGAAACGCCCGCGCACGGTGTCCACTTCACCGTTCAAACAGTCCAGCTCCGGACGTTGACCGATGGCAAAGATAACCATGTCGGCCGGGATGACTTCCTCGGTATTTGGGATTTCGTCAAAATCAGGCCGACTGTCAACAAAGCCCCTGAAATTGACCTGTACACAGCGCACGCCGGTGACTTTTCCATCTGCCTGGGTAATTTCTTTGAAAGTGCGGGAGGGATAAACTGCGATTCCTTCCTCTTCCGCATCGCGCACTTCCCAATCGTGGGCAGGCATGGTTTCGCGGCTTTCCAGGCAAGACATTCCAACCCACTCAGCTCCCAAACGAACTGCGCTCATCGCAGCATCAATGGCAACATTGCCCCCGCCCAACACCAAAACGCGTTTCCCTTTGAGGTTTTGGGCAATTTTGGTCTTATCCTCCAGGCTAACCTGACGCAAAAAGTCGGTGGCAACGGTCACCTGCGGCAAATCGGCGCCTGGAATCGGCAATTTGATGCCACCATGGGCACCGACTGCCACAAACACTGCATCATACCCCTGTTTCAGCAGGGCTGGGATGTTTTCAACCCGACTGTTCAGACGCAGCTCAACCCCCTCCGCAAGAATTTGCTCGATTTCGCGCTGAACCAATTGGTAGGGCAGGCGGTATTCCGGCACACCAACCCGCATCATGCCTCCTGCAACCGGAAGGGCTTCAAAAACCGTCACGGCATACCCCATGCGCACCAGGTCCAGCGCTGCGGTTAAACCGGCCGGTCCAGAACCGACTATGGCAACGCGCTTACCCTTTGGCTCGACTTCGCTTGTCCAACGAATCTGCTCCTGGCTCAATTCGCCGCTGTCCATTTTTGACCACACCCAGTCGGCGACAAAGCGTTTCAACGCCATAATATTGACCGGCTGGTCGCTTTGATTGCGCGAACAAGCTTCCTCGCAGCGGTGGTTGCACACTCGCCCACACACGGATGGAAAAGGATTATCCTCCTTGATGGTTCGATAGGCATCCAAAAAACGGCCTTCGCGCACCAATGCCACATATCCCTGGGCGCGTTGATGGATCGGACAGGCATCGCGGCAGGGCGCCATGCCAGTTTTTTCAATCGCATAGGCGTTGGGGATGGCTTGCGGATAAGGTTTGTAGATTGCTTTGCGTTGAGATAGCCCGCCATTGAATTCGTCTGACCGCGGCACCGGGCAGGCGGTTGCGCAATCCCCACAGCCCGTGCAGGCATCCAATTTTACATAGCGCGGGCGACGGCGCACCTTAACGCGGAAGTTGCCTGGTTCGCCTTCGATGCCTTCTACTTCAGAGGTGGTCAAGATGTCGATGTTCAGATGGCGACCGACTTCCACCAACTTCGGCGACATGATGCACATGGCGCAATCATTGGTTGGAAAAGTTTTATCCAGTTGCGCCATGATGCCACCAATCGCCGGCGATTTCTCTACCAGAACCACTTTAAAGCCAGCTTCTGCCAGATCGAGAGAGGCCTGCATTCCACCAATGCCGGCGCCTACAACCAGAACAGCACCAACCGTTTGTTTCGTGGGGTTAGGGTTCATCAATTCTTCTGCGTTCATGCTCACTTCCCAACTACCAGTCTCGTTTAGCAGATGCTGGTTGCAGCGATTTGATCTCCGCAAGCAGCGGCCGCGGATCAATCAAATGTTTGCCCCACCAGCTTTCTGCTTCGGGTAACCCAAATGCCAGCCCCATCAATTCAGTAAAATAGAAGATAGGGAGCTTTTGCGTTCCACTCTGACGCATCTCAAGGTTGATCTGACACAAGGGGCAACTGGTAACCATTGCGGCTGCACCAGCTTCGCGGGCACGCTCTGCCAGGCGATTCACCAGGCGGGCGGCCGCGCTGGATTTGGTGAGAGAGAGACCACCCCCGCAACACTCTGTGGCATACGACCAATCAACGGCTTCAGCTCCTAAGGTTTCCAGCAATTGATTCATCAAGCGCGGGTTCTCGGGATTCTCGAATTGGGTTACCTGAGGTGGACGAACCAGCAAACAGCCGTAATAGGCAACTGCTTTTAGACCACCTAATGGCCGTTTCACCCGCCCGCGAATCGATTCCAGCCCCACGCCAATCGTAAGCACTTCAAGCAAGGGGCGGACAGCAATATTGCCCTGATAACGAAAGCCAACAATTGCTTCCAATTCGCTCCGCCGGTCGGGGTCATGGCGCAATTCGTAGTCAGCGCTTTTATGCCGGTTGAAGCAGGCTGCACACGGCAGAACAAGGTCATGCCCCAGCGATTGGGCGAGGGCTAGGTTACGGGCAGGCAATGCCAGGGCAAGCACAGGATTCACGCAGTGGGCAGAAGAAGCTCCGCAACAATTCCACTCCTCAAGTTCGTGCAATTCCACCTCGAGGGCTTTGAAGACGGCTCGTACCGAGGCGTCATATTCACAGGC